>DIVX01000097.1:197-19200 GCA_002422505.1 Desulfovibrio sp. UBA6121
CTGGAGCGGCGAGTGCGTGAAGATCTTGACCGAGCACCTCTCCGGCATGGGCATGGAGATGGTGGAGCCCGCCGTGAAGGTGAAGAACAAGCCCGGCCACGACACCTTCCAGGCCTGCTACGAGCTGGGCAAGAAGGTCGGCCAGGCCATCAACGCCAAGCTCCAGGCCTAGCCAGGAAGCGACAGCACTTGGGGGAGGGCCGCGCGCCCTCCCTTTTTTTTCCAAGCCGCAAGGGGGCAGGGTGAGCACGCAGCCACAAGGCCGGGTCTGGTTCATCGGAGCCGGGCCGGGCGACCCGGAACTCATCACGGTCAAGGGCCAGCGGCTCATCAGCCAGGCCGATGTGATCGTCTACGCCGGGTCCCTGGTCCCGCGCGAGGTGCTGGCTTGCGCCCGCCCGAGCGCTACGGTCATCGATTCCGCGCCGCTCTCGCTGGCCGAAACTCACGCCCTGCTGCGCGATTGTGCGCTGGGCGGCGGGCTGGCCGCCCGCGTGCACACCGGCGAGCCCTCCATCTACGGCGCCGTGCGCGAACAGGCCGCCCTGCTCGATGCCGAGGGCATTGCCTGGGACGTGGTGCCCGGCGTTTCCAGCGCCTTTGCCGCCGCCGCCGCCGCCAAGGTCTCCTTCACCGTGCCCGGCGGACCGCAAACCTTCATTCTCACGCGGCTTTCCGGCCGCACCCCTGTGCCCGCGTCGGAAGCGTTGCCGGGCCTTGCCGCCCACGGCGCGGCCATGGCCGTGCTGCTTTCCGCGTCCGAGCCGGAGCGCGTGCAGGCCGAGCTGCTTGAAGGCGGCTACCCGCCGGAAACCGCCATGGTGCTTGGCCACAAGGTGGGCTGGCCCGGCGGCGAGGTGGTGCGCACCCGGCTGTGCGATGCGGCGGAAACCGCCCGCAGCCACGGCTTTACCCGGCAGACCGTGTTTCTGGTGCTGCCCGGCCAGAACCTGGAGGTCGAAGCCTCGCGCTCCAGGCTTTACGATGCGAGCTTCACCCACGGCTGGCGCGAGGCCGCGCAAATGCCGGACGGCGAAGCCTCCGCCCCCGTCGCCGCAGCGCCCAGCCACGCAAAAGAGGACGCCTGATGCAGCAGTTCGCCGTCGCCACCACCCGGCGCGAGGAGTTTGTGGACATTACGCCTCAGCTCCACCAAGCCCTGGAGGAGTGCCGCCTCGACGAGGGCGCGCTCCTGGTCTACTCGCCGCACACCACTGCGGGCATCACCATCAACGAGGGCGCGGACCCCGACGTGCAGCGCGACATGCTCGGACATCTGCGCCAGCTGGTGCCGCAAAGCCCGGCTTTCCGTCATGCGGAGGGCAACTCCGACGCGCACCTCAAGACCAGCCTCATGGGTCCGTCGCAGTTTATCCCCGTGAGCCGAGGCCGCCTGGTCCTGGGCACTTGGCAAAAGGTCTACCTGTGCGAGTTCGACGGCCCCCGGCGGCGCACCGTCTTCGTGCAGCCCCTGGCCGCGCCAAAGTTCGAGCCAAAGTTCGAGCCAAAGGCCGCGCCATGAGCGAGCGCTTCAAGCACCACCAGCACGTTGCCTGCGAATACTTCCCCTGCCACAAGGGCGTGGACCCCGCCCTGTTCAACTGCTTGTTCTGCTACTGCCCGCTCTTTTTCCTTAAGGATTGCGGCGGCAACCCCACCTGGCGCGGCCTGGTGAAGGATTGCACCAACTGCACCCTGCCGCACGCTCCCGGCGGCTGGGAGGCCGTGCAGCGGCGGTTGGCCCAGGCCTATGCCGAGCTGCGCGCCGGGCGCGCGCCGCAAACGCTGGGACCAGAGGCGGAAGAGTAGGGGAGATGGGAGCATCGGCAAAGGCGTCGGCCGCTGCACTTTGGGGAATGCGGCCCTGGAATGCTCGGTCCCAGGCTGGTTCCGGCACGGTTGATTTTTCGGGTGATGCCTGTATACTTCAAATTTGTAGCAACAATTCTGCCCGTATTGGAGCGCCTGTGAGAGCTTTGCCTCGCCTGTCCCAGAATCGTCCGTTTCCGGCCATCGCCGGGTACGGTCACGTCCAGCGGGAGGACCATGTTCTCTCCCGGACGACAGGGGCTGTCATGTAGCGCGTCCTATTGAATTGTAACGCCTGCATGAAGGCCCCACTTTTCCGAACGGCGGAAGGTGGGGCTTTTTGTTTGCGCAAGCAGCAAACCCCTGGGCCTGCTGGAGCGCGCCTGGCGACCGTGCAGGCGTGCACGTCCCAAGTGCCGCCCCTTGAGCTGAGAGAAAGCCAGCGGCAAACATCGCCCCCGCCCCTTTTGCGCCCAAGGGGGAGCATAAAGACCGGAGGCCGGGGCGCGAAACCTCTTTACGATGGGAGGGCATCGTCATGGATATCGTCTCCAAGGCCATGGCCGCATTGCTGCCAACGGACATCTTGTTTCAAACCTCCTTCTGGGCGCGGGTGAAGGCCCGCCTGGGGCTTAGACCCCACGCCTTCGACATCCCCACCGCCGGGCCGGAGAAAGACGTTCTGGTGCTGCTGAAGACAATCGGAAAGTACAGCATCGCCGTGGTGCCCCAAGGGCCGGAGCATTCGCCCCCGGAGGATGAATATGGCGCTTTCCTGGAGGACTTTTCCATGGCCCTTTCCAAAAAACTGGGGCCGGAAGTGGCTTTCATCCGCTACGATTTGCCCTGGCTCTCTCCCTATGCGGGGGAAATGAAGCAGGGCGGCTGGGACGCGTATCCTGTACCGAGGCTGCGCGAGTTGCGCATGAACATGGGCACCCGGTTCTGGAACCTCAAAAAAGCGCCGGAGGACATGACCGTGGCCAGTTCACTGGTGGTGGACCTTGCCGGGAGCGAAAACGACATGCTCAAACGCATGAAGCCCAAGACGCGGTACAACATCAGGCTTGCGCTACGCAAAGGGGTGCGCGTGTGCGAGGGAAGCGCGCACGACCTGCCCACGTTCTATGCTTTGTACCAGCAAACCGCGCTTCGCAACGGCTTTAGCCCCTGTGGCATGAAGCATTTTATTGCGATGTTCCAATGCCTCGTCTCCACGCCGGGGCATTCGGAACTGCTCTTTCTGCTCACCAAACATGGGGCAGATACCCTTTCCGGCGCAATTGTCGGCATTGCGGGCGAGTCGGCAAACTTCCTGTATGGAGCCTCCTCCAACACCAAGCGCAACCTCATGGCCTCCAGCCTCATGCACTGGACCGGCATGCTGCTGGCGCGTGAACGGGGCTGTCTGCGGTACGAACTGGGCGCAGTCTCGCCCACGGACGACCCGTCCCACCCGTTCCACGGCCTTTACAGGTTCAAAACCGGCTTCGGGGGCAGCATTGAATATCGGAGCGGTTCCTGGGACTACCCCTTGCTGCCGGAGGTGTACACGGAGCTGCGCAACGCGGAGAGCATGTACGCGGCCTCTCCGCAAAACGGCGGAAATCGGTAGGGCCAACTGCGCCTGCGCGGACGAGACAGCGCCATTGCTTCAAACCTCCACACGTTGAAAGGCCCCGGTTCAAGCGTCTGCTCGAACCGGGGCCTTTCGATGTGCCATGAGGGGGGGCCGGGGGGGGAATCATTCCCCACCGGAAATTATTCTCTCTTCCCCTCGTCGTTATAAGTCCGTCTGCTCGTTGGTCAGGCCAGACTTTTCCAGCATGCGGAACACCAGCGACAGCGCCATGCCGACCACCGTGGCCAGGGCCATGCCCTTGAGCTGCACGTTGCCGATCTTGATGGCTGCGCCGCTGATGCCCACGATGAGGGTGATGGCGGTGAGGGAGAGGTTCACGGGCTTGGAGTAGTCCACCTTGGCCTCCACCAGCATGCGGATGCCCGAGGCGGCGATGACGCCGAAGAGCAGGATGCACACGCCGCCCATGACGGCTGCGGGGATGGACTGGATGAAGGCCGAGAGCTTGCCCACGAAGGCGAGGCAGATGGAGATGACGGCGGCCCCGCCGATGACCCACACGGAGTACACGCGGGTAATGGCCATGACGCCGATGTTCTCGCCGTAGGTGGTGGTGGGCACGGAGCCGCAAAAGCCGGAGAGCACGGTGGACACGCCGTCGCCCATCAGCGAGCGGTGCAGGCCGGGGTCTTTGGTCAGGTCGCGGCCAATGATGTTGCCGGTTACGACCAGGTGGCCAATGTGCTCGCTGATGACCACCAGGGCGGCGGGCAGGATGATGAGCACGGCGTTGATGTCGAAAATGGGCGTGTAGATGGTGGGCATGGCCAGCACGGGCGCGGCGCTCACCCCGGCCATGTTCACCATGCCCAGGCCGATGGCGGTGCCGTAGCCCACCAGGATGCCGATGAGCACCGGGATGATGGCCATGAAGCCCCGGAACAGCACCGAGCCGAAGGCCACGGTCAGAAGCGTCACCACCGAGACGATGATGGCGTTGGTGTCGTAGGCGCCGGTTTTGGCATCGGGCATTATGCCCGCCATGCCGGTGGCCACGCTGGCCAGCTCCAGGCCGATGAGCGCCACGATGGGACCCATGGTGGCCGGGGGCAGCACCACGCTGATCCACTGCGAGCCGAAGCGCCAGATGATGAGCGCCACGGCGACGAACACCAGGCCCGCAGCGATGAAGCCGCCCAGGGCGTAGGAGTAGTTCGCGCCCCAGAAGGCTTTGTCTGCGCCGAGCACCACAAACACCGGGGAAAGAAAGGCGAAGCTGGAGCCCAGGAAGGCCGGGGCCTTGCCCTTGCACAGGAACAGGTAGATCAGGGTGCCGATGCCGTTCATGAGCAGCACGATGGCCGGATCGATCTTGAACAGGGTGGGCACGAGCACGCTGGCGCCGAACATGGCGAACAGATGCTGGAAACTCAGGGGGATTCCCTGCAGGAACGGAACCTTCTGCTCAACCTGAATGACCTTTCTTCGCATTGCGCTGCTCCCTTGTGGTGGTTCTCGAACCTCGCGGCAGGTTCCGTTGACCGTTTGCCCGCGCGCGCCTTGGAGGCTGGCGTTTGGGGCTTGCTTCCGGGCCGAAAAAAGGGGGCGTTGCCGCCCCCGTGGTGTGCCTATTTGGTGCCGAAGATTTTGTCGCCCGCATCGCCCAGGCCGGGAAGGATGTAGCCCTTCTCGTTCAGGCGTTCGTCCACCCCGGCGCAGTAGATGTCCACGTCCGGGTGCTTGTCTTGAATGCGCTTGATGCCTTCCGGCGCGGCCACCAGGAACAGGCCGCGAATCTGCGTGCAGCCTGCGGCCTTCAGCAGTTCGATGGTGGCTTCCAGCGTGCCGCCGGTGGCCAGCATGGGGTCCAGGATGATGGCCATGCGCGCCTTGATGTCCCTGGCGAGCTTGACGTAATATTTTACGGGTTTGAGGGTTTCCTCGTTGCGGTAAAAGCCCACCACGCTCACCTTGGCGCCGGGCACCATGTCCAGCACGCCGTCCATCATGNNATCTTCTTGCCCTTGATGCGCTCGATCTCCACCTCGCCCGCCCAGCCCTTGATGGTCTTCTTCTCGACCTCAAGATCCTTGGTGGCCTCGTAGGTCAGCAGGCGGGCCAGCTCCTTGGTCACATCGCGGAACAGGCTGGTGGTGATGTCGTGCTTGCGCAAAAGGCCGAGCTTGTGCTTGACCAGGGGGTGCTGGGCCACGTGAACGGCCATGGGCTTCTCCTTGTGGTTGGGCGGTGAGCGGAACAAATCCCGTTCTTCTAAAAAGGCCGGGCGGCGCGGTCAAGGGAATAAAGACGCGCGCCGCTGCCTCTGACCCGAAGGGGCGGAAAAAGCAAGCAGAAAAACATCCGCCGGAAGTTTCCGCTCCGGGCATTTTTCACACGTCCGTCACCGGGCGGTCACCCTTGCGACCTTGCGGGCGCGTACCACTGCGCCATGGCGGACGACCACTGCGGCGTTCGCAACCTGAAACGCAAGGGAGCCGCACATGCCTGAACCCAGGCCCAGCCCGGAAATGCCCTTCCAGTTCACCCCCACAGCCGACAGCGCCTTCAAAAACGCCCTGCTTACCGCCCTGCGCAAGCCGCTTACCAAAATGCTGCGCCTGGACACCCTGAACACCATGTACGCCCGCGCGCACAACCCCGCCCAGGGCGGAACGCCGCCGCCTCCGGGCGAGCCGGACCCCCAGGCCGAGGCGCGGGATTTTCTTTCCCGCGCCCTGCTGGAGCTGCGCGTGGGCACCGACATCGACCCCGCCGACCTGAAGAACGTGCCGCAGACCGGCCCGCTCATGGTGGTCTCCAACCATCCCTTCGGCGTGGTGGAGGGCCTGGTGCTGGCGCGGCTCCTGGCCTCCGTGCGCCCGGACGTGAAGATCCTGGCCAATCATTTGCTTTCCGCCATTCCAGAAATGCGGCCCCTGCTCATAGAAATAGACGCCTTTGGCGGGCGCGGGGCCAAAACGCGCAACATGGCGGGCCTGCGCGCCGCCCTGGCCTGGCTCAAAAAGGGCGGGGTCATCGTGGCCTTCCCGGCCGGGGAGGTTTCCAGCCTGGCGCTCAAAAGGCGCATGGTGGCCGATCCGCCCTGGCAAAGCGGCGTGGCGCGGCTGGTGCGCAAGGCCGCCACGCCGGTGCTGCCGGTGTTTTTTGAGGGACGCAACGGCGCGCTGTTCCAGGCCGCCGGGCTGGTGCACCCGCGCCTACGCACCCTGCTTTTGCCGCGGGAGAACCTGGGCCGCTGCGGCCACGCCCTGCGCCTGAGCATGGGCGCGCCCATTGCGCCGGAAAAGCTGGCCGCCTTCGCCACGGACGAGGAGGCCTCGGCATACATGCGCTTTCGCTGCCACCTGCTGCGCAACAAAGGCCAGGCCGTACGCCAGTCTGCCGCGCCGCGCACCACGGCGCGCGCGCAACGGGCCCTGGCCGCGCCGCGCCCCAGGGAGCAGCGACTAGCCGAGATCGACGCCCTGCGGCCGGAGCAGATTCTGGTGCAGAGCGCGCCCTTTCTGGTCTTCGAGGCGCGGGCCGGGGAGATTCCGGCCCTCATGCACGAGGTGGCCCGCCTGCGCGAAAGCACCTTCCGCCGCGTGGGCGAGGGCACGGGCCAGCCGCTGGATACCGACGACTACGACGCCCGCTACCGGCATCTCATCTTGTGGAACGTGGCGGACCAGGAGCTTGCCGGAGCCTACCGCTTCGCCGGAACAGACGAGCTCTTGCCCCAGCATGGCCCGGCCGGGCTGTACACCGCAAGCCAGTTCCGCATCAAGGCGGCCTTTTGGCAGCGGCTTGATCCCGCCCTGGAGCTGGGGCGCTCCTTTGTGCGGCCGCGCTACCAGAAGTCCTACCAGCCGCTGTTGCTCATGTGGAAGGCCCTGGCGGAGTATGTTTCGCGCAATCCGCGCTACCGCGTGCTCTTCGGCTGCGTCAGCATCTCCGGCGATTACAGCCAGCTGGCGCGGGAGCTGATGATGCGCTTCTTGCGCCGTCACAGCTTCGATTCCGGCCTGGCCCGGCTGGTGCGGCCCACCCGCGCCCCGCGCGAGGGCCAGCTCAAGCGGCTGGATCTTTGCGTGCCCGAGGCCGTGTTCCGCGATCCCGGCGACCTGAACGACCTGGTGGCCGAGGTGGAGGAGGGCCGGGGCGTGCCGGTGTTGCTGCGGCAGTACCTCAAGCTTGGCGGGCGCATCGCCGCCTTCAACTTCGACCCGGACTTCGGCGGCTGCCTGGACGGGCTTATCTGCGTGGACCTGGCCCTAACCGACGAGCGCACCCTGGCGCGTTTCATGGGCTCGGAGAACGCGCGCCGCTTTCTGCTGCGCCACACGGGCGCGCGCCTGGCTTCCCCCCACGCGGCGTAACAATTGCGCGCGGCAGACCTTCACCCCGTTGTGACACCCCTGTAACCAAGCCGCGCCCGTCTTGGGCTAGTCGTTGGGTGCGCACACAACCACCAAGGAGCGAACCATGGGACAAAGCGACACGAAGATCGAGATCATCCTGCAGGCCGATGAGGTTTCCGTACTGCTCAAGGCCCTGGCGGGCGGCTTTCGCCACGCCATAGAGCCGGAGGCCTTGAAGGCCTTCGCCCCGCACCTGGAGTGCTGCACCAAGCTTGAGCTTTCCATCAAGCAGCTGGGCGGCATGGCCGAACTGAAGCTCAAGGCCAAGGGCGTGGCCCAGCCCGGCGAGGAAGCGGCGCTGGAGCCCGGCGGCGGCACCTACAAGGCCATCAAGAAGCGCATGAAGACCAGCTTCAAGTTTTTGCAGCACAGCACGGCGGCGCTCATTCTGCCCCCGGCGGAGGTGGTGGACGCCTTCCTCAAGGACTCGCTGGCCATGTGCGCCCACCCGGACCGGGGCGGCGCGGACTACGGCCCCTACCTGGAGATTTTGAACAGCTTCAAGGCCGCCTACGACAACAAGGACCGCGCCGCGCTTTCCCAGGCGCTGGACGCTTTGAACGCCTCCAAAAAGTCTTGCCACGCGGTGGCGAAGTAGCAAGGGGGGCGAAAGCGTGATGAAGCAGCACAAGACCGCCGTTCTTCGACCCGGCAAGACAGAGGCGGAAGCCCCGGCGGACATGGCCGGGCTTTCCCCGGAGCCCACGCAGGAGGATGAACGCGCCTTCGCGGCGATCACCTGCACCAGGCTGACACCGGAGGAGGAGGCGCGCATTGCCGCCCCGGCGGAGGTGCTGCCCCGGCAGGAGCGCGTGCTGGCCGTGCACTGGCACCCGGAGTTCGTGCCCATGGGGCTCATCAAAACGCGCATCGAGGCCACCTTCCCGGCCTGCGCGCAAAGCCTCATCATTCCCACCCAGCACAACGAGATCACCACCTACGGCGAGTACTCCGGGGTGGAGGTGGACTGCTACTCCAGCGGCTTCAACCAGAAGGTGCAGCTCTTGATCCACTTCCGGGCGGAGCGCGAGGACAAGGCCGGGGTGCTCAAATCCATGCTGGCCCACACGGCCCGCTATCGTTCTTCCCAGCTGTTCGAGTTTCTGCATGTGCTGGCCGGACGTGACGAAGCCCGGCTTGCCGCCGTGGCGGCGGATACGGGCGCTGCGGAGGAGACCCTGCGCTTTGCCCGCATCCATGCCCTCAAGCTGCTGGCGCTTCTGGAGCGCAAGCAGGGCGACGTGCCCCTGGAGACCCTTAAGAACAAGCTGGTGCGCGGCTTTCTGGACGCCCAGCGTCCGCGCTACGGCGACCGCCTGGTCACCCGCGTGCAGGCCTTCGCCCAGTCGGTAAAGCTGCGCGTAAAGGCCCAGTTCCCCATGCAGTACTTCTACCGCGCCACGGAGGTCATTGAGGAAGCGCGCGGCTTCGGGGCGGGCATCGTCATTCCCCACCCGGAGCAGTTCTGGCCCATCCTGCTGGCAGACTACGACGTGGACGGCTACGAGGTCTGGAATCCGCAGTCCCAGCGCTACACCGAGTTTCTCATCGACACCCTGGCGCGCAAGAACCGCAAGGGCTGGACCGAGCGCCGGCAGCTGGTCTTCATGGGCGACGACACCCACATGAGCGAGAAGCTGCGCAACCCGGACCAACGCTCGGACAAGGTGCTGCGCGAGATAGGCGTGCAGCCCGCCTGGGACGACATCGGCATACGCAAGCGCCTGCTGGCCTCCGGCATGGACCGCGCCTGCGTCATCAACGAATACTCCGCCCGGCTTTCGGCCTAGGCGCAAAACCAAGCAAGGAGAAGGCATATGCCAAGCGACGGCAAGTTCGAGTTCGATTCCGTGCAGGACGAGAAGAGCATCCAGGCCTTTCTGGCCGCCCTCACCGAGGGCTTTGGCAAGGGGCGCGTGGTGCTGCGCAGCGAGTCTGAGGAGATAACCCTGACCCCTGGCAGTCTGGTGAGCTTTGGCGTTAAGGCCAAGCGCAAGGACGGCGAGAGCAAGATGACCATCAAGATCTCCTGGAAGGACGCCAAGACCGCCATCGCGGCGGGCGACCGCGCCATCCGCGTGGAATCGTAGGCCGCCGCCCCATGGTTACTTTCGAAGGACTGGAAGAGAATTTCACCTTCATGGTGGCCGAGGTGGAGCGCCAAGCCCGCGCCACCCTGAACTTCCTGGATTCGCCCAGCCACGCGCTCTACGACCATATCGTCGGGCGCGACGACTACATCGACAACCTCAAGACCGTCATAGAAAACAAGTGCTACGGCCATTTTCATGAGCACCAGGACGGACGCGGCCTGGACAAGGCCCGGAGCAACCGCGTGCGCGCCATCCAGGTCATGTGCGTGAACATGGAGCGCGTGGCCGACTTCTGCGTGAACATCGTACAGCAAACCAACTACCTGACGGACCACGCTTTTTTGCACTCCTACGCCTACCGCGAGATGTTTGCGGAGATAGAGACCTGCCTGGCCCGTGTGCTGCCCGCCTTCCAGCAGGCCGATATCTCCGGCGCGCTTTCCGTGTGCCGGGCCGAATACGGTCTGGACCGCCTGTACAAGGTCGGGTTCGACCGCATCATGTGCGAACTGCGCACGGGCAAGAACGTGCAGAATCTCATCACCGTGCTGTTCATCTTCCGCTATCTGGAGCGCATAGGCGATTCGCTTCTGAACGTGGGCGAGGCGCTCATCTTCTCCATCCTGGGCGAGCGCATCAAGATAGAGCAGTTCGAGGCCCTGCAGCAAACCCTTACCAAAACGGGCTTTTCCGGCGGGCTCAACAGCGTGGACTTCAAGGCCATTTGGGGCACGCGCAGCGGCTGCCGCATTGGCCGGGTGGATTCCAAGCCCTTCCTGCGCGAGGGCGACACCGGCGGCCCAGGCGTGGATCCCCTGGGCAGCATCTACAAGGAAGGCGCCCGCGCCAAGATTGAGGCCGAGAAAGCCGGACTGGAGCTTTGGGCCGAGACCTACCCTGGCCTGGTGGCCGGGGTGTTCGGCTACCACGAGGACGGCGACAAGGCCTCGCTGCTGGTGGAGTTCTTGCCGGGCTGCAACCTGGACGAGGTGCTGCTGACCGCAGGCGAAGACGTGCTGCAGAACGCCCTGTTCATTATGACCCAGACCGTGCAGGACATTTGGGAGACCACACGCTCCCGCGTGGAGGTGCCCGCCGCCTTCATCTCCCAGCTTTCCTCGCGCATGGACGCCGTGCTGCAGATCCACCCCGGCTTCATCCGCCCGGAAAAATGCCTGTGCGGACACCGGGTTCCCGGCACGACGGAACTGCTGGAGGACTGCAGCCAGGCGGAGAAGGAGCTCTTCGCGCCCTTCTCGGTGCTCATCCACGGCGACTTCAACGTGAACAACATGGTGTACAACCACCAGACCCAGCGTCTGCACTACCTGGACGTGCACCGCTCGCGCCAGTTCGACTACGTGCAGGACGTCTCGGTTTTCCTGGTTTCGAACTACCGCATGCCGGTGTTCGAAGAACACCTGCGCTCGCGCATCCACTGGATAATGGCCGAGTTTCTGGCCTTTGCCCGGAACTTCGCCCGGGATGCGGGCGACGCCACCTTCGAGGCGCGCATGGCCCTGGCCGTGGCGCGTTCGCTGTTCACCTCCACCCGCTTTGAACTCAACCCGGCCTTTTCACGCGGCATGTGCCAGCGGGCGCATTACCTCATGGAACGCGTGGCCGAACACAGGGGCCGCCCCTGGCAGGACTTTGTGCTGCCGGAGCGCGTGCTCTTTTCCTGACAGGAAGGCGCTGATGACCGAACATTCGAAATACGGCACGCCCCGCCTGGGGGTGGTCGGCGTGCGCGGGGGCTGGTCCTCCGAACTGCTGGCCCGGCGCGCGGCCGAGGCCTGCGGCGAAGAACCCCTGCTCATAGAACTTGAGCGCGTGAGCCTGGACCTGGCCACTGGCCGGGCCATGTACGAAGGACACGACCTGTCGCAGTGCGCCGGGCTGCTGCTCAAAAAACTGGGGCCGGAGTATTCGCCGGGACTTTTGGACCGCCTGGAGATGCTGCGCTTTCTGGAAGGGCGGGGCGTGCGCATGTTCTCTCGCCCTGGCGCGGTGATGGGCCTTTTGGACCGGCTTTCCTGCACCACCACCCTGGCCCTTGGCGGCGTGCCCATGCCGCCTACCACGGTAACGGAGGACATCGACGGCGCGCAAGAGGCCGTGGAACGCTACGGCGAGGCCATTTTGAAGCCGCTGTTCTCCACCAAGGCGCGCGGCATGCGCCTGCTCAAGCCCGGACCGGAGCTGCGCCGCCAGTTGGAGGAATACCGCGCGGCCCAGGGCTTCTTCTACATCCAGAAAACCATAGCCCTGGGCGAGCGCGACCTTGGCATCGTGTTTCTGGGGGGCGACTACCTGACCACCTACGCGCGCTGCCGCAAACCCGGCGCGTGGAACACCACCACCGAGGCGGGCGGCAAGTACGCCCCCTTCGACCCGCCCCAGGAGATCATCAACCTGGCCTGGCGCGCCCAGAATCTCTTCCGGCTGGATTTCACCTGCGTGGACGTGGCCCTGACCGATGACGGTCCGCAGGTGTTCGAGGTGTCGGCCTTCGGCGGCTTCCGGGGCATTCAGGAAGCCAGGGGCATCGACGCGGCAAAACTCTACGCGGACTATGCCGCCAGGAGGGTCATCAAATGAGTCGGCACGGATATGTCATGAGCACCCTGGCGGAGATGCTGGGCGGCAGCGCCCCGGCCCCGCATTCCCTGCACCTGGACCTGGGCGATTGCCGCCTGGAGGTGCGCTCCAACTCCCAGGCCCTGCTGGCCGAGCTGGACGCCTACTTTGGCGGCTTTGTGGCCCAGCCCGGCCCGGCGCAGGTGACGCTGACCGCTCTGGAGGGCCCGGCCCCGGAGATTCCCTTGGAGCTTACCGCCAAGGAGCCGGAACCCGGCAAGGCCCGCGTGAAGGAGGAATACGCCGATGTGCCCGGCGGGCGGCTGGTGCGCAAAACCCTCACCGGCATGGTGTTTTTGTTTGGCCACGGCAGCAATCTGGCCCTTGGCCCCTGCCTGGCAAACGCCAATCAGGTGGTGAACTTCATCAACAACCGCTACATAGAATACAAGCTGCACCAGGGCTGCTTTTTGGGGCATGCGGCGGCGGTGGCCCACCTGATGGCCGACCCCAGCGGGGGGCGGCTGCGCGGCCTGGCCCTGTGCGGTTTTTCCGGCGCGGGCAAAAGCACGCTGGCCATGCATGTCATGAGCCGGGGGGCGCTGTTTGTGAGCAACGACCGCCTGCTGGCCGAGCCTGTGAACACGTCTGGCTCGTCTGATTCCTCTGGTGCGGGCCTGCGCATGTGCGGCGTGCCCAAGCTGCCGCGCATCAACCCCGGCACGGCCCTGAACAACCCGGACCTGGCCGAGGTGGTGCCCCAGCAGGACCGCGAACGCTTTCTGGAGCTGGACGCGGACGAACTGTGGCAGTTGGAGCACAAGTACGACGTGTTCCTGGACAAGTGCTTCGGCGAGGGGCGCTTTGTGCTCCAGGCGCCCATGCACGGCCTGGTGGTGCTCAACTGGCGGCGCGGCGGCGGGGAAACGTCCATCCGCTTCGTCAAGGCGGCCGAAAGACCGGACCTGCTGCCAGCGTTCATGAAGGCTGCGGGGCTCTTCTCCCTGCCGCTGAGCGGCGACGCCTCCTGGCGCGACCCGGACGCGGCGGCCTATGCCGGGCTGCTCTCGCGCTGCGACATGATCGAGATTTCCGGCGGGGTGGATTTCGACCGCGCTGCGGACTTCTGCATCGAATACCTGGTTCATGGCTAGCACCACGCCAAGGAGCGCGACACACGTGGCAAAGACCTGGATACGGCGAGAGATCGAGATTCCCAATCACATGGCCCTTGCGCGGCTGGAGAAATGCCCGGAGCTGGGGCCCAAGGTGCTGTTCTTCAGCGGGGGCACGGCGCTTAAGCGGGCCAGCGCCCGGCTGGTGAACTACACGCACAATTCCGTGCATGTCATCACCCCGTTCGACTCCGGCGGCAGCTCGGCCAAGCTGCGGCGCGCTTTCAACATGCCCGCCGTGGGCGACATAAGAAACCGGCTGATGGCCCTGGCCGATCAGAGCCTGCGCGGCAACCCGGAGATCTTCGCCCTGTTCGCCCACCGCCTTGCCGCGCTGCCCACGGGCGAGGCAGGCCTGACGCGGGCCGCGCAGGAGCCCCTGCGCCAGAGCCTGGACCAGATGGTGCGCGGCAAGCACCCGCTGGTGGCCTGCATACCCGACCCCATGCGCAAGATAGTGCGCAACCACTTGGCCATGTTCCAGCAGAACATGCCCGAGGACTTCGACCTGCGCGGGGCGAGCATAGGCAACCTGGTGCTGGCCGGGGGCTACCTGGCCAACCGCAGGCACCTGGACCCGGTGATCTTTATGTTTTCCAACCTGGTGCAGGTGCGCGGCACGGTGCGGCCAGTGGTGAACAAGCACCTGCAGCTTGCGGCGGAACTGGCCGACGGCTCCCTGGTGGTGGGCCAGCACAAGCTCACCGGCAAGGAAACGGCGCACCTCGCCTCGCCCATCACCCGGCTGTATTTGTCCGATGAAACCGGCCGCGCCGTGGACCAGCCTATCCGCGACAAAATGCGCAGCCTCATTCTCGGGGCGGAGCTCATCTGCTACCCCATGGGCAGCTTCCACTCCAGCGTGCTGGCCAACCTGCTGCCGCGCGGGGTGGGCCAGGCGGTCAGCCAGGCAGCCTGTCCCAAGATCTACGTGCCCTCCACCGGGACGGACCCGGAGTGCCTGGGCCTGAGCGTGGCCGACCAGGTGGAGCGCCTGGGCCAGGTGCTCATGGCCGATGCGCCGGGCATACGCCTGTCCGACGTGCTGCACTTCGTGCTGGTGGACCAGGAGCACGGCCAGTATCCGGGCGGGCTCGACCTGGCGCGCATCCGCAACCTGGGCGTGGAGGTCATCGACTGCCCGCTCATCGGCTATGGCCACAGCCCGGAGATAGACGACCGCTTCCTGGTGCCCATTCTGCTTTCCCTTGCGTAACGGCCCGAAGTTATTTCCACACAACCGAACCAATACACGGAGGTCGCAATGGACAAGGACAAGATTGAAATGAAGGCGACGATGGAGAGCGCGGCTGTTGCCGAGTACCTTACCGCCCTGGCCAAGGGCTTCAAGAGCGGCGTCATCACCGTGGAAAAAGACGGCGAGACCCTGACCTTGACCCCGGCGGAAGTGGCCGAGGTGGAGGTGGAAGCCCGCGTGAAGAAGGACAAGGCCCGCTTTTCCCTTGAGGTGACCTGGCGTTTGGCCCAGGAGCAGGACGACCCGTCCCAGCTCAAGATCAGCGCCGAGGCCCCCAAGGCCGACCCCAAGGCCGACAAGAAGGACGCCAAGCCCAGCGACAAACCCAGCGACAAGCCCAGTGATAAACCCAGCGATAAAAAAGACGCCAAGGGCGAGGACAAGAAGAGCCACGACCAGAAGTCCGAGATGAAGAAGCCCGAGGTGAAGAAGCCCGAAGACCAGAAGGTGGACGACAAGAAGGCCGCGCCCGCCGCCGCCTCTTCCCCCGCCCCGATGGTGAAGGTCATCAGCCCCGCAGCCAGTTCGGCGGTTTCCTCGGCGGCCAGCCCGGCCCAGAAGCCCGCCGCTCCCGGCGCAACTCCGGCTGGCGGCTCCAAGGCCTAGCCGCCTCGCAAGCCCGACGTTTCCCTTAAGTCCCCGCGCTTTGGCTTCCGGCCTTGGCGCGGGGGTTTTGCGTTGCGCGGCAGGGGCACGGCAGCCCTGATTGATGGGGCGAAGCGGCGCGCCCGCGCCTTGCCGCCCCCGCCTGTGCTGGCTTTTGCCAGGGCGGGGGCGGGGCGGAAACGGGGCGGGAGTGGAGGGGGATGTAGAAGGAACGGTTGCGGGAGGGCGGAGCGCTTATGCCGCGCGGGCCTGGCCCCTGCTGTGGGTGGGCGTCAGACCCGGATCGGGTTCGTGCAGATCGTCGTGCAGATCGTCGTGCAGATCATCGTGCAGATCATCGTGCAGATCATCGTGCTGGCCGTGTTCATGCCCGTGCAGGCCGGGGGCGTGCGGGGCTTCGATTTGGCCGGGCAGCCCGGCCTTGCCTGCCTGGTCTTTGCCTGTCTGGTCCTTGCCGGTCGGGTCCGTTTGGGCGTCCGGCCCGAGCTGTTTTGTTCCGCCGTGGACGATGCTGGCGTAAATGTCCCAGGTGCGCAGGAAGGCCTGGTCAAAGGAGGTGCGGGCTGCGTGCTGCCGCGCCAGGGTGGCCATGCGTCCCAGGCGTTCGCGGTCAAGCATCAGGTCCAGCACGCTCATTGCCAGTGCTTCGGCGTCGTAGGGGGCCACCACAAGCCCGGTGCGGCCGGGCTGCATGGCCTCGCGCGGGCCGCCGGAGCTGGTGACGACCACCGGCAGGCCGCTGGCCTGGGCCTCCAGCACCACGTTGCCAAAGGTGTCCGTAGCGCTGGGGAACACAAAGAGATCGGCCCCGGCGTAAGCGCTGGTCAGGGCCTCGCCCTGCAGATAGCCGGTGAAGACCACGGGCAGGTCGGCGGTCTGGGCGCGCATTTCCTCAAGGTAGGGGCCGTCGCCCACCACCACCAGCCGGGCATCGGGCCTGTGGGCGTGCACCTGGCGAAAGGCCTGGGCCAGAACGTCCAGGCTCTTCTCGCGTGAAACGCGCCCCACGTAGAGGATCTTGAATTGCCGCGCCAGGCCCAGGGCCTGGAAGAAGCGGCCCTGGTCGTCCGGGTGGAAGCGCTCGGCGTCCACCCCGCGCGGGTGCACCACGATGCGCTCGGCCCCTATGCCGCGCTCGGCCAGGTCCTGGGCCGTGGAGCGGCTGGGGGCGTAGATGGTGTCCATCTGCCCGTAGAACCAGCGCATGTAGCGCCAGGCGGCGTCCTCCATGGCCGGGTCCTCCGTGAACATGCGCACGTACTGCGGGAAGGCGGTGTGGTAGGTGCCGTGCACCGGAATTTTCAGGATGCGGGCGATGGCCAGCCCGGCCAGGCCCATGGGGCCGGGGGTGGCGGTCAGGATGCAGTCGAAGTCCTGCTCCGCGCACCAGGCCAGCAGTTTGAGGAACGGCGGGTAATGCAAGGTTATTTCCGGGTACTCCGGCAGGTTGAAGGAGCCCACCGGGGCGAAGCGCGCCGCGCCCTTGCCGATGTCGTCGCGCGTGAGGCCCTCGCCGCAGGTGACCACGGTCATGTCTTTGCCGTGCTTGGCGGCCAGGGCCACCTGCTGCTGGATGGTGCGCGCCACGCCGTTGACCTCGGCGAAGGTATCGGTGAAGTGGGCGATTTTGAGGCCGGAGCTGCGGGGCTGCGCCGGGGCAAGGCCGAAGGCGTCCAGGCATTTGCGGGCAAAGGCGCGCTCCGCGGCGAAGAGTTCGCAGGAAAGGAAGAAGGGCGAGAGCATGGCGTAGAGCGAGGCTGCCTGGGCCACCTCGTGGAACAGGCCGAAGACATCCGCCCCCTTGACGGCGGACAAGGTGCGCCCGGCGAAGCGCGCCAGCATCCTGTCCGACACGCGGGACACGAACCTGCGCCAGGTGTCTTCCGGCGGGGCCAGGGTGTTGCGGCCGCGCGCGGTGTCGGTCATGTTGGCGTCGGCGCGGATGACGGCGCTGGCCTCGGCCAGGAGCATGGCGCTGGTGGAGGATTTGTCCGCCGCCAGGGCGTACAGCCCCAGCCGGGCGCGGTCGGAAAAAGAGCGCAGCATGGGGCGCAGGCCCTTCTTGCGCGGCGCTGCGGGGTCCAGCAGGGCCTCGGCGAAGCGCACGCAGATGTGGCTTTCCGGCAGGCGGCTCTTGCGGCTCTTGTAGAACTGGTAGGCAATGCCGCACAGGTTGTGGGCCATGTTCCAGGGGGTGGCGGGTTCGCCCAGCACCTGGCCCAGCCCGGCGGGAATTCCCGTGAGCACGGCGCTTACGCTGGCCGGGCCGGGAAAGCGCGTGTGCATGCGGGCAATGCCAAGGGACGAGTGGTCGTCGCTGCCGGCCACCAGGGCCTTGCGCCAGGGCGTTTCGCCAAAGGGCTCTATGCCGTGCTTGTTCGCCAGGCGTTCCATGGTTTCGCGCGTCAGCGCGCCCGCAATCTGCCGCAGGGTTCTGTTCTGAAAGCCGTCGCGCGAGCCGTTGAGCTCCAGGGTGTTGAAGAGCAGCAGCGCGCGCTCGAAGTGCTCCGGGGTGAGCTTGCCGTTCACGGCGAAGAGCGGGTGGGCCAGCACGTGGGCAATGCCCTGGGCGCGCAGGTAGGGCGCCAGGTCAAACACGTTCTCGCGCAGGCGCTGGAAGTCGGCGTGCTGGGCCTCGGTGATGCCATAGGCCAGCACGTGGAGCTTGCAGCGGTCCTCCGGGAAGTAGGCGGTTATTTCCTCGCTGACGAAGGCCCCGGGCAGGTGGGCGATTTCCAGCGCCCCGGCGATGGTGTTGTGGTCGGTGATGGTGACGAGGTCCATGCCGCGCGCCCGGGCGATGTCATAGATCATGCGCGGACGGGTGAAGCTTTCCGGGCAGCCCATGCGCTGGAGCACCCACTGGGAGGGCCGCGTGGAGTGGCGCGAATGCACGTGCAGGTCTATTTTGAAGGCTGAGCTGACGGAGGGACTGGCGCTGCCGCTTCCGGTCATGGGGGCTCCTTTGGTTTGCGTGGGCCGCGCCCTAGGCGCAGCGGCGGTAGGGCGCGCTTTCGCGGTCGGCCTGGCAGTGCACGCACAAGCGGGCCGTGGGGTTGGCCAAAAGCCGGGCCAGGGCGATGTCGTCGCCGCAGTCCTCGCACACGCCGTATTCGCCGGTGTCCATGCGGGTTATGGCTTCTTCGATCTCGGCGCGGCGGGTCTCCATGCGGCGGCGCAGGGCCAGCTGCATGCCAACCTCCACCACGCGGGAGGCGTACTCGTTCTCATCGGCGCAGGCGTCCAGGCGGGGCGTGTCATCCATGTCGGGGTCCGGGCAGGCGGGGGGAATCAGGTTGCTCAGGGCGTTGACCAACTGCTGGCGAAGGTTCCTCTGCATGGCGTCCTCCTCAAGTGTGATGGCTTGGGTGTGGCGGGCGCGCCGCATGCGTATTCAGGCGGGGCGCTCCGGCGTGTTGGAGGGAAGGCTAGCATGCTGCGCCCCTGCCGTGGTTACCGGCAGGTGACGTCTGTGGAAC
>DIVX01000098.1 GCA_002422505.1 Desulfovibrio sp. UBA6121
GCCAGGCCCTTGGAGTAGTCGTTGGCGATGTCGAAGATGACCGCAGCGGTCTTGGCGCCGAACTGCTTGGAAGCGAAGTTCACGGCCACGGGACCCTGGAAGGGATCCAGGAAGCAGGCGCGGAACACCCAGGGGCGGTCCTTGGTGGTGTCGGGGTTGGTGGACCACGGGGTCACCATGGGCACCTGGGAATCGTTGCAGGTGGCGCCGGCCGGAATGGCCTGCTTGGAGGAGTTGGGGCCGACGATGGCGACCACGTTGTCCTGGTTGATGAGCTTGAGCGCGGCGTTCACGGCGCTTTCAGCCTTGGCTTCGTTGTCCTGGTAGACGAACTCGAGTTTGTACTTCTTGCCGCCCACATCCAGGCCGCCAGCGGCGTTGATGTCTTCCTTCAGCATTTCTGCGGCGAACTTGGAGGCCTCGCCGACCTTCGGGATGTCGCCCGTCAGCTCCAGGTTGAAGCCGACCTTGATCGTGTCGCTGTCCTTGCCGCAGCCCATAAGCGCCAAAGCGCCCAGGGAAAGGGCGAGAACCGCCATCATCACCTTGATGGTCATCTTTTTCATTCCTTCCTCCTCCGAAATTTGTAAAATCGCTCCAGCCAAAATGTCTTATTTCGGTCTAACCCAAACGGAAATGGAGTTCAAAGGATTTTTTCCCGAAACCGGGGCGAATGCCCGCTGACCGAATATTATTCTCCCGGCACACGCCGCGCACCGCGTTGCCTGTGCCCAGGATTTGGTGTATTTGCACCCTCGGTTGACGAAATTTTGTGCCACACAACGGAGAGCCAATGTCTGACAAAGCAGTGCGGAAGGTTTTGGAACACGCGCGCGAGGGTCTGCACGTCCGCGAAGTATTTTTTGAGGAGAACGCCCAACAGCTCGTGGACATCGCCCGCGTCATGGCCCTTACCCTCACCGAGGGCGGCAAGATTCTGTTTTGCGGCAATGGCGGCAGCGCGGCAGATTCGCAGCACCTGGCCGCCGAGTTCGTGAACCGCTTCAAGCTGGAGCGCCCGCCCCTGCCCGCCATGGCCCTCACCACGGACAGCTCCATTCTCACCGCCATCGGCAACGACTACGGCTTCGACCTCGTTTTTGTGAAGCAGGTGCAGGCCCTGGGCCTCGCGGGCGACATCCTCGTCGGCATTAGCACCTCCGGCACCAGCCGCAACGTGGTGGCCGCCCTGCGCGAGGCCAAGAGCCGCGGACTCATCACCATCGGTATGTGCGGCGCGGCCACGGGCGAAATGGAGCCCCTGTGCGACCATCTCATCAGCGTGCCCAGCAAGGACACCCCCGTGATCCAGGAGGTGCACATCGCCGCCGGGCACATGCTTTGCCACGTGGTGGACCATTTTCTCTTCGAGGCCGTGATGGAGCTGGGCCAGGGCTAGCCCGTGCTGCGGGTGCTCATAATAGATGACGAGCAGGTGAACCGGGAGTTTCTGGTGCGCGCGCTCAAAGCGCACGGGCGCTGTCTGGCCGTGGGCACCGGTGAGGCCGGGCTCACGGAGCACCGCCAGGCCCTGGAGGCCGGAACGCCCTTCGACCTCGTGTTTCTGGACATTATGCTGCCGGGCATGGACGGGCTCAAGACCCTGGAGCTGATGCGCGCGGTCGAGGCGGAACACGCCGACGCCTTTGGCGGCCAGGAACACGCCCCGGCCCAGGTCATCATCACCACCGTGCTCGACGACGACCGCCTGGCCGCCCGCGCCTTCATCCAGGGCCGCGCGTCCTCGTACATGCCCAAACCCTTCCGCGCCGCGCAGTTGCGCGAGGAACTGTCCAAGCTCGGGCTTATTACTCCCGCAACGCCCCCCGGCACCGAGGCCCGTCCATGACGCTCCCCCCAAGACTTTCCTTGGCGGACAGCGCCGCCGTGTTCCTCGCCACCCTGGGCCCGGTGGGACGCCTGCCCAAGGCTCCCGGCACCTGGGGCTCCCTGGCCGCTCTGGCCGCAGCGCCCTGGTGCTTCACCCCTTTGCCGCTGGCCGCGCGCCTTGCCGTTCTGGGCCTGGTGCTGGCCCTGGGCACGTGGGCGGCCGCCCGCGCAGAAACAGCCCTGGGCCGCAAGGACCCCGGCTGCGTGGTGGTGGACGAGTTGCTGGGCCAATGGACCGCTTTTCTGCCCTTTCATCTAGCGGGCTGGACCCAGGCCATGCCCCTGGAGCTCTTCGCGCTGTTCCTGCTGTTCCGCATCTACGACATCCTGAAACCCTGGCCCATCCGCGCCGTGGAGCGCGGCGTGCCCGGCGGCCTGGGCGTCATGCTCGACGACCTTGTGGCCGGAGCCTTCGCCGCCGCCAGCTACGCCCTCTTTCGCCCCTTCTTCTAAGAGCCCTTTGGCCCTGGGCTCCCCTTGGCCAAGGGCCGCTGCTCCCGGCCCCCACCACCTGCGCCTTCTGTACAAGCAGTGCTGCGCTGCGTGCATGCTTCTGCGTCGAAGCCTCTGCCCTGGCCGGACAACGCATGGCAAGCAGCGTGCGGCAAGCGGCGCGCACAGGACCGCGCACGGGAGCGCTCTAAGATGGATGGGGGCCAGCCATCCGGCTGAGGCGGCACGCCTTTCCTTTCCATGCCTGCCAAGGCGCAAGGGAGGGGGGTACGAGTCACGCCAGTCCCCCTTCTGGGCTGCCCCCGCAGCCATGCGCGGCGGGCGGTCGATGCACAGCCGCAGCGCGTGCTGCCGCAGGTCGAAGCTGTTTGCGCCAAACCCAAGCCCAGGCTGCCCCTGCAACCATGCGCGGCGGCCAGTCGATGCACTGCCACAGGCCGTGCTGCCGCAGGTCGAAGCTGTTTGCGCCAAACCCAAGTACAGGCTGCCCCCCCCCTTCCGCGCCGCTTGTTCCCCGGTCTGCGCGCCAAGGCCGCAACATAAAAAAACCGCCGCTGCCCGAAGGCAACGGCGGTCATGATGTGCGGAGAAGTCGCGGCTAGTTCTGGATCTTGAACTCGTCGCGGCGGTTCTTGGACCAGGCGGACTCGGTCTTGGAAGGATCCAGGGGGCGCTCCTTGCCGTAGCTCACGATGGTCATGCGGTTGTCGGGGATGCCCAGCTGGTTCAGGAACTGCTGCGCAGCCTTGGCGCGGCGCTCGCCCAGGGCGAGGTTGTACTCGCTGGTGCCGCGCTCGTCGCAGTGGCCTTCAATGACGATGGTGAACAGGGAGTACTTCTTCAAGGCGTCGGCCTTGGCGTTCAGCACTTCGCGGCTTTCCGGGGTCAACTCAAAGGAGTCGAAGGCGAAAAAGATCATGTTGCCGAGCTCGCGCTGGGCCTGTTCACGCTGCTGGGCGCGGAGTTCGTCCTCGGTCATGCTGCGGGCCGGGGCGGGCTGGCTCTGCCAGTCGCTGTCCTTGTCAGAAATCTCAACCTTGGTGGCCGAGGCGGGCATGGAGTCGGTGGTCTTCTTGGCGCAACCGGCGCCCAGAGCCACCAGCATGCACAGCATCATGATGCTTGCGAAAAAACGTTTGGCGTTCATGGTTCCTCCTTCAATTCAAGTGCGCGAGGGCGCGAGTTGTATGGACAGCCGATTCAATGACGCTTTGCATTCCGTGTTTGTACATGCGTGCATATTCCGCTTGTTTCACACGAAATGCAAGAGTCATTTTTCCCCTAGTTAAGGGCGGGCGCAACACCCCAGGCCGGGGCCATGGCATCGCCCGCGCCTGTGGGTATCTGCTTCGCCGGGTCGCCGTAGCGCGTGGTGACGAAGATTTTGACGCCGCCGTTGCGCGATGACGCAAAAGACACGAAGTAGCCGTCCGGGTCGAAGCTCGGGTCCTCGTCGTTGCCGGGACCGAAGGTGATCTGCCGTTCCTGGTTGGCCACAAGGTCGCGAATGAAGATGCGCTGTCCGTCGCCCGTCAGCCGGGCGAAGACCACGAAGCGTCCGTCGGGGCTGAGCGAAGGCCGCGTGTTATAGGTGCCTTCATAGGTTATGCGCTCCACAGCGCCGGAATCGCGGTTGAGCATGAAGATCTGCGGTCCACCCAGGCGGCCGGAGCAAAACACCATCTTGCGGCCGGAGAGATCGAAGCTGGGGGAGACGCTGATGCCCCAGCTGGGAGCCAGGGGCGAGCCGGGATTCATGTTCTCGTCCAGCAGGTAGATGTCCGGGTGGCCGTTGATGGACAGCGAAATGGCGATGCGGCCTTCCGGGGTGTACGTGGGGCTGATGGCCACGTTGCCGCCGAACTTGCGCAGGCGCGAAACGCGCTTGTTGCGGTCCCACACGCCAAGGCGGTGGCCCTTATCGGAGATGTTGGTGTAGGCCACGTGGCGGCCATCCTTGGACCAGTTGGGGCTCACGTTGAAGCCGCCGTCGTTGGTCACCTGCGTCAGGCCGCGCCCCAGGGCCGAGGCCGTGAACAGCTCCTTGCCGCCGTTGACCTTCTTGGAAAAGGCCAGGGTGGAGTCGAAGAAGCCGCTCTTGCCGGTCAAAACGCGCATGAGCTGGGCGCAGAAACGGTCGGCCACAAGGGCCACGCCGCCCTCGTCCACCTGGTTGTACGCCTTGCCCAAAAGCAGCTTGCGCGTGTAGGTTTCGTACACGCGCGCCTCAATCTCCTGGCCGCGCCCGCCAACGGTCATCACCAGATCAATGCGGCCCAGTTGCAGGGGCTTGAAGTCGATGTCGTCGGCCTTGAGGCCTTTGCTCGGGTCGCCGCCAAGAATCTCGTTCATGTAGGCCAGGCGCAAGAACGGCAGGTAGCTGATGTCGCTCTGCACGGTTTCGCTGAAGCTTTTGGCCAGGGCGCTTGAGCCCGGCCCGCCGGGGCCGCGCGCAGGCAGCACAAGAATGTTCACCTTGGTCTGCCCGGGGCCGAAGATATCGACAGAGAGCACGTCTCCGGCGTGGGAGCCCTTGGCGAAGAGCAGAACCAGGAGGCAAGTCAGTATCCAGGTCTTGAGTTTCATGGTGTTTCCAGGGGCCGGGAATTATTTCCGCAGTTCCTGCAGGTTGAAGGTGATACGCAGGGTGTCGAGCGTCTTGACGCGCGGCGGCGGCAGGGTTTCCGTCTCCGCCACGGCGCGCATGGTGGAATCGTCGAAATCGGGCTTGCCCGAAGGAGCCACGACCTTGGAGCTCAAAATTTTGCCGGAGGGGTCGATCCTGATTTCCAGGGTGACGGCCACATTGTTCTCCGTGCCAAAGGCCGGGTAACGCCAGTTCTTCTTGATGACCTGCTTGACGATGTCGCCGTAGACGCTCATGAGCCCGGAGCCGGAACCGCCCGCGCCCGTGCCCTTGCCGCCGCCCGCGCCGCCGGGGCCGGTGCCGCCGGCCGTAAAGATGTTGCCGCCGGTGGACTTGCGCAGCGCCGCCAGTTCGCCCGCAACGGGGTCGTGCTTGGGCGCTTCGGCCTTGGCGGTCTTGGACTTGCTGGAAACGTCCTGCTTCACGTCCTGCAGGGCCTGCTTCAGCAAATCCTCTTTGGAAAGCTTCTTCTCCTCCGGCTTGGCGGGCTGGGGCGGAGTTTTCTCGGCCTTCTTTTCTTCCTTCTTCTCGGGCTTCTTCTTCTCCTCAACCTTCTTCTCGCTGATGGCCTTGGCGTCGTCGATCTTGGGCTCCGGCTTGGCTTTCTCCGCCTTGGCGGGCGGGGGCGGAATGGAAGCGGCCGCGGCCTGCTGCTCCTCGGCCTGGCCTTCGGCCAGGGCCGGAGGCGCGCCCGCCGCCTCGCCGGTCTCCCCGGCGGCCGGGTCCTCGGAAGGGTTGAGCGAAACGAGATCCACCGTGTACATGGGCTTGTCCATGTCCACCTTGAGGGCGGTGCTCAAGTTCAGCGCCGCAACGCACACAAGCGCCGCGTGCAACGCGAGGGAGAGGAAAAATCCTGTCGTCCGCCGAGATTCCTGCACGAAAAGAACTCCTCGATGCCAGGCGGCTAGTTGGGCTTTTTCTCTTTGCCCGGAACGTTGGTCTCGCTCGACTCGGCCACGATGCCGAGCTTCTCGATGCCCACGCTCTTGATCTCGCCCATGACCTTGACCACCACGCCGTACGGTACTTCCTTGTCGGCCCGCAGGAACAGCTGCTTCTTCTGGTTCACCACCAAATTCATCAGGTGCTGCTGCAAATCCTCAAAGGGCACGTTGTATTCGTCAAGAAACAGGCCGCCATCCTTGTTCACCGTCAGCACCAAATGGTCGCTTCCGGCGGGCAGGGTGCGCACGCTGCGGGTTTTCGGCAAGTCGACGTCCACGCCTTGCGTCAGCATGGGCGCAGTGACCATGAAGATGATGAGCAAGACGAGCATCACATCCACAAAGGGCGTGACGTTGATCTCGGCCAGATAGCCGCGACCGCCTTTTTGCAGGGACATGCCCACGCCGCGGCCCTCCTACTGGTTCCGGGAACCGGCGCCAGAGGCCCAGGAGACCTCGCGCTCCACACGGTTGAGGAAGGCTCCGGCGAAGTTCACAAGCTCGGTCTCCACCTCGCCCAGCATGGCGTTGAGGTAGTTGTAGGCGATGGTGGCGGGAATGGCCACCACGAGGCCGATGGCCGTGGCGATGAGCGCCTCGGAGATGCCGGGGGCCACGGTGGCCAGCGCCGCGCTTTGCGAAAGGCCGATGGAGTGGAAGGAGTGCATGATGCCCCACACCGTGCCGAACAGCCCGATGAACGGCGCGGCGTTGGCGCAGGTTGCCAGGAACGACAGCGAGCTGCCCAGGCGGCGCATTTCCTCGGAAACGCCCTGGCGCAGCACGCGGCGCAGGGTGTCCTTCACCAGCATGCGCTTGCGGTCGCGCTCAATGTCGGCCTTTTCCAGCTTGCGGAACTCGCCCACGGCCAGCAGCCCCACCGCTGCCAGGGGCGAGCCCTCGTCGCGGGAGACGGCCTGCAGGCCCTCGGAGAGGTCCGCCGCCTCGTTGAACAGCGCGTAGCCCCGGTTCACCTGCCGCTTGGTGCGGCGGTACAAAAACAGCTTGTGGAAGATGATGGTCCAGCTCCACAGGCTCATGCTGACCAGAAAGGCCATGACCACCTGCACGCCCAGGGTCGCCCCCAGCAGCATGGCAAAAAATCCGCCCTCAGGAATCATCCGCAGTCTCCTTTTCACGCGCGCGGCGCGGCCCAAAAGCCCGCTGCCGCCCAACTATGCGCCGCCCGCCCCCATGGCCCGGCGGTCGCTGTGCTCCCTGGCCGCAGGTGGCCAGGGCTGGATGCAAACCTCTAGCGCCTGCCCCGGCAGCGCTCCACAATGGCCCAGGCGTTCTGCCCGGCCTGGGCTATTTCCTCGCCGGT
This sequence comes from Desulfovibrio sp. UBA6121, assembly GCA_002422505.1. Taxonomy (GTDB): domain Bacteria; phylum Desulfobacterota; class Desulfovibrionia; order Desulfovibrionales; family Desulfovibrionaceae; genus Humidesulfovibrio. The sequence continues at coordinate 7,262 of DIVX01000098.1, forward strand.
AAGCCCAGCGCCCAGCCCAACCTTCTGGCGCAGCTCGCGCGAGACGAGGTCGCCCGGGGCGTGGGCGTCGTTGTTGATGACCAGCCTGGCCCCGCAGCGCTTGGCCATGGCCGCCACATGTCCGTTGGCGTAGCTGTGCCCGCGCCGGGTGGTTATCTCCAGGGCGATGCCGTACTCCGCCGCCAGCTTGGCCTCCACCACGGTGATGAGCCCCGGATGCGCCAGCACGTCCACGCGGGCTTCCAGGGCGGCCAGGTTGGTGCCCTGGGCCACGGGCTCCACAACCGTTTCGCCGTGGCACACCACTATCTGCGCGCCCGCGTCGCGCGCCATCTGGACAAAATCAGCCATGAGGGCGGGCGGCACGTGGGTCAGCTCCACCCCGGCGAACAGGCTGATCTCGAAAAAGGGCCCGGCCTCGTCCACGAACCGGCGCACGTTGCGCAGGATGTGCTCCATGTTGCTGGCGTCGGCATGATCCGTGAAACAGAGCGCCCGGTAGCCGGCCATGGCCGCGCGCCGGGCCAGCTCCGCCGGGATGAGCACTCCGTCGCTGAACACGGTGTGGGTATGCAGGTCGATCATGGCCGCACCCTCACATCTTGTACTTGGTGCCGTTTTCGGAAAGTTTTTCCAGTTCCTCGGTCCACTTCTCGGCGTCCTCGCTGGTGAGCACGGTCTCGTAGCCCCCGGGCGAGGGCGAACCCGCGGCCTGGAGCACCTCCTCGGCCACGAACAGGGGGGCCTCGGCGCGCAGGGCCACGGCGATGGCGTCCGAGGGGCGGCTGTCCAGGCGCAGGGTCTCGCCGCCCTTGTCCACCACGATCTCGGCGAAGAAGGTGCCCTCCTCCACCAGCGTCACTTCCACGCCCGTCACCCGCCCGCCCAGGCGGTGCAACACGTTGAGCAGCAGGTCATGGGTCATGGGGCGGGGAAAGGCCACCTTGTTCAGGGCCACGGAAATGGCCATGGCCTCCATGGCCCCGATCCAGATGGGCAGGATCCGCTCGGCGTCCTGGGCCTTGAGTATGAGGACGGGGGCCTGGTTTTTCTCGTCCAGGGCCAGCCCGAAAACTTCCACTCTCACCATGAGGCGCCCGCCTTCTCCCCGACCAGGGAGTGCTTCTTGGCCTCCACGAGGCGCACCGGGACCATCTTCCCGGTCAGGTCCGCCCCGCCGTCGTGGGCCAGATTGACCGTGCGGCCGGCCGGATCGCGGCCGCGCCACGAGAGCGCCCCGGCATCCTGCTTCCGGCTCGGGCCCTCGATCAACACTACGGTCAGTGTACCCACGCATTTTTCTAGACAATCTTTAGTAAGCGTATTTTGCAAATTCTGCAAGTGCTCCAGCCGGGCCGCGGCCACCTCTTCGGAAACCTTCGGCTTCATACGCGCGGCGGCCACTCCCGGCCGGTCGCTGTACTTGAAAGAAAAGCTGCTCTCAAAGCCCACGCGCCGGATCATGTCCAGGGTGGCCTGGAAATCCGCCTCACTCTCCCCGGGGAAGCCCACGATGAGGTCCGTGGACAGCGCGATGTCCGGCCGGGCACGGCGCAGCCGCTCCACGATGTCCAGGTAGCGGGCCGTGTCGTAGCGCCGGCCCATGCGCTTGAGCATGGCGTCCGAGCCGGACTGCAGGGGCAGGTGCAGGGCCGGGCAGAGGTTGGGCAATTCCCCGAAGGCCGCCACGACCTCGCCGGCGATGTCCTTGGGGTGCGAGGTGGTGAAGCGCAGCCGCGCAAGGCCGGGCAAGGCCGCCACCTGGCGCAGCAGGTCGGCGAAGCCCACGCCTGCGCCGCCCTCCGGGCGCGAAGGGTCCAGGCCGTAGCTGTTCACGTTCTGTCCCAGCAGGGTGATTTCCCGCGCGCCCTGCTCCACCCGCTGGCGGCACTCCGCCAGCACGGCCTCCGGCGAGCGCGACTTTTGCCGCCCGCGCGTGTAGGGCACGATGCAGTAGGNNGAAATTGTCGCAGCCCTGCATGATGTTCACAAAGGCCTGGGCAGGCCCGGCGTCGGGCTCGCCCGCGTCGGCGTCAAAGGCCGGGGCCAGAGCGGAGGCCGGGTGCGAAAGCACGTCCTCGCGCTCCGGGTAGGCGGAAAGAAAATCCAGCAGGGCCAAGCGTTCCTTGGGCTCCTCGACCAGGCGGTCCAGGGCGTCGGGCGCGGCAGCTATGCCGTCGGACCCGAACACCAGGCGCACAAAGGGGAAGCGCTCAAAAAAGCCCCGCCCGATCTGCTGGGCCACGCAGCCGCCCACGGCGACGAAAAGGCCGGGCTTGCCGCGCTGGTAGGCCGCCAAGCGGCCCAGTTCGCTGTAGACCTTCTGCTCGGGCTTGTCGCGCACGCTGCAGGTGTTGACCACGAAGAGCCAGGCGTCTTCCTCGGCCGTTTGGCGCCAGCCGCGCGCGGCCAGGGCGCGGGCCAGCCAGTCCGAGTCGCCCACGTTCATCTGGCAGCCGAAGGTGATGATATGAAAAGTCTTGTCCAAGGGGGCTCCGAAAGTCGTTTCAAACGGACGCGTTCACGCCGCGCGGAAGCGGGCATAGACCCCTTCGCGTTCGAGGTCAACGCCTGGGCGGGCCTGAGGGCCGGGGAAGCGGAATCGGCGGACGGCTTGGCCTCAATTTTGTCGATTGCCGGAAAAAGGCAAAAACATGGGTACGCGCAGCGCGTAGGCCTCCCAGAGGGGGCCAAGGTCGCGCGCCAGCCTGCGATCCTCCAAGAAAGTGCCCAGCACCATGTACGCGCAGCCGAAAAGCGCGAACACCAACCCCCCCAGGGTCTGGCTGGGGGCGCAGGCCAAGAAGGCTATGCCCCCGGCGTGCATGGGGTGGCGCACCAGGCCATAGGCCCCGGAGGCGCAAAAATCGCGATGGATATCGGGCTCATCGGCTATTCTGCCGCGCAGGGTGTCCAGCGCTTGCGGCAGGCCGAGCATTTTGAGCCCGCCCACGCTGAAGGCCGCCCAGGCCAAAAGCCCCAGGCCCGCAGCCTGCACGGCGTGCAGAAGATACTTCGGCGCGCCCTCCAAGGCCCACAGCACCTGCGGCAGGTCCGGCTCTTTGGCCAGCACCAGCCAGAAGGTCCACAGGCTGACCACCGTGTACGCGAAGGGATACAGGGCGTAGCGCGGCCCCAGGGCCAGCTCGAAGGCCAGCTTGACCCGGCGCGCGGCCATGACGCTGTGCAAAAGCCCCCAGCCCGACCACAGTCCGAAGGCGTAGCCCGCCTGGCCCAGGGCCTCCGGCGTCAGGGGCCCGGCGGGCGTCACGCGGCGTCGCCTTCTTCCGGCGGCAGGCCGGGCAGCCAGGCGTCCAGAAAGTCCAGCACGGCGCGGGCGTTCTCCTCAACCGGGCGCAGGGCGTCCAGCACACACTCGGCCTCGGGGTTTTCCTCGTAGGGCACATCGACCCCCACCACCTGGCCCAGGCCGGGCACGGCCACGCCGGTGCGCTTGCGCACCAGGGCCTTCTGGTACATGCCGGGCATGACGTAGCCCCGGTGGTGCGCGGCCTGGGTCTGCTGGGCGGAGCGCACGGCCTCGCGGCGCATGGCCTCCGGCAGGGGGCAGCGCACCAGCACCTCCGCAAAGCGCTCGATGAGCCCGCGCGCCTCCTGGCGCATGACCAGCCGGTGCGCCGTGGCGTCCAGAATCACCCCGCGCCCCAGGGCGACGATTTCCGCCGCCTCCCGCGCGAAGAGGGTATAGGCCTTGGCGCGTTCCTCCGCCGTGTAGACCGGGTGGGGAAAATAAGCCTTGCGGCGCTCGTCCATGACCAGAAAGGCCACGTCGAGCCCGCGCCGCGCCAGTTCGGCCTGCACCGCGCGGGCGATGGTGCTTTTGCCGCAGCCGGGCAGGCCCGTGAACCACAGGGCCCAGCCAATCCTGCTGGCTTGGCCGTCTTGCCCGCCTTGGCTGTTGGGCGGGGGGGGATGGTCCGTGCTCATGCCTGTCCTCCGTCGTGCTCCTCAAGGTAGCGGTTCACGTTGCGCCAGTCGAAGACCTCGTCCTCCAGCACGCGGGAAAGAAAGCGCCCAAGCGCGCCGCGCACCTGGGGCGGATGATTAGGATACCATTCCGGCGAGGCGATGACCAGGGCGCGGAAGACGAAGAACGGGGCCAGCACCTCCAGAATCTCCGGGTCGCCGCTGCGCGCCAGGTATTCTTCGAAGAGCGCGGTCCAGAGCTGGGCGAAGGGGCCCTGGAACAGCGGGCCGGGCCGATCCGCCTGGGCGTTGTGCAGCAGGCCGAAGAGCAGGTAGTTGGCCGCCAGGGAGGCCAAGTCGCTGGCGGGCTCGCCCCACTCGCCCCGGCTGCGGTCCAGCACGCGGAAGCTGCGGCCGGGCTCGTCCGGGCCGTCCACCAGAATGTTCCAGGGGTGCACATCGCCGTGGACCACGCTGAGCCTGCCCGCGTAGTTGCGCAGCTTCCAGCGCCAGTCGATGAGCCGCTTCTCCAGCCGCACGAAGTCCGCGTCGGCGAAGAACGCGCCCGGGTGCGGGTAGGCCTCGTCGATGAGGCCCATGATGCACTCGCTTGCGCCCAGCAGGTTGCGCACGTGGCGGTAGTACAGGTCCGCATCGGCCAGCTTTCCGGCGTGGATGTCCGCCATCCAGCGGGCCAGCTCGCGCGCAAGGTCCAGGTCCGCCGGGCGAAAATCGCCTTCGCGCACGCGCTCCAGGTCCAGGAAGTAGTCGTAGCCGCGGAGCTTCTCGTTCATGATGAAGAACTCGCGCGGCTCGGCGACCGGGATGAGGCGGCTCTGGGCGTCCACGTAGCCCAGGCCCATGGGCCGCACGTGGCGCGGCAGCCGGGCGGAGGTTTCGAACTGGAACATGAGGATGGCGGCGCGGTCCCAGTAGAACTGGTGGCCGTACTTGTCNNGCGGCTTGCCGTAGCCGAAGCGCTTGATGCCCTGCTTGTCCAGGGTGCCGATGGCGCCCAGGTCCGCGAGCACCGCGCCGGGGCCGAACGCCCGGCGCAGATACTCGGAGACGCTTTCCGGAGTCAGGTCGATCATGAGATCCTCCCTACCGGTTGGCGCGCCCTGAAGGCAGGCCGCAAGGCGTGCGGGCGCGCTATGGTTTCGGCCGGGCTAAATGCTCCGGCCGAAGTGAGCGGTGAGGCTGGCGTTGAACTCCGCCAGGCTGAAGCTGTGTTCCTGCGTGCCCTTCTTGGCCACGCAAAAGGCCGCGCACACGCTGCCCAGCTGGGCGGCCTCGGGCAGGCTCTGGCCCAGGCTCAGGCCCTTCAAAAGCCCGGCGCGGTAGGCGTCGCCCGCGCCCGTGGGGTCCAGGGCCTTGTCCACCTTCACGGGGGCCACCTTGGTCTCCTTGGTCCCTTCCGCGATGATGCTGCCCTGCTCGCCCAGGGTGGTGACGAGCGCGCCGGTGCGCTGCAACAGCTCCGCGCGGGAAAGGCCCGTGGCCTTCATGACCAGCTCCAGCTCGTAGTCGTTGGTGCACAGGGCGTAGGAGCCCTCTATGGCGCCGAGCATCTGCTCGCCGGTGAGGGCGGTGATCTGCTGGCCGGGATCGAAGATGTAGGGAATGCCCGCCTTCTTGAAGTACGCGGGCAGCTCGATCATGTCCGTCACGTTGCCCGGCGAGATGATGCCCATGACCTTGCCTTCGTGCCTGGCCGGAAAGCTGTAGCCGCAGGGCTCGCGCATGGCTCCGGGGTTGAAGCCGGTAATCTGGTTGTCGGTTTCGTCGGTGGTGATGTACGCCCCGGCGGTGAACTGGCTCTCCACGGTGCGGATGCCCTCAAGGGACAGGCCCAGGCCCTTCAGGCGCTCGGCATAGGGGGCGAAGTCTTTGCCCGCGCAGCCCAGAATGAGCGGCTTTTCGCCCAGCAGGGCAAGATTGTAGGCGATGTTGCCCGCCGTGCCGCCAAAGTACTCGTTCAGGCCGTCCACCAGAAAGCACACGTTCAGGATGTGGATCTTGTCCGGCAGGATGTGGTCGGCGAACTTGCCGGGAAAGTTCATGATGCGGTCGAGGGCCAGGGAACCGGAAATGTAGAGCTGCATGAATCCTCCAGATGAGGCGGGACAGGGCCCGCCGGATGTGCTTCGGGGTCAGCGCGGGGCGGTTTCGTCCGCTATCCAGCGCAAAAAGTCCGGGTTGCCGGAGTCGATGTCCACAGCCACCACGCAGGGGCAGTCGTAGCTGTGGGCGCGGGTCAGGGCCTCGGTAAGGGCGGGGGCCTGCTCCCGCGTGGTCTTGAGCAGGAGCACCACCTCGTCGGCCTGCTCCAGCTTGCCCTGCCACCAGTACAGCGAGCGCATGCCGGGCAGGATGTTGGCGCAGGCCGCCAGCCGCCCCTCCACCGCCAGCCGGGCCAGGCTTTCGGCCTCGGCCTGGGAGGGCGCGGTGACGTAGACGAGCTGTGCTGGCACGGTTTCTCCTACTTGCACAAATACTTGGAGCCGGGCTTGGCCGTGGCCAAATACTCGGCGATGGTGGCGGCGTCGGCGTCGGTGAGCTTGGCCCCGTTGCCCTGCATGCGGGCCACGGTTTGCTGCCACACCTCCGCGTTGCGGTTGCCCAGCTTCTCGCAGATGATGGCCGTTGCATGGCAGGAGGAGCAGGCGCGCGCGGCGAGCTTGCCCGCGCTGGCCTGGGCAAAGACCAAGCCGGAGAACATGAGCAGGGAATATGCGCCAACGGCGAAAACAAGCAGTTTCTTCAAGATGCTGCCCTCGTAAGGATGCGGTGTGCGCCAGGGTTTGCAAACCCGCGCGGCTCCTTGGCTTGAACCATACTTCCCCGCTGCTGGCAATACGAAAACGCAGGCGCGGCCAGCATCCCTTGGCCGACACCCCTGACCACGCCGCCCCTCCGCAAGCGCCGGGCAAAACGCCCGCGCTTGCCTGCGGACGCGGCGGATGCTACCCACGCCAGAAATCGTGCGCGGCCACGCGCGCAGCACAGTACAGGAGCCCGCGCCATGCCAGCCAAGCCAGCCAACGCAGCCAGGCCCGCCAAACCAGGCAGGCCTGCAAAATCAGCCGGGCCGAAAGCCCCGGTGGGCAAGCCCCTTGCGCCGGACGCAGCCGCCGCACCCGGCAACGCGGGCAAAACCGCTCCCTGCGCACAGCCAAAGAAGCCTGCCAAAGCCGCGCAAACCGCCAGGCCGCCCAAGGCCCTGCGCGCACGCGCCCAGGCGATTTTCTCCGTTTTGGCCGCGCGCTACCCAGCGCCAGCGCCCATGCTGGACTTCCACGACGCCTGGACCCTGCTGGTGGCCACGGTGCTGGCCGCCCAGTGCACCGACGCCCGCGTGAACATGGTGACGCCGGAACTGTTCCGCCGCTGGCCCGCAATAGCCGACCTCGCCCAGGCGGACGTGCTGGACATCGAGGCCGTGGTGCACTCCACGGGCTTCTATCACAACAAGGCCAAGAACCTGAAGGCCGCGGCCCAGCGCGTGATGACCGTGTACGGCGGCGCGGTGCCGCAGACCATGGCCGAGCTCGTCACCCTGCCGGGGGTGGCGCGCAAAACCGCCAACATCGTGCTGGGCAGCGCCTTCGGCATCAACGAGGGCATCGCCGTAGACACCCACGTGACGCGCCTGGCCTTCCGCCTGGACCTGACGAAGAGCGCCGACGCCGTGGTCATAGAGCGCGACCTGATGCCCCTGTTCGACCGCTCCCAATGGGCGGACATCAACCACTGCCTGGTGCTCTTCGGACGCGAGGTGTGCGACGCCCGCAAACCCAAGTGCGCCCCGGCGGAAGCTTCGCCCTGCCCGCTTCTTGAACTCTGCCCCCGCAAAGGACTCAAATGACCTACGATCCCTCCACCCTTGGCCGCTTCGCCATAACCGCCACAGACGGCCAGGCGCGCCGCGCCAGCCTGACCACCGCCCATGGCGTCATTGAGACGCCCATCTTCATGCCCGTGGGCACCCAGGGCAGCGTGAAGGCCCTTGCGCCCGACGACCTGCTGAACGCAGGCTCCCAGATCATTCTGGGCAACACCTACCACCTGTACCTGCGCCCCGGCGACGAGCTCTTGGCCCGGCGCGGCGGCCTGCACCGCTTCGCCAACTGGCCCAAGCCCATATTGACCGACAGCGGCGGCTTCCAGGTCTTCAGCCTCAAGGAGATCCGCAAGCTCACCGAGGACGGCGTGGAGTTCCGCTCGCACCTGGACGGCAGCAAGCACTTCTTCTCGCCGGAAAAGGTCATGAGCATCCAGAACAACATCGGCTCGGACATCATGATGGTGCTGGACGAATGCGTGGCCTACGGCGCGGACTACGACTACACGGCCAAGAGCCTGGAGCTGACCACCCGCTGGGCCGGGCGCTGCCGCAAGGCCCACCCGAAGCACGCGCGCGGGCAGCTGCTCTTCGGCATCAACCAGGGCGGCTTCTTCAAAGACCTGCGCGAGCGCAGCCTGGCCCAGCTGACGGACATCGACTTTGACGGTTTCGCCATCGGCGGGCTCTCCGTGGGGGAAAGCACCCCGGAAATGTACGACATGCTGCACCACATCGCCCCGCTCATGCCCGCCCACAAGCCACGCTATCTCATGGGCGTGGGCACCCCGCTGGACATTCTTGAAGGCATCGAGGCCGGGGTGGACATGTTCGACTGCGTGCTGCCCACCAGAAACGCCCGCAACGGCACGCTGTACACCTCGCGCGGCAAGGTGAACATCCGCCGGGCCGAGTACCGCGAGGACGACAGCCCCCTCGACCCCGACTGCCCCTGCTACGCCTGCCGCACCTTCAGCAAGGCCTATCTGCGGCACCTGTTCGTGGCCCAGGAGATTTTGAGCTACCGGCTCAACTCACTGCACAACATCACCTTCTACCTCACCCTGGTGCGCCAGGCGCGGCAGGCCATCGAACAGGGGCGTTTTGCGCAGCTCAAGGCGCATTACACAGACGTGTTCGCGGGCGGGAACAACGGCGGAGCGGAATGATGCGCAAGATCTTCGGGACGCTGCTCAAGCTTTGGGGCGCGGCAAGCCTTTTGGCGCTGCTGCTGGGCGGGGCGCTTATCGGCACCGCCGGGTGGTGGCTGCCCGTGAACGACGACCTGAAGCCCGCCGACGCCATCGTGCTGCTGGGGGGCGACTCGCGCCGGGCGGTGCACACGGCGGACCTGTACCTGCAAGGCCTGGCGCCGGTCATCTACACCTGCCGCCCCATGGTGGAATCGGGCGAGCCCCTGTGCAGCCTGGGCATTGCCTGCCCCACGGAGGTGGAAACCACCACCCTGGCGCTGCGTTTGAAGGGCGTGCCCGATGCTGCGGTGCGGCTGTACGGCCAGGACACCATGAGCACGGTGGAGGAAGGCGAACTGCTGGCCAAGCTGCTGGGGCCGGAGGTCAAGACCATCATCGTGGTCACCTCGCCCCACCATTGCAGGCGGGCCAAGGTCATCCTCTCCCGCCTGCTGCCTGGGCGCGAGCTGCTGTTCTCGCCCCCGCCCTATGAGCAATTCGAGCAGAAGTGGTGGACGCACCAGGCTTCCGCCCGAAATGTAATCATCGAATGCGCGAAATTTCTGTTCTATTACCTGGGCAAGCCGTTCCGGTCCTATGGCTCCGGCGAAGTCGGCGGGGCCAACTCCTCCGACGGGGCCAACTCCTCCGGCGGCCCAGCCAGCCCCGTTCAGGCCGATCCCGCGCCCAGCCCGGCTCCGCTTAGCCCGGCTTCACCGCAAGGCGCACCCGGTAGCTGAACACATAGTCCGCTTCCGCCGCGCCCAGTTCCTGCAACGCAACGCGCCGCAGCTCCGCAAGGCCCAGGTCGGCCTCGCTGCTGCCCCGGCGCAGCAAAGCAGCCACCCCGCCCTGGCTCAGGGCGATGTCCACCATGCGCTGGGCCCCGCCCCGCTCCACGCCGTGCAGCAGCACCTCCCGCGCAAAGACGAAATGCCCGCAGCCGCGCAGGTTGGCCAGGTGCTCCTCTTTGGGCCAGCGGCGGGGGCCGCCTTCGGGGCTGGCGTTGTGGCTGGCGGCCTCCAGGGCGTCGGCGCGTTCCTTCATGGCCACATAGGCCCGCTCCACGCGCCAGTTCACGCTGGGGGGCCAGTCGCAATCCACGGCGGCGAACACCCCGCCGGGACGCAGAATGCGCGCGGCCTCGCGCAGGGTCGCTTGCGGCTCCATCCAATGCAGCGCCTGCGAGCAGACCACGGCATCGGCGCAGCCGTCAGCCAGGCCGGTGGCCTGGCCGCACCCGGCGCGATATTCCAGCCCATCGCCGCCACGCGCGGCTGCCAGGGCGCGCATGTCCGGGTTGGGCTCTATGCCGACCACCCGCCGGGCGCGCGCCCCCCAAATGCGCGAGGACAAACCGGTGCCGCAACCAAGATCGACCACCAGCCCCAGCGCGGGCAGGCCGCACCAGGCGCAGACAAGACGCACGAAAGCCTGCGGCGGCGCCGGGCGCGCGCCGTCGTAGCATTCTGCCAAACCAAGAAAGCGGGTGATGTTCGGGGTGTGCACGGCGGGAGGAACCGCAGGCGGCCGCGCCCGTGCGGTCAGGCTAGGCCCTGTTGCGGCACTTGGGGCACAGGCCGTACAGGTCCATTTTGTGGCGCGCCAGGCTGAAGCCGTACTTGGCGGCCAGTTCCTCCTGCCGGGTCTCGATGACCGGGTCCATGATCTCGATGGTGCGGCCGCAAATTTCGCAAATGAGGTGGTCGTGGTGCTCCACGCCGAAATGCGGCTCATAGCGGGTAATGCCGTCGGCGAAGCTCACGGCCTCCGCCAGGCCGCAGCCCGCCAGCAGCTTGAGCGTGCGGTACACTGTGGCCTGGCCGATGGAGTTGTCGCGCCGCTTGACCTTGGCGTACAACTCCTCAGAGGACACGTGCCCCGGCTCCAGCAGAAAGATGTCCAGAATCAACCTGCGCTGCGGGGTAATCTTGAGGCGATGCTCCTGCAGATAGGAGGTAAACGCCTGGTGCGGTGTCTGCCGGTTTGTAGAGTCGTTTTTCTGGCGCATGGAATGCCTCTTATGGAATATGCGGCGTTTCTGTCAATGCAGGAATACCGGAACGCAACGAGATTCCCGGCTTGACAGACACCCACCCCTGGGGTCTATTGGCCCGCGAGGCCATTTTGGCCGAAAAAGAAAAAAGGGTTGTGCATGCTCGAACTTTCCCTATGGGTCTTCGGAGGCGTGTTCGTGCTGGGCGTGGCGGCCTGCCGTCTTGCGCGCAAGCCCAGAAAACAGCACGACATGGAGCTCCTGGACTTCGACTTCGACAAGAGTAAAAATTACGAAAAAGATGGGCGCAAGTACCCGTTTTCGTATTAGTTCTTCTGTTCGGCGCGCTGGCGTATAGCCTCCAGCTCCCGCGCCTTCGCCGCATCCGTCCGCATTTCCTCCGCCTCGGCGCGGGCAAACTCCTCAAGATCCACATTGGCCGCACTTTGGCGCTGGGCCTCGGCAAAGGCCGCAAACAGCGGGTCCACGCCGGGGTGCAGCACCATGCCGCCGCAGTCCCCGTCCTCGCCGCAATTAGACAAGACCTCCAGCACATCGGCCAGGCGGATGTTTTGCGCGGCCACGGCCAGGCCATACCCGCGCGCTTCCTCCTCGCCCAGAGGCACGACCATGCCCGCCCCGGCCAGGGCGGAAAGGGTGTCCTGAACAACGTCCTCTGGCAGGTGCAGGGCCTGGGAAAGCTGGCTCACGGTGAGGGGGGATAGCCCGGCGGCAAAGCGCGCGGCGATGTGCGTGAGCGCGGCCACGGCCACCTTTTGGCGCGCCAAGGGGCTAAGACGCTCGGAAAGGCCCCGGCGCACAAAGGCGTGCAGGTGCTGCACGGCAAAGGAAACCTCCGCCCCCAGCAGCACAATGATCCAGCTGATGTACAGCCAGACCAGGAACAGGGGCAGTTGCGCAAAGCTGCCGTAGATGGCGTTGTACTTGGTGAAGCCGATTTGCCAGTGAATGTACAGCCACTGGGCCGACTGCCACAAGGTGCCCGCCACCAGCCCGCCGATGACGGCGGACTTGAGCCGCACGCGCGTGTTGGGCACAAAGGCGTACACGAAGATGAAGCCCACCCACACCAGCACCAGCGACAGGCACTTGAGCAGGAACTTCTCCAGGCTCTCGGAGCCGGGCTCGGCGAAGAAATCCTGCACCAGATCGAGCTTTTGCACCGCCACGGAAACGCTGGCGGCCACAAGCACGATGATGGGGCAGATGACGATGACGGAAAAGAAGTCTGTGAACTTGCGCCAGCTGCTGCGCCCCTTCTTGACGTTCCAGATGTTGTTGAAGGCGCGCTCGACGTTGCTCACCGTGGTGTAGACGGTCAGCAGCAGCGTGCCAACGCCTATCCAGCCCAGGGTCTTTACGTTGGTGTTGGCTATGTACTGCAGAATCTTGTTCACAACATCAACGCGATCTGCGGCGATGCCCATGAGGAAGTTGCGGAAGAACTCCGCGTTCTGCAGGCCGAAGCCCTTGGAAATGGAGAAAGCCACCGCCAAGAGCGGCACAATGGACAGGATGGTGGTGAAGGTGAGGGCCGAGGCCCGGATGATGCAATGGTCAGCCAGAAAGCCAGTGGAGACCATGTAGATGAGCCGCGACACGGCGAACGCGCCCTTGCGCGCGCCGTTGGCGGACTCGGCTTCCTTGGTCCAGATGTTGCGCTCAAAGTGGCGCGTCACCGCGCCCTTGAGCCCCTTGGCGTTCTGCCCGGCCATGCGTCCTCCCGGTTCCTGCTTCTGCCGTTCGGCGTTAGAACAGCAGATCCTTGAAGAATTTTATGGGCTTGAGCGGCAGGCCCAAAATGCCCTTGATGGTGTTGCCAATGAGCGCGCCCGTGGGAATCTCCATTTCCGGGTCCTTCAAACGGCCAAAGACCTTGATGGGCACATCGGGCATGCCGGTCATGCTGGCGGAAAGGGTCAGGTTGATGCTGTCCTCCGCCGGGGAAAAGCGCCCCTTGCCCGTCACCACCATGCTTGGAGCCTCCATGCGGAAGTCCTCGGAGCGGAAGGTGCCCTGGTGGACCTTCACCTTGGCCGAGGCCAGGGAAAACGGCGAACCTGGCCGCCGCGCCGGGGTGAACTGGGGCGTGGCCCCGGGGGGGGTGCGCTTGCCCCCGCCTGTTGCGCCGGGCTGGGCGCTGCCCTGGCTCCCCGCCTGCCCGCTGGCCTCGCCCGAATTGGAGAGCACATACGAGCCGTCCGTGATCTTGAAGCTGCCGAGGCCTTCCAGGGTGCGCAGCACGTCATAGTCCGTGGGGCCGGTGCCTGTCAGGTCCAAAAACAGATCGGCCCGGCCCGTGACGAGTTCCTTGCCCGCCCAGCCGAGCATGAACGGCCCGGCCTGGAAATCCTTGGCGGCAAGCGCCAGCCGCGTCTGCATGGCGTTGCCCGCCACCTGGGCGTTGAACTCGCCGGAGATGGTGCCGCCGTAAAAGTTGCCGCCCAGGGGCTTCACGGTGAGCAGGCCGCCCCCGGCCCGCACCGAGGCCCGAAAGTCGCGCGTGGTGATGCCCTTGAACTTGAAGCTGCGCAGGGCCACGCCGCCGTCAAGAATCAGCTCGCGCAGGGTGTCCACGGGCAGGGGGTCGGGGGTGGGTTTTTCCTGCGGGGCCCCGCGGCGCGGCGGCTCCGGGGCTGGCAGGTAGCGGTCCAGGTCAAGGTTGCCGCCGGAAAGATTCACGCTCTGGCGCGGCGCGGCGTAATTCTGCACCGCGTACGAGCCGCGCAGGGGCATGTCGTCGAGCTGCGCGGCCAGGTTCGTAAGGCTTGCGCCCTTGCCGGAAACCACAAGGTCCGCCTCGCCCGAAAGGCGCTGCAGCACGCGCTTGTCCGAGGCCTTGGGAATCTCTATGTCCAGCGCCGCCAGCGCGCGCTTTGGATCGCCGTCCGGGCAGCGCACATGCCCGGCCAGGGCCCAGTCCGTCCCCAGCACCTTGCTGCCGCTCACCGCGCCGCCCAAACTCAGGCCACAGGCCTGCAGCGTTGCCGTTTGCAGGCTGAGCGCCTGGCTGGCGAAATCAAGACTGCCCCGGCCGGAGAAGCTGGCCTCGTTCTCCCGCTTGGGCAAGAACCAGCCCTTGAGCCTGCCGCTGGCCGCAGCGCCGGTAAGCGTCACCTTGCCTTGGCGCTCGCGCAGCAGGCCGGAAACCCGGCCCTCCATGTTCAAAAGGGGCTTGGTGCCCACGGCGGAAAAACCGCCGTCCAACTGCAGGGCCCACTCCGCATCGCCCAAGGGGGCAGGGGAAAACCGCGCCTGCGCCTGGACGGACGAAAAATTCATGCGCCGCGCCGGGGTGGGCGTTTTGCCGGGGGCTTTCACCGCCGCCACGTCCAAGGCAGATGCTCCCAGGCTGGCCTGCACATCGGCCACGGCCCGGCGCACCACCTGGGAAAGCCTCACGCTGGGCGCGGTGGCCACCTTGGGGGCAGAGGTCTTGATGCGCAGGTCCAAGGGGCCGGAGATGGTGAAGCCGGGGCGGTTCACCCAGCTCACCTGACGCGCATCAACGTCGTCCAGCACCAGCAGGCTCGTCCAACCGAGTGTGGGGCCGATCGCGCCAGCCAGGGGGCGCGGGTCGCGCGCGGTTTCGGCCACGGAGGCCGTGAGCTCTGCGGAAATGGTGCCCCCTTGGGCCTTTACGGGCTTGAGTTGCAGCCGGTGCTCCCCTGCCCCGCCCTGCCAGTCCACCTGGGCCTTCTGCCCGGAAACGCCAGCCAGCTTCATGGCTCCGGCGCTTATGCGGCCCGCGCCCTTCACGGCGCGCAGATACTCCAAGGGCAGGCTGGCCACCACCAGGGGCGGGCTGGCGGGATTGGAGGTGAAGGCGGCGATGAGCGCGTCGGCGTCCAGCTGGGTGGTCGAAACGTCGAAGTCCAGCCCGGTGCCCGCCTCGAAGCCCATGCGCGCGCGCCCGGAAATGGTGGCGTTGTCCAGGGTGAAGCCGGGGGTTTCAAAAACCAGCTGGTCCACATCGGCCTTGAGCAACAGCGGGCCGTGGGCGGTGTGCAGCGCGCCCTTGTGGTCGGCGGCGATGGTGCCCGGCCAGTAGGCGTTGAGCACGGCGCGCGGGCTGAACGTGCCAAGCGTGAGCCTGGCCTCCAGGCGGAACATCTCGGTCACGTCGAAGAAGGTGATCTCGCCGCGCACGTCGGTATCCAGCAGGCGCAGGCGCGCGTCCACAAGCTTGAGATGCTTGCCGTCGCCGTCCAGGCGCACCTCTGTGGCGAGCATGGCGCGGGGTGACAAGGCGGGCATGAACGTGCCGCCTATGTCGGCCCGGACAGTGGTCTCGGTGAGCAGGGGCGCGGGATCGTCTGCGCTCCAGTGCAGCTTGCCGGCGCCTTCCAGCCGGGCGGTCAGCCCTGGCCGGGGCCAGTCGAAGTCGCAGGTGAAGGCGAAGGGCAGTTCGTGGCCGGACTCGATGCGGCCCGTGCGCAGGTCGATGTCGGTTGTGATGTAGCTGTGGTTGTGCTGGCGGTCGTCCAGGCGCGCCTGCCCGTCCACCAGGCGCAGGCCCCGCAGGGTGACGCGCTTAAAGAAAGCGCCGGTTTTTTGCTGGGCGTGCTCCTGGGCGCGCAGGCGTTCGGCCAGGCCTTCCCAGTTGCCGCGCCCTTCGGCGTCCATGGTCAGGGTCAGGTTGGCGTTGGTCAGCTCCACCGTGTCGAACACCAGGCGGCGCTCGAAAAGCGGCAGAACGCGGATGCGCGCGCTGACGGCGCTGGCGGTAAGCAGCGGGGTGTCGCCAAAGGCGGGGTCGTTGCCCAGGCTGAAGCCGCGCGCGTTGAGGCCGAACCAGGGGAAAAAGCTCAGGCCCAGCTCTCCGTCCAGGCGCACCTCCCGTCCCGTGGCCTCCTTGACCAGCAGCCCAAGCTCGTGGCGGAACTGCGGCGTGCGCAGGTAGCTGGAGGCCCACCAGACAGCGCCGCCGCTGGCCAGGCCCAAAGCGCCCAGGCTGCACAAAAGGAGTATCAACAATTTCTTGCGCATGAGCTTCTTTGACGAGCCGCCCTGTGGTGTTTGGGAAAGGCAGCGCCCACTGCCCTGAACCCGTGACGACGCTGTTTGCGGGTCGTACTTTTCCTTAGCCGCTTTGCGCTGCCCCGGCAAGTAGGGGCATGCGGGGCGGGTTGACCTAGGCAGGACGGCGGGCCGGGCACCGCGTACGGGCCGCGCAGGGCGAAACAAACAGCATTGCAGGCTGCGCAGGAGCAACGGTCCAAGGGCTCCGGTCATAGGGACCGGGAAAGAGGCGGCAAGGCGCTCAGGCTATGGCGCTCAGACTATGGCGGGCAGGTGCGGACAGACGGACGGGGGCAACGGGCCCCTGGCGATCCCCGTCGGGAGAGCTGAGACTGGCTGACGTGCTACCTGGGACTTGGCGGGACGATCCGGGCTGAAGTGGGACAGCCACATTTGAAATGGTGTTGCAGCCTGTGAAACGGCGAGCGAAGGTCAATTATCACGATGTCGGCCACTTTTTTAACGACGCGCATCACCCTGGCGCGCCCCTGCTGCGGGGGCTTCCCCGCTTGGTCAAGCCGCCGGAGCGGCGCGGGCAAACAATCAGGCGGGGCGGCAGTCAGGCCGCGCGAACAACGGATGCTCAGCCGTCCAGGTCGGCCGACGACAGGCCCACAATGGCGATTCCGGCGCGGTCTGCCAGGGCCACAGCGCTCTCCAGATCGAAGAACAGGCTGTTGCCCGCCTCCACCCCGAGGCAGGAGCCCTGGCCCTTGGCTAGCGTGCGCACTGTGTCCGGGCCAACGCTCGGCAGGTCCACGCGCTCCTCCTGGCCGGGCTTCATGACCTTGACCACCACGCAGCCGGGACCGCCAAGCGCGCAGCCGCGGGCAATGGCCGCGTCCGTGCCTTCCAGGGCCTCCACGGCGGCCACGATGCCCTCGCGCAGCACAAGGCACTGGCCGATATCCAGCGCGCCGAGCTGCCGGGCCAGGGCGGCCCCGCGTTTGAGGTCGGCCCATTCACGGGCGTCGGGGGAACGTTTGGTGAGCACGCCGGACGGGGTATTCAAGCCCTGGGCATAGGTTTGCGGCGGCAAGAGCTCCATGCCCTCGGACTCCAGCAGGCCAGAGAGCGCGCGCAGGATGGCGTCGTCGCCCTTGCCGGGCAGGGAGAGCAGCAATTTCACGGCGCGGGCGTCGAAATGGCGGATG
Source organism: Desulfovibrio sp. UBA6121 (assembly GCA_002422505.1). Taxonomy (GTDB): domain Bacteria; phylum Desulfobacterota; class Desulfovibrionia; order Desulfovibrionales; family Desulfovibrionaceae; genus Humidesulfovibrio. Next base: position 24,419 of record DIVX01000098.1, read on the forward strand.
TCCATGACGCCGGGCTTGTTGATGGTGCCCGCCATGACCACCTGCTCGACCTTGTGCTCGCGCAGGAAATCGAGCAGCTTGGCTAATTGGCCCAGCCTCAGCTCGCGGTGGGCGTCGGCCAGGGGGTACACTTCCGGGTTGGTGTGCCCGGTGAAGCCCGCAACCACCAGCCTGTGGCCCTTGGCCTTCACACCCTGGGCCACCAGCACCGGGAACTGGCGTCCGCCGGCGATGAGCCCCACGACCTTTGCTGCGGGTGCCTGTGCGCCCATGGTCTGGCCTTGCGGCTAGTCTTCGCCGCCGGACGAGGCGCGCCCGGCGTCGGAGGTGATGCCCCGGGTGGTGCTTTTGATGAACTCCACCAGACGCGCCACTTCGGGGGAATCCGGGAACTCGGCCAGGGCCTTCTGCAAGGCTTCCTCGCGCATCAGCCCAGAGCGAAAGATGATACGGTAGGCCTTCTTTATGGACCCCACGGCGGCGGCGGAAAAGCCCTTGCGCTTGAGGCCGATGAGATTGGGGCCGTAGAGCTTGCCGCGCGTGCCCTGGGCCAGCATGTAGGGCGGCACGTCGTTGCTGTAGCCGGAAAGCCCGCCCAGGAAGGCGTATTCGCCCACGCGGGCGAACTGCTGCACCGCCGCCATGCCGGAAACGATGGCGTGGTCGCCTATCTCCACATGCCCGGCCATGCTCACGGCATTGGCCACGATGACATGGTCGCCGATGATGCAGTCGTGCGCAACGTGGGCGTAGGCCATGAACAGGCAGTGCGAGCCGATGCTTGTTTGCTGGTGGCCCTGCGGGGTGCCCCGGTGCACGGTGACGAACTCGCGGAAGTCGTTGTGCTCGCCAATGCGCACCCAGGTTTCCTCGCCCTTGAAGCCCAGGTGCTGGGGCTCGTCGCCGATGCAGGCATACGAGTGCACGTGGTTGCCCTGGCCCATGCTGGTAAAATTCTTGACCTGGGAAAAGGCGTCCAGGCGGCTGCCATCGCCGATGATGACATTTTCCTCAATGACGCAGTACGGCCCGACCTGGACATCCTGGCCGAGCTTTGCGCCGGGGTGCACCACGGCGGTGGGATGAATCGTCGTCGACACTACATTTTCCCCTTGTCCACCACTGCGGCGGAGAACACGCCCTCGGCCACGAGCTCGCCATCGACGGTGGCCCGGCCCTGCATTTTCCAAATGTTCATCTTGCGGCGCACCACTTCGGCGTGGAGCATGAGCTGGTCGCCGGGTACCACCGGACGGCGGAACTTGGCCGAGTCGATGCCGGTGAACAGGAACAGTTTGTCGGCGGCGGTGATGTCCAGGGTCTTGACCACGAACAGCCCGCCCGCCTGGGCCAGGGCCTCCATGATCAGCACACCGGGCATGATGGGCTTGCCCGGAAAATGGCCCTGGAAGAAATTCTCGTTGAAGGTGATATTCTTGTAGGCCTTGATGCGCACGCCGGGCTCCAGTTCGAGCACCCTGTCCACCAGCAGGAAAGGGTAGCGGTGCGGCAACATGGACAGAATCTGCTGGATATCAAGGACGTGTTCATTGCTCATTGCCAGACTCCTTCGCCTCTGCGGCCTTTTCCAGCCGCTTCACGCGGCGCATGAGTTCCGGGAGCTTGGGCAGCGTCAGCGAGACCTTGAGGTAGGTCGCCGCATCCATGCTGGGCGAACCGCCCACGATGGTGCCGGGGGGCAAATCATGGCCGACGCCGCTTTGCGCCGCCACCTGCACGCCATCGCCCAGGGAGATGTTGTCGCGCAGGCCCGCCTGCCCGGCCAGCACCACCCCGTTGCCAAGCTTGGTGCTGCCCGCAATGCCCACCTGCGAAATAATCAGGCAATGCTTGCCCGTTTCCACATTGTGGGCAATCTGCACCAGGTTGTCGATCTTGGTGCCGTCGCCCACCTTGGTGGACTCCAGCGCGGCGCGGTCAATGGCCGCATTGGCCCCTATTTCCACATCGCGCCCGATGACGACATTGCCCACCTGCGGAATCTTGACGTGCCCCGCAGGCCCTTGCGCGTAGCCGTAGCCATCGCTGCCGAGCACAGCGCCCGCGTGGATGACCACGTTTTCGCCCAGCACCGTGCCCGCCATGAGGGTCACGTTGGGGTAGAGCGTTGCGCCCGCGCCCACGCTGCAGTCCTCCCCGACGTAAACGCCGGGAAAAAGCGTTGCGCCCGCGCCCACTTGCGCCCGCGCGCCCACGAAGACGAAGGGGTACACGGTGACGCCCGGGGCGAGCTCGGCCTCGGGGTGGATGAAGGCCTGCGGGCTTATGCCCGTGAGGCAGCCCTGCGGCTTGGCGAACAGCGCCACAACGCGCGCCCAGTCGAGCTTGGGGTTTACGGTGATGAGGCAGCTGCCGCCCTCTGGGGCGTGCTTGGCCTCGCACAAAACCGCCCCGGCCTGCGTTTGCGCAAGCTGGGGCAGGTATTTGCGGCTCAAAAGCGGGGCGATCTCGTCCTGGCCGGCCTTGGCCAGGGTGTTCACCCCGCTCACGTCAATGTCGTGGCCGGAGAAGGTCAAACCGACCTTCCCGGCCACTTCGGACAGGCGCATAGGGTGGGGCTCCACTACTTCTTGCGGGTCTTCCAGGCCTTGTTCAGCTCGGCGGTAACGGCCTTGGTGATGTCGCACGTGGGGTCGAAGTAATAGATGATGCCCTGGGTCTTGGCCATGACGAGGCTGTAGCCGTTCTTGGCCGAGTAGTCGCTCACGGTGCTGTTCAGAACGGTCAGGATCTCGTTGAGCTTGACGCCCTTCTCGCGGTTGGCGGCGTTCTGGAACATCCGCACGGCCTCGGAAAGTTCAAACTCCTTGCGGCGCAGTTCGCGCTCCTTGTCCTGGCGGGCTTCCGGAGCAAGGGCGAAAGCCTGCTTCTGGAAGTCTTCCTGCATCTTGATGAAGTCCTTGCGCTGCTTTTCAATGCGCTCGCTGTCAGGCTTCATTTTGGCTTCAAACTGCTTGATGGCCTCCTGTCCGGGCTCGGAGGTGCGCAGCACTTCCTCGGGGTCGAAGATGCCGACCTTGGCTGGGCCAGCGGCGAAGGCGACGGACTGCAAAAGCAAAACGAAGAGAGCTGCTGCCAGAAACTTACGCATGTGAATAACTCCTTCCAACGTGTGTTGAAGCCATTGATTTAGTAAAGGGCACTCGCCCTCTGCCGCAAATTGCCAGGCAGATGCTAGAAGCTGCGCCCCATGTTGAACTCAACCTTATTGTTGCTGCTGTCGTACAGGTCATCCAAGCCGTACCCGTACTCGATCTTGAGCGGTCCCATGGGCGAATACCAGAGAATTCCTGCGCCAACGCTCTTATACAACCCAAGGGAAGGACCCGCAATACCCCCGCGGCTGGAAGAACTGAACCAGCTCTCGCCTTCTTTCCAGGTATTGCCTGCGTCGAAGAAGCCGGTTCCGTAAATGCCCATTTTCTTGCTCAACGGATAGGTAAGCTCTAAATTCATGAAGGCTTCCTTGGTACCGTACACCGCGCCGGAGTCGCCGTCGAGCGGGGTGATCTTGCGCTGCGAATAGCCGCGCACCGTGCCCGAACCGCCCAGGGCGAAACGCTCGGTAACGGGGATCTCTTCGTCGCCAAGGTTTTGTCCAACAGCGCCCAACTGTCCGTGCCAGTGGAAGACCAGGTCGCCCACGACAGGGTGGAACCAGGCCGAGTCGAGGATGGCCTTGACGAAGTTGTCGGTGCCGGCAAGGGCGCCGCCGCCGTACATGAGCGTAATGCTGTTGACCGTGCCGTTGGTGGGCAACGAAGTGTTGCCGCCGTTGGTCGTGTCGCGCTGCAGGGTGGTTGAAACAACGCTTGCGGTGTGGCGGCCTTCGGAATCGATGACGAGGTCGGACGCCGAGTCTTCGTCGACATCATAGATTTTGTAGCGCTCAAGGCGGTAGTCCCACAAGAGGTGGGTGTACTCGCCAACCGGGTAGGAGAAGTTCACCTTGCCGCCAAGGGAGTCGCGGCTGTAGCTCACGTAGTCTTCCTTGCGGTCGAAGAGCTGGAAACCAACGCCGAGATTGCTGTCGTCCCAGCGCGGATTCATGACCGTGAAGGTGTACGAGGTCTTGCGACCGCCCCATTGTCCATTCAGGCGGGTGTTCCAGCCTTTGCCGAAGAGGTTGGCCTCTTCGATGGAGGCGGCCAGATAGACGGAGTCGTAGGTGGAGTAGCCGATGCCGCCGCCGATCTTGCCGGTGTCCTTGTCCTTCACCTTGACCTTGAGGTCCATTTCGTCCGGGCTGCCCGTGGGCACGGGTTCAATGTCCACGCTGGAGAAGTAGCCCAGTTTGTCCAGACGCTCGCTGGAGCGCTTGAGCTTGTCGCCGTTGAACTGGTCGCCGTCGGCCAGGCGCATTTCGCGCAGGATGACGTTGTCGCGGGTCTTGGTGTTGCCCTCGACGAGCACGCGGCGGATGTGCACCCGCTGCAACTTGCGCATGACGTAGATCACGTCCAGCGTTTTCTCTTCCGGGTGGTCGTTCATGCGCACGCTGGCTTCCGCGTAGGCATAGCCGAAATTGTTGTAGTAGTCGGTCAAGACCTTGAGGTCGTCGCGCACGTGGGAGCGGTCCAGGAAGTCTTTGGTTTTGGCCGCCTCGGCAAGTTTGGTAAGGGCCAAAAGCTTGGGCTCGTCGGCAATCAGGTCGCCTTCGACGCGCACGGATTCGACCCGGAAGCGCGGGCCTTCCTCCACCTTGAAGACGATGGTGATGCCGTCCTCGCCGATGTTCACTTCGGGCACGCCGACCTTGGCATCGACAAAGCCGCGGTTGCTGTAATAGGCGGCCAGGGCAGAGCTGTCACGCTCCAGCAGTTCTTCCTTCAGCACGCCGCTTTGCGTAAACCAGGAGAAAAAGCCGCGTTCCTGGATCGCCAGCTCGCCTTTCAAATCGCTTTCGGAAAGCTGCTTGGCGCCCTGAATCTCTATCTTGGTGATGAAGAGCTTCTTGCCTTCGTCGATGACAAAATTCAGGCGGGCCTGGCCCTGCCCGGCGGTTTCAATCTCGTGCGTCACCTTGGCGTTGTAGAAGCCTTCCTTGCGGTACATCTCGCGGATGGCGGCAATGTCTTCGGAGAGCACGCGGGGATTGAGCACCGCGCCCTTCTTGGAGTTGGCGGCCTTGAGGATGTCCTCGCTCTTGAGCTCCTTGGCGCCTTTGACGCCCATGGCCAGAATGCGCGGCTTCTCCACCACCTTGATGATGAGCTTCTTGCCGCCGGAGGCATCGCGCAACAGGGCCTGCACGTCGTCGAAGTAGCCCAGCTCGAACACGGTCTTCACGTCGGTGTTGATGGTCTTGAAATCGAGGGTGTCGCCCTTTTTGGTGCTCATGCGCATCAGCACCACCTCGCGGTCCAGGGCGACAGTGCCCTCGACCTCGATGTCGATGATGCGGTCAAGGCCCATGAGGTCGCCCTTCATCTTGGCCACAAGCTCGTCCACGGCGGGCAGCAGATTGATGAGCCCGTCTTTGCTGACGGACAGGGGGACCTGCGGCTTGAGGCCGAAGGGATCGCTCACGCGGACGTCGAGCGACAGGGTTTCGCCCAACTGGCTGAAGCTGCCGCTGATGGCGTAGGTGGCGCCGACGAGCAGCGCGCCTTCCTTGACGGCCTGGGGGTCGCCGGGGCGAATGCCCTTGGAGGCCAGGGCCTTTTCCAGCACATCGCGCGGGACCACGGTGAAGCCCGCCTCGCCCAGACGCTCGGAAAGCATGTCTTGCAAGCCCTGGCGAAGGTATTTGAGGTCATCGCCGGCATTGACCTCAAACGGCAGCACCACCACCGAAACCTCCCGCGGGGAGGTGACGGCGGCTTCGAACTGCCGGGGCGCGGCGAACAACGCCAGCGCAAGGGCCACGAGAGCCAGCGCGAAAAATTTGATCTTTCTACCCCTGGGCATAGAGCACTCCCAAACGCAACTCCAGCCGCCGTCCCATGACGCCCGCCAGTTCTATGTTATGCGTTACGACCACGAAAGTCATCCCCAAGTCCCTGTTCAGAGACACCAGGAGTTCGCCGATCATTCTGCCTGTCTTTTCGTCCAGGTTTCCGGTGGGCTCGTCGGCCAGCAGGGCCTTCGGCCGGAGCAGGATGGCCCGCGCAATGGCCGCCCTCTGGCGTTCTCCGCCGGAGAGGGTCGTCACGGGAAAGCTCATCCTCGCCCCAAGTCCCACCAGTTCCAGGGCCTCTCGCGCAAGCTCCAGGGATTCCTCCCGGCTCTTGCCTGCAATGAGGCCAGGCATGGCGACATTCTCCAGGGTCGTAAACTCCGACAACAGGTGGTGGAACTGGAAGACAAACCCGATGTCCCTGTTGCGAAGCGCGGCCCTGCGCCTGTTGTCCAGGCTCCCCAGGTTCGTGCCGCAGAAGTGGATTTCTCCCCTTGTCGGCGCGTCCAGGGTGCCCAGCAGGTGCAGGAGGGTCGTCTTGCCGGAACCCGATGCGCCAAGGATGGCTATGGATTCGCCCGGCATGATGGAGAGGTCGATCCCATCCAGCACCGTGAGGCGCTCTGCCGGTCCAGCAAATTCCTTGCCAACCTTGTTCAGGAAATATAGCGGCTCTTTACTCATAACGCAAGGCGTCCGAGGGTTTGAGCGCGGCGGCGCGCCGGGCCGGGTACAGGGTGGACAGGAAGCACAGGGCCAAGGCGGCCACGCCGATGAGCGTCATATCCAACAATTCCAGGCGTACAGGCAAATAATCAACCGGGTACACATCGCTTGGCAGCTTGATGAACTGGTACTTCTTGAGCAGCAGCGCCACAGGAATGCCGATGCCGTAGCCCAGGGCCGTTCCCACGGCGCCAATGAAGCTGCCCTGGTACATGAAGATGCGCCGGATCATGCCTTCGTCGGCCCCAAGGCTCATCAATACGGCGATATCCTTCGTCTTCTGCATCACCAGCATCACCAGCATGGTGACGATGCTGAAGGAGCCCACCAGCACGATCATGGCCAAAATGATGAACATTGCAGTTTTTTCAAGTTCCAGGGCCGCAAAGAGATTCGCGTTCATCTCCTGCCAGTTGCGCACATATACCGGGTAGTCGTGCAGCTTGGCGCGCAGGGTCTCGCTTATCTCGTCGGCCTTGTACACGTCGGCCAGGCGAACCTCCAGGCCGGACACAATATTATCTTTGAAACCCAGCAAGTTACGTGCGGCGTCCACGGTCACGTAACCCAGGGTGGCGTCGTATTCATACATGCCGGTGCGGAAAATGCCCGCCACGCGAAACACGCGCACCTTGGGCGTAAAGCCCACGGAACTCTGCGTTCCCGTTGGAGAAAGCAGGTTCACGTTGGCGCCAACGCTCAGTCCCAGGCGTTTGGACAGCTCCGCGCCGATGACCACGCCCGGCAGGCCGTCCTTGTCCTCCAAATCCTTGACGCTTCCGTCCACCATGTCGCGGGTCAGGCTCAGCACCTGGTCCGCCGTGCTGGTTTCTATGCCGCGCAGCACCACGCCCTTCACCCCGCCGCTGGCGGAGAGCATCACCTCTGAGTACACGAAGGGCGTGACCCCGGTGACGCCGGGCACCTGGCGGCACAGCTCGGCCAAGGGCTGGTGGTCGTGGATGCCGCCGGTGAAGGCGCTGACGATGATGTGGGCGTTGACGCCCAGGATCTTGTCGCGCAGGTCCTTGGTGAAGCCGTTCATGACGCCGATGACCACGATGAGCGCGGCCACGCCAAGGGCCACGCCGCACACGGCGAAGAGCGAGATGACCGCAATGAACGACTGCTTGCGCAGCGCAAAGATGTAACGCAGTGCGATCAGGAATTCGAAGTTCATGCGGGTCCGGTCGCCGGGCCGCCCCCGGTTGACGAGCCGCCGCCCTGGGTGATCTCGGGCCGCAGCAGCGGGAACAGGATGACCTCGCGGATGGAGGCCGAATCAGTCAAAAGCATGACGAGGCGGTCGATGCCGACGCCCTGCCCGGCCGCCGGGGGCATGCCGTACTCCAGGGCGCGCACGTAGTCCTCGTCCATGAAGTGCGCTTCGTCGTCGCCTGCGGCCTTCTCCTTCACCTGCTCCTCAAAGCGGCCCCGCTGGTCCACGGGGTCGTTCAGCTCGCTGAAGGCGTTGCCCAGCTCGCGCCCTACCACGAACAGCTCGAAGCGGTCGGTGATGTCGGGGTTGTCCTCGTTGCGGCGCGAAAGCGGCGAGATGTCCGTCGGGTAATGATAGATGAAGTGCGGCTGGATGAGCTTGGGCTCCACGAAGATGTCGAAAAGCTTGGCCTGCAGCTTGCCCAGCTTCTCGCCCTTGACGACCTTTTCCCCGCTCTTGCGCACCAACGCGGCGCAGCGGTCGTAGTCCTTGTAGTCCTCCGGGTCCACGCCGCCTATCTTTTCAATGGACTCGTGAAAGCTGATGCGCGTCCACTTGCCGGGGGTCAGGTCGATATCCACGCCCTGGTAGGGCACCACGGTGCTGCCGCACACGTCGCGGGCAACGCCGGAGAGCATGTCTTCGGTCAGGTCCATCAAATCGCGGAAGTCCGCATACGCCCAGTAGAACTCCAGCATGGTGAACTCCGGGTTGTGCCGGGTGCTTATGCCTTCGTTGCGGAAGTTGCGGTTGATCTCGTAGACCTTCTCGAACCCGCCCACCAGCAGGCGCTTCAGGTACAGCTCCGGGGCAATGCGCATGTAAAGCTTCATGTCCAGGGCGTTGTGGTGGGTCTCAAAGGGCTTGGCCGTTGCGCCGCCGGGAATCGGCTGCATCATNNCGTAGCGCTGGCGGTAGCGCATCTCCATGTCCTTCAGGCCGTGATATTTCTCCGGCAGGGGGCGCATGGACTTGGTGACCAGCATGACCGATTTGGCCCGCAGGGTCAGCTCGCCGGTCTTGGTGCGGAAAAGGTCGCCTTCCACGCCCACGATGTCGCCCATGTCGAACTTTTTGAAGATCTGGTAGGTTTCGGCCCCCAGATCGTCGCGCGCGACGAAGATCTGCATGGAGCCGGAGGCGTCCTGCAGTTTCACGAAGGTCACCTTGCCGAAGGACCTGAGGGAGGTCATGCGGCCGGCCACGCGGAACACCTTGCCCACCTCGGCCAGGGCGGTGTCGTCCAGGTCGGTGTAGGCGGCTGTGATGTCGCCTATGTGCGTGTCCTTGCGGAAGGTGTTGGGGTACAGGTGCAGATCGGCGTCCAGGAGGGCGCAGGCCTTGTCAATGCGAGTGCGCAGGACGTCGTTGTACTCGTCCCGAGCGGCCAGTGCGTCGGCCAGGGGCTTGAAGCGCCCGGCGTGCGGCGACTCGGCGCGGTTCTTCGCCGCGCCTCCGTCGTGTGCGTTTTCGGACAAAACGGGTCTCTCCCTAGGGGTGTGCGGGCTCTAAAAAAAGTCTCAAACCACTCGACCGGGTTTCGTGTCTGCCTATGCCATACGTTCCCGGCAGTCAAGGGCGGGAGATACTCCGGCGTGCAAGCGAAGTCAAAACATATGATGCCGGTCCAAAACTCGCGCAGGGCGAATCTGGCGCGAAAAAGTCCTTGACCTTGCGAGCGAGTTCGGCGTAAAGAGTCCTCCGCCGCATGAAGCGGCCCTTCCCCGGTAGCTCAATCGGCAGAGNNACTAGGTTCGCGGTTCAAGTCCGTGTCGGGGAGCCAGAGAGCACAAGGCCCGGAAGATGCAAGTCTTCCGGGCCTTTTTGCGTGCCGCGTTTTTGGCGCAAAACAAGGCAGGCGGATTGCAAGCGGATTGCCCCTGCACAGCGGCGGGCATCGACCGGGCTGGCTGGGAGCGCATCAACTTTGACGCGCTGGAGAACGTTGATCCCATTGAGGCCCTGGAAGCCATCGACTTGCGGCTAGACATGACCAAGGCTTGCATCATGCGAGCTGTGGAGCCTTTCAGCTAGCCGACAGGATTCCATTTTGCCTGCAACTCTGGGCTTCCATGCCCTTCCATTCTCAACTCTTTTATTCGTGACGCGCGCGGCCATGCGTGCGACACGGCTCTAGCCTGCGTCTGTCCGATGTTCATCCTACATTCGGCCTATTCAACCACGGCGCTCAGGGCATTCTCATCCTGCCTGCCCCCCCCATAACGTGCAGCGCCAGCGTTCCGCCTGGCCTACTTCTGGTCCAGCGCAAAACGCACCGGCAGGGTCATCCACATGCCCACCGGCGTTCCGTGCGCCCTGGCCGGGGCAAAGCGCCACTTGCGAACTGCCTCCACCGCCGCCGCCTCGAACAGGCCCGCAGGCTCGGCGCGCACCACGGCCACCTCGCGCACCGCGCCCTCCTGGTCCACAAACAGCCGCAACAGCACCTGCCCACTTTGGCCCCTGCGCCGGGCAGCCAGGGGGTAGCGCGGCTTGATCTGCTGCACGGGCGTTGGCATGCGGTCCACGGCGACGCCGCCCTGCCCTGACCCACCGCCAACGTTCGTTCCAACACCGCCGCCCTGACCGCCACCCTGGCCCCCGCCCAAACCGCCGCTTGCGGCACTCTGCCCGCCCGCCAGGGAGGATGGCGTTGCCGAGCTGCTTGCGGGCTCCGCCACGGGCGCCACGGCTTGCGGCTGCGGGCTGCCCGCGCTTGGCCGCGCCGCCAGGCTCGAAGGGCTCGAAAGGTACGGTGCAGCGGCGGCCCTTGGGCTGCGGCCAGACGCAGAAGCTTTGCCGGGCGAAGCCTGTGCGGGCGAACCGCCGCCGCCTTTTGGTCCGGGGATTTCAACAAATTCTATGTTGATGAGCGAAGGCGGCTGCGGCAGGGGCGCGGCCAGCCCGAAGCAGAGCAAGAAGCCCAGGATCGCGGCATGCGCCGCCAGGGAAAGCCCCAGGGCCAGGCTGCGCACGCGGATGCTCCTGCCCGTGCCGGGAAGGCGCAACCGCCAACGCGCGCGGCGCAACGGCCCCCCCACCGGCAGCGAGGCGGAGGCCGGGTGCAGCCCTTCGGCGTCGGTCATGGCGCACTCGCCGCCCATGGTCAGTCCCTGGCGCTGGACATGGTTGGGACCGCAACGCCAAAGGCCGCACAGCCCGCGCCAAACGGCAAAAGCGCAATGGACAGCGGCCGCAGCGGCGCAGGGGCGGCAAGCGTCCTGTCCGGGGCCCCGCAATGGGCGATACGTTTGTGCCCATCCTTCTGCCACTCCATGCCGCCGCCTCCCGAATACCAAACTCAGTTCATCGGGATTCGTAACACAGAGCAGGGCAATCTTCAATCAGTACGTGCCATGATTTTAAATGCAGTACGTGTTTACAGGCTACGAATTCAAGGCACGAACACGGACAGTCCGCACACAATTGTGCGAGAAAAACCGGTGCAGGCCGCTTCCTGGCCTCTGGCAAATACCGGCCAGCCCGGCAGCACAATGGTTCGCAGCCCTGGCCTGCCCAAGCCGGAGCGCCCCGAGCCCGAAGGCGCGCTGCACCCCCGGAAAGCGTTTGGCCGCGCACAGCCCCTGGCCGCCGCACGCGCCCTGCGATGAGCAGGCCCGGCGCGGGGCACGTGCAAAACAAGGCGCCCGGCCGGACCGCGCCGGACCTTTCCCCTTGCCCGCGCTGGCGCTTCGTGCTAGCCGCCATACCCATGTCCGACCTTGCCCAATACCTGCGCGAGCTCACGGTGCTCCTGGTGCCGCTTCTGCTCTCCATCACCTGCCACGAGGCGGCCCACGGCCTTGTGGCCAGCTGGCTGGGCGACCCCACGGCCAAGCTGGCCGGGCGCGTGACCCTGAACCCTGTCCGCCACGTGGATCCCTTCGGCTTCTTCATCATGCTCGTGCCGCCGCACATCGGCTGGGCCAAGCCGGTGCCCGTGGACTCCCGCTACTTCAAGAATCCGCGCACCGGCATGCTGCTGGTGGCCCTGGCCGGGCCAGGGGCCAACGCCCTGGTGGCCGCCCTGTGCGCCGCCCTGTTCCACGCCCTGGTCAACGTGCCCGTCACCGATCCCGACGGCGTGACCGTGCGCGTGCTGGTGCCGCTTTTGACCATGGCCCAGGCGGGCGTGTACGTCAGCCTGCTCATCGGCGCGTTCAACCTGCTGCCCATTCCCCCGCTGGACGGCAGCAACATCATCGCCTGGCTGCTGCCGGAGCATCTGGCCTTTCGCTACCTTGAGCTTGGCCGCTACGGCATCCTGGTCATCATCGGACTCATGATCCTGGGCAACTTCGCCGGGGTCAGCCTCATCGGCACCGTGCTGTTCCCCGTCGTCACCGCCGGGGCCAATCTCATGGGCATGAACGCCGCCTTCTAATCCTTTAAAAAAAGACACTGCCATGACCGCCACAAAAGAATGCATCGTTTCCGGCATGCGCCCCACCGGGCCGCTCCACCTGGGCCACCACTTCGGCGTGCTCGCCAACTGGCTTGCCCTGCAGGAGAAGCACGACTGCCTGTTCTTCGTGGCCGACTGGCACGCCCTGACCACCGAGTACGCCGACCCCAAAAAGGTCAAGGGCTTCGTGCCCGGCCTGGTGCTCGACTGGGTGGCCGCGGGCCTGGACCCCGAGAAGTGCATCATCTTCCAGCAATCGCAGGTGAAGGAGCACGCGGAGCTGCACCTGCTGCTCTCCATGCTTACCCCCGTGGGCTGGCTGGAGCGCAACCCCACCTACAAGGACGTGGCCACGGAGCTGGCCGGGCAGAAGGACCTGGCCACCTACGGCT
>DIVX01000021.1 GCA_002422505.1 Desulfovibrio sp. UBA6121
TTCGACTTCCAGCTGCTGGACCGGGGCGGCATCGGCCACGAGAAGCTCATGGCCGCGCGCAACCAGATCCTCGGCATGGCCGCCAAGGACCCGCGGCTGGTCAAGGTCCGTCCCAACGGGCTCGACGACATTCCAGAATACCACATAAACGTGGACTGGGACAAGGCGGGCGCGCTTGGCGTTCCCATCACCACCATCCACAATACCTTCTCTGCGGCCTTCGGCAGCGCCTACGTCAACAACTTCATACAGAGCGGCCGGGTCAAGCAAGTATACACCCAGGCGGACGCCCCCTACCGCATGGCCCCGCAAGACCTGGAGAGGCTCTACGTCCGTAACAACACGGACAAGATGGTGCCGTTCTCTTCCTTCGCCGCAGGGCACTGGACCCAGGGTTCGCCCAAGCTGGAGCGTTTCAACGCCTTCCCGTCCATCAACATCTGGGGCGAGCCCGCGCCGGGGCACAGCACCGGCGAGGCCATGTCCGCCATGGAGGAATTCGCAGCCAAGCTGCCCCAGGGCATCGGCTTCGACTGGAGCGGGCTGTCCTACCAGGAGCGCATGTCCACCGCGCAGGGGCCCATGCTCTACGCCTTCTCCATCTTCGTCATCTTCCTGTGCGTGGCCGCTCTTTACGAAAGCTGGACCATCCCCTTCGTCAACCTGCTGATGCTGCCGCTGGGCGTGCTGGGCGCGGTGCTCGCCACCTCGCTGCGGGGCATGCCCAACGACGTCTACTTCCAGATCGGCTTTCTCACCACCCTCGGCCTTTCCACAAAGAACGCCATCCTCATCATCCAGTTCATCAAGGAACGCATGGGCCAAGGCGACGATCTGACCACGGCCACCCTGGGGGCCGTGAAAACGCGGTTCCGGCCTGTGCTCATGACCTCCCTGGCCTTCTTCTTCGGCGTGCTGCCGCTCGCCATCGCCACCGGCGCCGGGGCCGGAGCCATGAACGCGCTGGGCACAGCGGTGTGCGGAGGCATGATCTCCGCAACCTTCATCGACCTGATCTTCATCCCCATGTTTTTCGTCCTGGTCAGCAACCTGTTCGGCAGGAAAAAGCAGCAGCGGCCCGGCGCAACACCATAGGCCGGTGTTGGGAGGCGAGCGGAACAGAAGACTGGGATGGCGATGACGGGACGCGTTCCGGAGCGGGGGCGCATGCGCAAAGAAGTCAAACAGCCTTGGATAACGCGGCAGCGCGGTTGGCATTGGACTAAACACCGGACAGCTTGGAGGATGCAGCATGACCGTTGACTACAGATTGCTGGTACTGGTCGATGGCTCCGAACGGACCATCCAAACAGTCAACTACCTCAAGGAGTTCATGCCTGTGGGCGAGAAGGCGCGGATTGTGCTGTTCCACGTCCTGAGCGGTCTGCCGGAGGAATACCGGGAGATGCTGCAGAATCCGACCTGCGCAAAGGCCGAAGCTGTGCTGAAAGGCCAGGAACTGCAGGAGCAGAGAAAGGTGTTGGAGACACTGGAGCAGGCCAAGAAGATCCTGATCGAAGGCGGATTTTCGGAGCAGTCCGTGGAGATCAAGCTCCACTGCCGGAAGAAAAGCGTGGCCCAGGACATCATCGAGGAAGCCAAGAAGGGGTACACTGCGGTGGTTCTCAGGAGGCGCGGCCTGGGCGCGCTGAAAAATATGATCCTCGGCAGTGTTGCGGTCAAAATGCTGCAATCACTTGATTTCATCCCGATCATCCTGGTGGGTCAAGCCCCGCCGGTCAAGAAGATCCTGCTTGCGGTGGACGCCTCCCCGCCTTCCATAAAGGCCGTGGACTTTGTCGGCACCCTGCTGGGCGGACACGGGTACGCGGTCGGCATCTTCCACGCCATCGTTGGCCTGGGGGCCATACGCTTCAGCCCGACGGAAGATGGCAGCCAGCCGCTGCCCGAAGCGGAGCTCCCCGAAAGCTGCATCGAGGCCTTCCAGTTCAAAGTGGTGCAGTTGTTCCGCGCCGTGAAGGCCAAACTCCTGGAGGCGGGATTCGCAGCGGACCAGATCACCAAAAAGGTCCTCTCCGGTGTGCGCAGCAGGCCGGAGGCCATCCTCGCCGAGGCCGAAGAAGGCGGCTATGGAAGCATCGTCGTCGGCCGCCGGGGCCTCTCGCGGGCTGACGCATTTTTCATGGGCCGCGTCAGCCACGCGGTGGTGTACGAGGGAAAGAAGTTCACGGTCTGGGTTGTCTGAAGGCCGGCCGCACGGCAGCGCCCCCCCCGGGAGCTCTGGAAGCTGGAGCCGGGCCGCCTTTTGCCCCCTTGGTCCCCCGAGCCTTGGAGCCGGTATGGAAACGATCCAGGAGAACAGCACAAGAGCCAGAATCCTGCAGGCCGCCCGCAGGATGTTCGCGAAGCACGGGCTTAAAAGCGCCACGGTCCGCGACATCTGCGAACTGGCCAGGGCCAATGTCGCTGCCGTGAGCTACTACTTCGGCAGCAAGGAGGAGCTTTACGCCGCCGTGCTCCGGGACCACATCGAAAGCATGGAGAGGCGGCACCCCCGCGACAAGGGCGTGACGCCCGGGAGTTCCGCGGAGGAGCGGCTGCGGGCCTTTGTGCAAAGCGTCCTGTACCGGATCGTGGGCGACGGCGACCCGGTGGCCAAGCAGTTGGGCAGGCTTCTGGCCCAGGAAGTCATTGAGCCGTCGCCGCATTTTGCGAAGATATTCGAAAAGGACCGCAACCCGGGGCAGCGGCTCCTGCTGGACATCGTGCGGCAGTTCCTGCCTGGAGCGGACGACCTGACGGCCTCTCGCTGTGTCTCGAGCATCATCGGCCAGTGCGTGCTGCTCGACTTCGCCCGGGACGCCCTCACCCGCATGGCCCCGGACCTGGAACTCAAGGCCGACAATATTGAGGAATTCTCTGATTTTATTGTGAAGTTCTCCCTGGGCGGCCTGGACAGGATGAGCATGCGCCTGTCCGGCTGAGCCTGGATCTACCCCCCTAACCCCGACCAGGAAATACCTATGCACCGTCATTCTTTCCCGACGCTCACCGTGCTGCTGCTCGTCCTGCTCACCCTTGCCGCCTGCGGACAGGGCCAGAAGGCCGCAGGCCCGCCCGCCGCAGCCGAGCCCGAGGTCACGGTGGTCACGCTGGCACCCAAGGCCGTAACGCTGACATCGGAGCTGCCCGGGCGCACCTCGGCCCATCTGGTAAGCGAAGTGCGTCCGCAGGTGGGCGGCATCATCCAGAAACGCCTGTTCACGGAGGGCGGCGAGGTCAAGGCCGGGGAGGTGCTGTACCAGATCGTCCCGGACACCTACCGGGCCGCCTACGAGAACGCCAAGGCCGCCCTATCCAAGGCCGAGGCCAACGCCCTGCCCGCCCGGCTCAAGGGTGAGCGCTTCGCGGGTTTGGCCAAGGTCCGGGCCGTGAGCCAGCAGGACAATGACGACGCCCAGGCCGCCCACAAGCAGGCCGAGGCCGAGGTCATCGCCGCCAAGGCAGCCCTGGAGACCACGCGCATCAACCTGTCGTACACCCGCGTCACGGCGCCCATCTCTGGACGCATCGGCAAGTCCTCGGTGACGTCCGGGGCCCTGGTGACGGCCAGCCAGGGCGCGCCCCTGGCCACCATCCAGCAGACCGATCCCATTTACGTGGATGTGACCCAGTCCAGCGCCGAGGTGCAGCGCCTGCGGCGCGAGCTGCAGAGCGGCAGGCTGCGCAAGGCCGCCGACGGTGGGGCCAGGGCGAGCCTGCTCATGGAGGACGGCAGCCCCTACCCTCTGGAGGGCGTGCTCCGGTTCGCCGACATCACCGTTGACCAGAGCACCGGCGAGGTGACCCTGCGTGCGGAGTTCCCCAACCCCCGCCGCGACCTCCTGCCTGGGCTCTACGTGCGCGCCGTGCTCACCGAAGGCGTGGACGAGGCGGCCCTGCTGGTGCCCCAGGTCGCCGTGAGCCGCGACTCTAAAGGCAAACCCCAGGCAATGGTGGTGAAGCCCGACAACACGGTGGAGATCCGGCCCATCGTGGTCTCCCGCGTCATGGGTGATGCTTGGCTCGTGGAGTCCGGTCTAGTCGCCGGGGAGCGGGTCATCGTGGACGGGCTGCAAAAGGTGCGGCCCGGGGCCAAGGTCAAGGCCGTGGAAGCCGCGCCCCCTGCCCCGGCAGCCGATGCGGCCCCGGCAGAGACCCAGGCCAACGCCACCCGCGCCGACGCTCCCGATCCCAATGCCAAATCAAAGGCCGAGCCAGAGGCCAACGCCCTGAAAAAGATTGAGAACCAAGCCGAGCCCAAAGCTGTGAAAATAACGGAAAAGAAGCCTGCGGCAAAGGCGGACGGCCTGCCCAGGCCGAAGAAGGGCGAAGGTCAGGCCTATTCGCCGCCCAAAGGCGAAGCGCCAGTGCCTGGCCCTGACCAGAACGGACAGCCCAGCCAACCCCGTCAGACCGACCCGGGCGCACAGTAGGCGGCCGACTCCGCCACCGGGCGGGGTCACGAGCAACACATAATGCCTTGAGGTGAAATGATGCGTCCCCTGTCTTCCGTTCTCACGCGGGCTCTGGCCTCGGTCTGTCTGGCTACGCTGCTCGCCATCCTGGCGTTCGGGTGCACCCTGGCCCCGAAATACGAGCGGCCCTCGCCGCTGTTGCCCCCCGATTGGACCAGCGGCACGGCCTCGCGTTCGCAGGCCAACGCCACCCTGCCTGACTGGCGGCAGGTGGTGACAGACGAGCCCATGCGTCGTCTGGTGGAGCTGGCGCTCCAGAACAACCGCGACCTGCGCGTGGCCGCGCTCAAGATTGAGAAGGCCCAGGCCCAGTACCGCATCGCCAGGGCGGACCTGCTGCCCGACATCGGGGCCGCAGCCCAGGCGGACATGCAACGCACCCCGGCCAGCCTCTCGGGCAAGGGCGTTCCGGTCACCAGCCGGGCCTATTCCGTGGGCCTGGCCTTCAGCACCTTCGAGTTGGACTTCTTCGGCCGCATCCAGAGCCTTAAAGACCAGGCGCTGGAAGAGTTCCTGGCCACGGAGGCCTCGCGCCGGAGCGTGGAGCTGAGTCTGGTGGCCGAGGTGGCCACGGCCTACCTGACTCTGGCCGCGGACCGCGAGCACCTGGCCCTGGCCAGGGAGATCCTGACCACGGAACGGGAATCCTACGAGATCGTGCGGCAGAAGTCAGAGTTCGGCGTGGTTGGGGACCTGGACCTCAAGCGCGCCCAGACCACTGTGGACTCCGCGCGCGTGGCCGAGGCCAGGTACCTGGCCCAGGTCACGGAGGACGAGAACCTGCTGGCCATGCTGGTGGGCCTGCCCCTCAGTCCGGAGCAGACGCCCGCGCAGACCCTGGCCGGGGTCGCGCCGCTGGCCCCGGTGCCCGCCGCGCTTCCCTCGGAGGTGCTCACGCGCAGGCCCGACGTCCTGGCCGCGGAGCACCAGCTCAAGGCCGCCAACGCCAGCATCGGCGCGGCCCGGGCCCGCTACTTCCCGACCATCAGCCTCACCGGCGGCTACGGCACGGCCAGCAACGAGATCAACGGCCTGTTCAAGAACGGCGCCACGGCCTGGTCCTTCGTGCCGCAGCTCACGCTGCCGATCTTCAATGCCGGGGCCATCCGCGCCGGCGTCGAAGTCGCCGAGGCCGACCGCAGCATCATGCTGGCCCAGTATGAGAAGACCGTGCAGACGGCCTTCCGCGAGGTGTCCAACGCCCTGGCCCAAGGAGCGTCCCTGACGGCTCAGGCCGAGGCCCAGGCCTCCCTGGCCGAGGCCACTGGCGCGAGCTACGAACTGGCGACCCTGCGCTACGAGGCCGGAGTGGACGGCTACCTGTCCAAACTGGACGCCCAGCGCTCGAACGCCTCGGCGCGCCAAGACCTCATCGGCATCCGCCTCACGCGCCAGGGCAACCTGCTGACCCTGTACAAGGCCCTGGGCGGCGCCTGGAGCGAGGAAGGCCAAGCCAATTAAGGCCAGTGGCTATGTCCCGTGAGGCCTGCTGGTGCGCCGCCTTCCCCTATCCCTGACACCACCTCGAGGGGGCTTTCGGATATCCTCGGCCAGCACGGGCTTGACGAGGCAGCCGTCCATGCCCGCCTTCAGGAAACGTTCAATATCCTGGGGCATGGCGAAGGCCGCGCAGGCGATGATGGACACGCAGACCTTGCTCCCAAGGCTGCGCATGCCCCGGATGAGCCGTGTGGCTTCCACCCCGCCCATCTCGGGCATGTGGATGTCCATGAAGACGCAATCGAAGTCTCCGGCCTGGAGCGCCTCGATGGCGGCGCGTCCATTCTCAACGGCCATGGCCATCGCGGCCTATGTCGGCCAATATGTCCCGCATGCACAGGTTCCCGAGGCTCATCCTCCACATGAAGACCCTTCGGTGGCGGCGCTTGGCTCTGGCCCTAGGCTGGCGTGGTGTGGCAGATTTTTTCCGCTGGAACAGAGACCTTGTCCAACAAGAAGTTTACAGAGACCGCAGTCCCTACTCCGAGTTCGCTTTCCACGTCGATGCCTCCCTGCATGAGCTGGGTGAGCTCTCTCACGATGGCCAGGCCCAGACCCGCGCCTTCGAAGCGGCGTGCGAATGAGGCATCGACCTGGGTGAAGCTCTCGAATATTGCGGATATCTGCCCATCCGGGATTCCGATTCCTGTATCCTGCACAGTAAGGAAAACCTGGGTTTTGCCAGGAAAACGTTTGGATGGTGCCGCCCAGGCGGCAACCTGGACGGAACCGGTCGGCGTAAATTTGATGGCGTTGCCGACAAGGTTCATCAGAGTCTGTCGGATGCGGGTCTCGTCGCCGGCCAGAAGCTCCGGGACGCTGGGGTCGATATCAGCCGAGAGAGCCAGCCCTTTCTGGCGACCGATGGAGGAGAGGGCCTCGAGCGCCTTCTCGACCGTCTGCCTGAGGCTGAACGGCTCACTCGCGAGGCCGAGCCGCCCTGCGTCCATCATTGAGCAGTCCAGGATGTTGTTGAAGAGCGAGAGCAGACGCTGCCCGGCGTCCAGGGCCATATCCGTGAACTCCTTCCGTTCGGCCTCGGTCCGCGTGCCCTTGAGGAGCTGGAGCATGCCCAGGACTCCGTTGAGCGGCGTGCGGACCTCGTGGCCCATGTTGGCCAGAAACTCGCTTTTGGTCCTGGCCGCAGCCTCGGCCTGCTCCTTGGCCCAGCTCAGGTTGGCTTCCAGGCGCTTGCGCTCGGTGATGTCCTCGCGCATGAGCAGGCCGGCGACCACGCGACCATCCTCCAACAGGGGCACTCCGTGCATCAGCTGCCAGGTCTCCTGCCCTGCCACGGAACTCGGGATGAAAACCTCGGTCAGCCGCACGGCCTGACCCTCCAGAATCGCTCGCAGTTGGTCGCTCACACCAGCCTTTGCGATGCTTGGCAGCTCCCAGAGCTGTTGTCCAAGAATTGGTTCGGCAGTGGTTTCTCGTTGCGCCAAGTGTTCCAAGTGCCACTTATTGGCGAAGAGGATTGTTCCAGTCAGGTCGAAGGCCAGGATCGAGACCGGACACTCATCCAGTATCTGGCGGAAGCCCTCCTTTTGCTGTCTGAGCTTCTCATTGTCTTCACGCACGAGCGGATGGCCCTCCAGCAGGCCTTGCTCCGGCTCTCGGTCCGGCTTTGCAGCGGACACTGCGGAACCGGCCGATGAGGCGGCCGCGTGGTTCGCGGCCAGAATGGCCTCGACATACTGGATGACAAGCCGCACGATGCAGTCCTGGTGCTCTTCGGACAGCGTGTCCGCGTCGATTTCCCGCAGGATGCTGCTCATGCCCGTCCGGAAGACCGCCACCTGGCCGATGATGGCGGCCACGCGCAGGCGCAGCTCAAGGGATTCCGGCTGTTCGCCGGTGAGGCGGGCGAGCAGCGCGGTCCAGGCCGCATAGATCTTCTTCAGAAATCCTTTGTGCAGGATTTCGAAATCCGACGTTGGCGCGACCTGCTCCCGCATGATGATCATGCCGACCCAGGGCGCGTCAGGACTGTCCAGCAGCGCCGAAACCGTGTGTCGCACCAGGTGGTGCATGAGTTCGTGCAGGTCTTTGTGCTGCGGTGCCTCCCCGGCGCATTGTGTGAGCACGAGGTCGAGCAGGTCGCCCAACTCCCGCTGCTTCAGGGCCACGATGCGCTCCAACACGGCGCGGTATAGGCAAGCCTTGCCGCCGAAGTGGTAATTGACGGAGGCGATGTTCTCCCCAGATTCCTCGGCCAGGGCGCGTGCGGTGGTGCCTTCGAAGCCGTGCCGCGCGAAGAGCCTGGTGCCGCTCTCCAGCAGCCTCTGCCGCGTATGGTTGCTTCGACCCTCCTTGAGCGATGACGCCAAGGAACACCTCCTTGTTTTGTGGCCAGAGCCAACGGATCGTGCCGCCTAGTCGAGCGCCTTATCGGGTCACCTCGGCTGCGGCCCGGCCTATCCGCCCCGGCGTTTCCAGCACAGTGGCCATGGCGTTCAGGACGAACGCCCCGGCCCTGCGGAAGGGATTCTCCGACTTTTTCGGCGACAGCGCGGTCTTGAGCGAGGTCACGGCGCCGATGAACTTGTCGTGGTTCAAGCTGTCCGTGGCGGTCATGCTGGAAATGTCGATGAGCTGGATGCCACAGTCCTTGGCCAGATCCTGGATGCGCGGATCGCGCACGTCCAGGCCTCCCAGACGCTCCCTGTCGCCGCCAAGCCTGTTGGAGAACTGCAGGGCGCGATCGTCGGGCGAGGCCAGCACGGTGATCGGCGGGACCAGCTGGCCGATGCCCTTGGCCTGGGCGCGGAACACGTCCAGGTCGATGTCCGGCGCAGCCAGAAGCACGCTGTTCAGCCGCTCCAACACAGCGCCCCTGCCCGTGAGCCGCAGCTGGCGCAGGCTCTCCATGGCCAGCCAGCAACCCATGCTGTGGGCGGCGAGGGTGATCTCGCGGTTGCGCGGGTCGTCGGCCAGCATGGTCAGCAGCTGCGCCAAATGGTCGCGTGAATAGGTCGCCGAGTCCTTGTCGGCCACGTAACCGGGCAGGCTGCCGTCGGAAGGCCAGGCGAAGAGGATGGCCCGGCCTCCCGAGGGATTGTCCGCCACAAGCTGCGCCATGCGCAGCACGGACTCCGCGTAGTTGGTGTTGTAACCGTGCACGAAGACGAAGACGCGGCCGTCGTCCTGGCCTTGCTCCGTCGCGTTGCCGGCGACGGGACCGGCCAGGGCGTCGACCGGCAATGGCGCAAACTCCAGGGTGGCAAAGCTGCTGGCCGGGTCCACAGGACGCGTGGCAGACAACTCGATGGCGCTGGGCCTGTGGTTCGGCGGCACCGAGATGACGTAGCGGGCGAAAGAGAGCCTCGGGGACCGGGCGTTGCTGAAATTGCCGGGGCTCTTGGCGTCGGGCTCCCGGTTGGTGGCCACCTGTAGAAGCACATGCCGGGTCGGTTGCGCCAGGGGCGGAACCGGGGAGAGCAGTTCCGGTCCCGGCCGCGCCCCGCATCCGGCCAATGCGGCGAGGATCAGCGCCAGCATGAGCGCGCGCGGCATCTGCTCCATTCCTCGGGGAACGGTCTTGCCCAGGCGGGTGACAAGCATCAACTCGAAATGATTCATGAAGAATTATTAGTGCATTTATGTTTCAGTGTCGAGCAAAGAATGCCGTCCGGGCTGATGTGCGGAACGGCGCAGCCCTGGGAGCGGAACCATTACCGCGTTTTCTCCAAGACGGAGAACCTGTCGGGCCAGACTTTACATCTTGACTAAATCATGAATGAAGGATATATAATTCATGGTTCACGACGGTTGCCTTGACCGTATGCCGCCGACAGACCACGGCAGCCAGTGGCGATCCAGAATGGCGGCTGCACCACAACGTCAACGGAGGCCATATGAGTGAGCAGGCTGTTGGATTGGGAAAACGTCCGAAAGGCAAGTCGAAAAGGGCCCCGAAGGGGCAGGGCTCTGTGCGTGCTGACGAGCGCAAGGAGTTTGTCCTTGACCGGGTGGAAGATGTCCGGGCCATGCAAAGGGCCGAGGGGCATTTCGACTGCTTCGGCCGGGCGAGCGCGAACTTTTGTGACCAGAGAGAGTGCCTCTTCCATGCGGAGTGCCTGAGCGTGTCCACGCTCATCGCACAAACGGGTCTTTAGCCCGACGCGCCAAGCCAGACATTGTCGCCCTCCTGCACGCACCTCGCGACGTGCGACTGCGGAGAAGCCCAGGGGGGCCCTTCCTCTCCCCCGGGTCCAGGGACGGCTGCAGGCACGCAGCGTAATGACTGACAACTCCGGCAGGGCAGTGACCTTGCAGTCACTCACCAAAGGAGTCGGACCCTGACGCAGAAGAATATGCCTGAGCAGTCCCGGTTCACCTGGACCGACAGGACGCTTTTCGCACGCTCTGTGCACCGCCTGCTCTTCAAGCGGCTCCTGGGCATGACCCTGGTCGCCTGTCTGCTGACCGCCTGCGGTTTCTACCTCATGGAGCGCGCCCGCTTCACCGCGGCGCTGAGGGACGGAGTGCTCTTCCATGCCGCCCGGTTCCAGGCCCTTGCCGGGCAGGAACTGAATGCGCCGGACCTTGGCGACCACAGGCGGCTGCAGAACATCCTGGACGATACGCTCTCCTCCAGCCGTCTACAGCTGGGGACGGCGGCGCTCACGCTCATCACGGACCCGCAGGGGCGGGTGGTGGCCGAACGGCGGGACCCGGCTTTGCGCATCCCGTCAGCACTCGACGACTATCTTGCCACCAGCCGCTACAGCGTCCACACGGAAGCGGGCGGCCCCCGCTACGAACTCGTGGCCATCGCTTCCCGGCCATTCCTGCACATCCTCGTGCCCCTCGCCGATGCCAAGGGGAGGATCGTCGCCAACAGCGAATGCCTGTTCGCCATCAGCGATGAGGTCATCCACGACGCCAATCTGCGCATGGGCTTGACCCAAGTCCTGGCCGTATCTCTGGTGCTCGGCACCTCCGGTCTGCTCTACCCGGTGCTGCTGCGCCTGCTGCGCCAGATGCACGCGGCCTCCCTGGACCTCATGGAAGCCAACCTTGAGACCATAAGCGTCCTCGGCCGCGCCAGCGCCAAACGCGACAGCGATGTGGACGCGCACAGCTACCGTGTGACCATCTACGCCGCCCGCCTGGGGGAGCGCCTGGGCCTGGACCGCCAGGCCATGCGCGCGCTCATCAAGGGCGCGTTCCTGCACGACGTGGGCAAGATCGGCGTCCCGGACGCCCTGCTGCGCAAGCCTGGACCGCTCACGCCCGAGGAGGTCGAAGCAATGCGTCAGCATGTGCAGCACGGTCGCGACATAGCCATCCGCGCGCACTGGCTCAGCGACGCCCTGGAGGTCATCGGCGGACACCACGAGCGCTATGACGGGACCGGCTACGACCAGGGACTCAAGGGCCAGGGTATTCCCCTTGCCGCGCGGATCTTTGCCGTGGCGGACGTGTTCGATGCCCTGGCCTCGCCTCGGCCTTACAAGCCGGCCATGCAATTCGAAGTCGCCGTATGGATGCTGGAAAAAGAACGTGGCAAGCACTTTGACCCGGCCGTCTTGTATGCCTTCGTCCCCATTGCGCGCGAGCTCTACGACGGGTTCGCAAGGCGCTCCACGGAAGAGCTCGATGTCTGGCTGCGCGCAAACTGCGCGAGGTATTTCGGCAGCGACATCGAGGAGTGGCTGGCGTCTCTGGATGCGCGCCTGCGCCGGTGACTTCGTTTCACTCGACGTTTCAAATGAAATATGGCAGGCTATTTAAACAGGTACGCCCCTCCCGGCGCTGAGCACGACGACCGCCAGCGTGCCCACGGCCTTGGGCAGCGACGCTTTGCATCCAAAGGAACATTGAATGCCCCGTCCTAAAAGCACCGATACGGAAGCCACGCGCCAGGCCATCGCGGCCGTGGCCGAAGACCTGTTCCGCACCGTCGGGTACCACAAGACCACCCTCGCGGACATCGCCTCCCGGCTCGGCATGAGCCCCGCAAACATCTACCGGTTCTTCCGCTCGAAGCAGGAGATCAACGGGGTCATCTGCGACGGGCTCATTGCCGATTTCGAGACCAGTTGGAAGACCAGCGTCAAGCGCAAGGCTTCGGCCACGGCGAACCTTGTGGCCTTTTTCATCGCCTGCCACCGGCATGGCCGGGCGCATTTTCTCTCCAACCGGGGCGTCTACGACATGATGGATGCCGCCATCGATCAGAATTGGCCGGTGATGCTCAAGCACATCGACCGGATGGAGGTTTTCGTTGCAGGCATCGTGCAGCGGGGCGTGCAGCAGGGCGAGTTCCAGAGCTGCGACACGCGCAAAGTGGCGGCGCTCTTCCTTCTCGCCGTGCACCCCTTTCTCGACCCGCGGCGCGTCTCCCGCACCCTTCAGGATTGCGCCACCCTGGGCATTGAAGAGCACATGGAGAGCGACCTGCGCGGAATCATCACCCTCCTGACGCGCGGACTCTCGCCGCAGTTGCCCTCCCTGTCCTGGTAGCCCCGCACGGCGCCCCCTCCTCCGACGCCCTCGGTCCACAGCACTTGGGGCAGACTGTCTGTCCTTGGGAAAGGCGCCTCCGGCGATGGTCACACCGTGCTTGGGTTCCGGCACCAGACACTGTTCGACTTCGCGTGCTCCAAGGCGTTTCTCCGGCGTGCAGACTCCCTGCCAGACTATATTCTTGATCGGCAGACCAGTCTCTTCGTCCGGCCTATCCTCTGGAGCGCCCTTGGTCACCTCCGTGAGCTTGCTCCCAAGAGGTATCGCCACGAATTCCAGAGGCTCTGAGACAGCGTGTCGCGGCTGTATTTGCGCTACCTGCTGATGACCCTACAAGCAGGCTCTCCCTTTCGATGTGGTCACGCCAATGATGGAGGACGAGCGCGGCAGCCATTTCGACCCCGAGGTCCTCGACGCCTTCAAACCCATGGCAATGGAGCTTTATTCGGCATGCTCGGACAGTTCCTCCCAGGAGCTTGACGTTCGCCTGAGAGGCGTCGGGTATGGAAAAGCCTGCCAAACGGCCAGCAGAACCATTTGCGCGGGAAATGTTTAAAACGTCCCCTGGAACGGCGCGGAACGTTTACACCGGTTTTGCAGGTGTGCTACCCTTGGACCGAAAAAGAACCGGCCCCGCGAACAGGGCCTTGAGGTTGGTGTTGGTGATGCAGGATGAAGACGGCAAAGGCCTGGACGTGCGGCGCAGGGTCGCGGTGTTTGGCGGCGATGGCTTTCTGGGCTCGCATTTTGTGGAGCGCCTGCTGGAGCAGGGGCACACGGTCACGGTTTTTGACCGCTTCCGCTCGGGAACAGCGAAGAACCTCGCCCAGCTGCAGGGCAGGGTCCGGTTGATCGCCGGGGACTTCGCCGACCAGGCGGCCGTGGCCGCGGCGCTTGAGGGGCAGGAGGTCGCGGCCCACTTCGTCGGCGCCACCTTGCCCGTGTGCAGCTGGGAGGACCCGCTGCGCCCCATCGACGTGGATTTGCGCCAGGCCGTGAATTTTTTCGGGCTCTGCGCCGGGCAGGGCGTGCGCAAGATCATCTTCCCCGCGTCCGGGGGCACGCTCTACGGGCGGCAGTCCGGCCTGCAGGACGAGTCCTCCCTGCCCGCGCCGTTCAACCCCTACGGCATCGCCAAGCTGGCGGCCCAGAACTTCCTGGCCTACTACCGCGAGAAGTGCGGCATCGCCTCGGACAGCTTCCGCATCGGCAACGTTTACGGCCCCAGGCAGCCCCTGGACCGCCCGCAGGGGGTGGTTGCGGCCTGGATCGGGCGCATCCTGAACGGGCAGCCGCTTGAACTCTACGGCGACCAGGAAACCGTGCGCGACTACGTCCACGCGGCGGACGCGGCGCTTTTGATGACCCACTCCCTGCGCGACCTGGACGCCACGGACACCTACAACCTGGGCTCGGGCTCGGGCACCTCGATCCTGGAGCTGCTGAGCATCTTCCGGCGCGTGTCGGACCGGCCCTTCGTGTGCCGCGTGCAGCCGCGGCGGTCCTCGGACAACACCAGCGCCATCCTGACGAGCGCCAAGCTGCTGCGCCATTTTCCGGACTTCCACCACCGCCCCCTGGAGGAGGGAATCCGCGAGACCTTCCGTTGGGCCATGGCCTCCCGACAGGAGCGAAGCTGCCTGGCTGGAAGCTTGTCATCGTTGCCTGGCACGCCAGGCCGTTGGCCAAATCCTATTTGATGCTCAAGCGTGAACTGTACCTTGGAGATGGCTGGTCGCTGGAGCAATCCCTGCGGACGGACTGGGAAAAGCTCACGCCTGACGACTTGGGTTGTGGCATGAACATCGAGGGCGGGGGCGACATCATCGAACCGATAGGCGACGAAAACTTCTACACGGACGATCTGGCATTGTATCGGATCATGCTGAACGCCGCCCTCTACCTAGCTTCCGACCAGGCCGAACTCATGACCTGCACCAGCCCGCGCGCCCAGATCGAGTCCGATGCGCGCCAGTTCGCCTCCGTGCCGAAGAAGAAGAGAATACTGAAGCAGGCGGCAGAGCATTCGCGCCTGGACTATGCTGTGAGGTCGGTGCCTCCCTCGGGCCGATTGTCATTGAGCCGGGCACGGCTGCCTCCAACTCGTCAGAATCCGCTGTGAGCAAGCCGCAAGTCAGGTTCATGGTTCGGGGGCATTGGAGGCATCAGCCCCATGGGGCGGGAGCTGCACAGCGCCGACAGATTTGGATTCGTCCTCACTACAAGGGACCGGACCTCGCCGACCTTATCAACAAAGCCGTATCTGGTGAAATGACCTGCGACGGGTCAGGGCAGCAAAACGCGAAGACCCCGAAGAGGCCCGTGTCAGTCTCCCTGGTGGAGTATCGGGTTTGAGCCGATGATGGAGCATCAGCGTTCTCAGCCCATGTTCTTTGAAAAGAATGGACAGCGCCGCTGGCAGCAAGAAAGGCGACCCTTTCGGGCCGCCTATGGTGGGGAGGGGGTTGCAGTTCCGCCACTTCTTGCCAGGCAACCGGTTTCAGGGTCCGGCGATGTCGGCGTGGCGATCATGGCCTTGCGGCCTGCGAGAAAGCCCCAAGAGGCTCACATACGTGGTGCAGCGCTGGTGGTGATCACCGGTCGCGCCACCTGCTCCCGTCATCAATCCGGGCATAGGCCAGGACGATGTTGAGAGAGTTTTTCTTGCGCGTGAGCACGAGTCGTCTGGCGAACAAGTGCTTCGCCAAGGCGGCCTTGTAACGCGTTGCCGCTTCACGCAGTCGTCTGATCATACGCTTTCCTCCTTTGTCGGATGTGGGTCCTGTAATTGGATGAAAGCACGGTCGATGAACTGAAGTCCAGTCCAGGGGAGCAAATTCATTAAGATAGTAATAAGATATCTTGCAAAGCTAGGTCGAAGCCGCAAAGCCCATACGCGCATTGTCAGATGAGGCGTTGTACTGATCGATTTTGCCCTCACCAAGTATGAGCGGGCTATGCGAAAGGAAAAGGAAGGGAAAGAAAAGGAGAGCGGCCCCACAGGGGCCGCCAAGGAAACGAAAGGAAAAGCTTCAGCTAGAACCTGCTGGCCCCCTGGAGCAGCAAAGTGGCAAGGGCTGCCGCTACTGCTGCGGCAGGCAGGATGGTAACGACGCGGAACCTAAGCTGCCAAGCGCGAGCGGCCTCCACAGCCTCCCTCTGGAGATGCTCAAGGTAGCTGGCCCAGGCATCCAAATCGAACAGGACAGCCTTGCCGGGCTTGACGAAGATTCCTGCCCGTTCAATCTCCAGGGCTGCCTTTTCACGCCACCCCCACAGGGTCCTTTCTGGGAGCCCTATGAGCCTGGCTGCTTCTGATACGGTGACGTAGCGCCCAGGCTGAAATTTTGTGGTCGGCGCTTGAAGATCAATAGACTTCTGCTTTCTCATGCTCCCCTCCAGGAAGAGTCTTTGTTCATTTCCGTTCCTCGGTCGGGCTGCAGCCGAGGAACCTTTGCGTTGATACGAGTAGCCCTGTTGTGACTGGCGCCTTGCCCATTGAGTTTCATCTGACCAGATAACACACTGATATCGTAAAGCAAGAACCGAAAATCCGCGAATGTGTCAAGCCGGCCATGTTTTTTGGTTCTGCGATTGGTGGCGGGTGCTGATGCCTGGATCACTTTTGATCTGGCTCCGGTCCCCAGATTGAGGACGGGCTGAGAGCCTGTAGCGCCTTGCTGACGGCTATTTCCAGACGGGCCACCTCCATCGCGTCAAGGTGCTGCTCAAAGACAACACCTCCTTTGGAAGTTTTGCACGCATACAGATACTGCACCTTGTCTTTTTGGCGTATCGCGAACCTCACCCCGTCAGCCATGGTACCCAGAGCTAGGCGTGGTTCTCCGCCGGTAACCTGCTTGCGCAGAAAGCATCCGAGCCATGCCCTGAGAGTGGCAAGCGACTCCAAGTCTGAGCACGGATGTTCAAGATAGCTCGCCTCTACTTGCGTCCAGCGCCTCTTGCCCTTGGCCTCATCCGCCACACCGGCGGTGATGGATAACTTGAAGCCGTCCATATTGTAGGTGATGCTCATTGTTCCCTCCTCCCCATCTACCGACGGGGGTTCCAGATGTTCAGCCAGTTCTCGTCCGTCACGCCTCTATCCAACAGGTAGGACGATCGCCCAAAGTGAAGCTGCGTATCCCACGTTGCCGTTCTCAGGCTGAAGTACGCGGCCAGTAGCTTTGGGGAGTGTTGCAGGATGTGTCGGCTGACCCGCCGCCATATCCACGCCTCTACCTCCGTCGCCTCCTGTCGGGCGTCAAAGGCGTAGCGCGCCCAATGATGCCATGACCGAACAGCGGCATTGATCTGCCGTAGCTTATGTTCTGGTGAAGCGTCCGATGCCAAGGCCCCCCTGACGCTCTCCTTGAGTCGCTGCACCGTGGGCTCTGACATCCGTGCCTGGAGCTTGCCCTCGGCTACTTTGACCGACCATGCGAGGGTATCTACTGGCGTTTCCCGCAGGTCGTTCCAGGCTACGCCATCCGCTGCAAACGGCTTTCGCGCCAGAAGCCACAGTCCATCCTCATGCCACATCAGCCCAGCTTGGTGCTCACGGGCAAGGGCAAGCGCCTGCTCGGCTTTGGCGCGCCAGACCAGTCCACCCAAGGCATAGCGGGTGAAGTTGGCGCGCAGGGTATCACCCCACGCGTGGCCGAGCAGAGCCTCCGCATGTGCGAGGAACGCATCGTCCGTAATTTTGGCTGCCGCAGCACCCGGTGCAACCTGTGCCGTCGCCCAGTCTAACGAGAGGCGGCCCAGACAGGTACGCTGGAAGCGGTTGACCTCCGTACGCAGCCAGCTTGTCACGACGCCAGGACACCACCACGGGCGCCAGTAGCCTCTTGCCTGGTTGCTGAGGGGCGCAAGGACAAGCCAGGTTGTGAACAGCTCTCGGAACACCTCGGCTATCTCGAGCTGTTTGGAATGCGAGCGTGGCATGTAGTGTCCCGTGAGCATTGCGGCCACCGCCTGGAAGCTGTCCCTCTCCACATACCGCATCAGATCCACATGCCGCCCAGCCAGGGCGAGGGAGCGTTGCGCCCTCCTTACGAGCGCAACGTCCCCCGGCCCGGGCTGATATGTTTTGCTGATGCCCACCCGCTACTCGCCGACTTCAGCTGCCGAGGGCTTCTTGTCGAGTTCCTTCTCAGCCTTGACAAGCATCCCGGTCAGCCATTCGGTAAACTCCGGCTGCAGGGAAAACTCCCATCCTTTTGCCGTGCAACTTTCCCGCACCTTCTTATATCTGTTGTAAACTTCGTCAGTGACCTTGACGTTGATCTGCCGCTCAAGCTTTGCTGTCTTCTTGATGATACTCATGAGATTGCCTTTGGTTGTGGTTGCGGGCGCGGCCCGATTCCCCAAAAGGCTACGACGCCTTTTCCGAAGATCGCAAGTCGCCAGCATAGGGTCAGACAGCTTTTCCTGAATATTCTTTTGTGCTGCAGCGGCTAGCTCATCCATCTGCGCTAAACAGCCTGTCAGAGCAGGACAATCTTCATTCATATTTGAGGTGGACTGACTGAGACGCCTTTCTCCTCCCGCCGCCTTGACTCCAGCATGGCGCCGAGGTGTATGCTGAAGGCAACCCCGCTCTCTGTGACGTCGACCTCCAAATCGACACGGCCGCCGTGACGTCACAACGTGCCGCAGGAAGGGATGCGAAGAACCCGTACAAAGGAGGATGAATGTGTCTTGAGGTGCGCCCCCCGGAAATTTTGGGGCTGCTGCTTGAGCATTTGGTTTGTGGTGAGCCTTGGGCTCGCCGCCGCATGCCACAGCAGAATCAGGATTGGAGGCCCGTCTCCCCAAATGGATCAGAATCTTTGAACTGCCTGTTTTGACCTAGGGCAATGACCGGTAGCCAGCCGGTATCCAACGCCTAGCCAGCTCGGATGTTTCATGTTGCCCGTACTGGAGAGCCGTGTGCGAAGGAAACTCGCCTGCACGGTTCGGGGACCAGTTGCATCAGCTACTCTGGCGGAAGCCTGAGGTGTGAAGTGTAATTGAGTCCATTCGTTTTGATGGTGGTGCGCTTGGATACGTTGAATGCCGCAAACCCCGGAAACCGGGGTCACGGGACGATACCTGCACCCTAACGGGCATGGGTCGTGACGTGGAAGGGACGCAGTGGCCGCGCGTGACGAAACCAGCTTGGTCGCTGGAGATAAGCACGATGCGGTTAGAGCAATTGCGTTAAAGGGTGAAAGCCCGACCTGTACCGCTATGGCGACGAGAGGAACTATCGATTTAAAACTCATGCGCTAGCCCTGGAGTAACGACCCGCTGTGACACCTCGGGGTCTGAAAAGAGCGAATACCAAGAGCAGAGCCTTGGTGGTGAAAGCATGAGCACAGATAGCGCCTAAGGCGGATGAAAACGGCATGTGGGGTAAAAGCCCACGGTGGCGTACTGCAACGTTAGCAGCCCGGTATTGGCTGGACGAGCAAGTGCCATTTCGACGGAATCGAGGATGAAACCTGTGGGCTACCAAGCCCGCAGGACACAGAGGCATCGTAGTAATCTCCCGCAAGGGCAACGTCTGCGTCCGACCACAAGTAAAGAGCTTGTGGCAGGTATTGGCTGGCTACCAATCCGTTAGCGAAGGACAGATGGGGCGAGGAAATGCGCCCGGACGAAGGATGCCAGGTAGGTCAAGGCAGTGATTTTGAGAAATTTGGCAATAGGGAAACGAAGAGAGGGGCCGCAAGGCCCCTCTTAATTTTGGTCGTTTTGGGCGAGCTGCCGATTTCTCGCGGTCGATCTCACCATTTGGGCTGACATCGGGCGGCCCCGGCATCAAGCTTTACGTGGCTGAAGAGCCTCCCGAAAGCCACTACGCAGCCGGAAGGGGTCGCCCTCTTCGCACACAAATTATGAAAGGCTCCCCGAAGGGAGCCTTTTTCATGTTGCCGCCAACTGCGGCAGATTCATTCCCGCAACCAGGGAAATGTAGAATACTACCGGGGCATGTCTATTGTTCCCTCCTTGCTGTCACGCTTTTGCGAGCCCACGAGTTCGCCGTATTCGTCCCGCAGCTCACCTTCCTCGGCCTGCTTGTAGTCCATAAGGTACTCGAGTTCCTCGAGAGCCTTGGTCTGAGAAGGCGCCGGGTAGATGGCCTGCACGTTCTTGCCATTGGCGCACTTGAGCAGTGCAACGTATCTCATGTTGATTTTCCTTTGCTCATCGCGAGCCTGCGTTTTGCGGCTGAGGCAATTGCCACGGTCGCAGTCGTCTTGAGTGTTCTTGTGCGTTGCTTCATGTTCCTCCTTGTCTATAGAACGGGCTGTTTGCATTAAGCAAACCATGCCTCATTTCTTTAAGTCAAGAGGATCAGTTTAATTTTATTAAAGATTTGACAAGAAATTTGTATTTGATACAGAGGCGCCGAGCAATGTCCTTGGTCGTGGCAAGGTCATGGCCCTCTCTCGGGCAGATGCGGTGAGGTCATGGGGCTACCTGCCATTGCCGATACTGGTTGTGTTGTCCAGAAAGACATTGTCATGCTGTGTCAAGTTGCGAAGAGAGGGAATGGTTGTGAAGGGGTAAAGGAGAAGGCCTTCCCGAGGGAAGGCCTTCTTGCAGCCGCCCATAGGGCGGAAAATGAAAGAGAGTCTTGCTGTTGAGTCCTGAAACGTGAGCGAACTCTTGTTTCTACTCATACTTCTTTTCAGCCGCCCAGAGGGCGGAGGTAAATCCCTCTCACCCCAAATATGTATCCCAGGTCGCAGAACTTTGTCAACACATTTCTGCAGCAAAAGCAGCTGCCTAAGAGATTTCCAATCAGCGTGCGGTATTGACCTGCACGGAGTCATGATCCGCCGTCCCCAGAGCAACAAAGAACCTAAGTGCTGCCGGATTTATGGGCGCTTGCATATTTCTCATGCCCAGGAAAAAGGAAAGAAGGAAAAAGGAAAGCGGCCCCACCGTGGCTGCAAAGGAAAGAAGGAAACGTGCAGGTCAGAATCCTATACTGTCATGGGTGTAGGCGTTCCGTCACCAAACAGTGGCGGACATAGGAACAGCGCATAGCACTGGCCTCTTAAACAATGCTAGAGCCCGTGGGGGGCTCTAGCCGATGGTCATGATGAGTTGCCTCTAGGCGAGGCCTTGAACTTCTTGGCGCGGGCTATCTGTTGGCCGAGTGTGCATGACTGTCTGGGTCGGCTGCCACGAACAAGTGGTTGAATGGCGTGTTTTCATCAACACGGGTCCCGTCACGGCTGACGCCATTGCGCCAGATGTGTTGGGCGGATTTGAGCCGCGGCACGTCCACATGCCAGGCTCTCAGGTCAACACTTTCCTTGTTCGACGCTTGCTTGATGAGCTTAGCGTTAAAAGGGTCCTGCGCCTTGTGCCGTATCCTGCATGCCCTCTCAATGTCCCGCGCGTGGTTGATGCTCCTTTGGTCGATCGGTCCCGGCATCCATGACTCTCCCCACCCGCGCGCAAAGTGCTCGAGCACATGATCCGAGATGCTCCGCGGGACCGACGCGACGAAGACGACACCACGTCCTTTAACAAAGGACACGATCTCGTCAGAAGCAGATCGCGCGAACTGGCCATTGGACCACAAGTGCCCGGCCACGCGGAACGGTGCAATCACGGGATCTCCGGCGGGGACAAGCAGGCCACAGACTTGCTGCATCTGTGCGATGATGTTGCCCTGCGTATCCGCCCAAGCGCCCACTGTCGTAAGCTGATCGTCTTCCACTCCCATTGAGTAGTAGGCGAAGCGGCTGCCGTCAGTGTTGTAGTCCACGGCGCAGGGCAGCTTGCGCAATGCCCACAGGATCGGGGACGTGAACGGGACCCCACTTGCGCAAGCGATCATCCCGCGCTGCACGGAGATGACATCGCGCAGGGCAGAGAGATGTGCTCTGCCGCTCCGGTCCAGCATACCGGCGACGCTGAAGCCCTTGCTGGCGTCCAGGACCAATTCCCTTGTCTTGACTGCGCGGCAAGGGCGTCCAGTTCTGTGGCTGAGAGCAGGGAGCTCAATGCCGTGCCTCAAAGTTGCGAGGATGTACATGTTGTATTGTCCTTGTTGAGGTTGATGAGGAGCCAATCCTGCCACACGGAAAAACAGCGGCGCAAGGTCTAGCCAAAAGAAAAGGTTAACTTATCTCGTGCGTTGTGTGGATGGTGAGCTGGTTTTGAAGCGTCCCGCTAGGGTGGGGACGGGGGGGCAGGAAGCCCCCCCCGTCATGCGGCACCCGCTATTGCGCTTTGGCGGCAGCAGACCCGTGAATACCCCTGCAGCCAGAGGGAAGGGGCCTTTAGCGGTGGGCTAGTCGTCGTCGAAACTGCTAGACCAGCTGTCGTCGCAGGCACTGAAGGAATCATCGTCGTCGTTGGATAGCCACGAGTTGTCATCAAGGCTGGAGTCAAACATGTCGTGGTAGATGTTGTATGGAAGGTAGGCGTAGGTGATGTCTGTGAGCATGCTCGTCAGCATCGATATGCCGCACATACCTATGCCAAAGCCATAGGCGCTGCTGCCACTGTCCAAGTCCCAGTCCTCCTCCTCCATGCAGGCACGGTCCTCGGAGATCACAGTCTCTTCGGTCTTCTCTCGGGTGCGCAGGTACCAGGCAATTGCCGCAAAAATGATCGCGCTGATGATGAGTCCGGCCATGTTCTTCTCCTGGTTTGTTTCTTTTGACCTGCTGCCAACATAGCAGATATAGGCAAAAGAGCCCAGGATAAAGTGATCAATTTAAGCATGTTGAATATCTTTCTGGTAGTGTGTGGCTACTTGGGCGGTAGTTTTTAGGGAGGTGCTTGAGATGTCCATGCCATTTGCCCCGGTGGAGTTGGACCCGGTTGGTATATGTGGAGGCACCCCGCAAGGCTTTGGAGGTACCGCATAGGAAGCCACCGGCTTCTCCCTTTTGCACCGCATTCTGTCGACATAGCGACCTATCAGCTATCTATGACCGGAGCCCCCCGAAAACATCTCCGACCGTCGCCCGCAGCGAACAGCCAGCGCGAGCAAGCGGCACGCCGCAAGGCGCGGCGTAGCCGCCCCCGGAAGGGGTCGCCTTGCGGCGTGCCGCGCTCGTGCTACCCTGCGGGTAGCGATGGTTGGCGGAAGGAAACTGGGCGGAAGGAAACTGGGCGGAAGGAAACTGGGCGGAAGGAAACTGGGCGGAAGGAAGCTGGGCGGAAGGAAACAAGGAAGGCTGGGCTATGCTGGAAATTGGCTCGCGATCATATCGACGGCCCATTGGAACAAAATATCCTGAGACGCTCTAAGGGGGGCTCTCAAAGTGAACCAGGCATGCTAATCGGCTCCGGTCTTTCTCCGAGACCACAACCAAAGGAGCTTTCATGCCGATCGTTTATGTCCTCACTACCCTTTCCAGCAGCATTGTCCTCCCCGGCCTGTCACGGCGCACCGGGGAGCCGTGCCGCATCGTTTCGACCCGGCAGTTGATCCTCGCCTGCGACCATGCCGAGGCAATCAGCCTTGTTGGCTGCCTCGACCCTCGCGGCGAAGTCTTTCGCGTCGCAGTTCGCGACATCATCGCCGTCCAAAAGTGCCTGATCGCCCACGCAGAGGAACTACCCAGAGGCGGCAGGGTTATCCAAACCCTTGAGGCGCTTGCTCCGGCCGCGTTCCACTACGACGCTGGCGCAACGCCCTATGCCTACTGTTCCCTCGGCACGCAAGACTCGGTCGAACTCATTGGCGCCTGGCCGTCACAGCACGGCGACATCACAGCGCAGATGCTGCCCGTGTGCGGCCTCTTGATTCCAGTGACAGACTCAATCATACCGCCGTTCCGGCAGATTGGGCACCTCTGGCCACATGGCGACTTCGCCAGGCCTTCCGGCTCAGAAATTGTATCTTTTATCAGGGCGCCGGGCGTGATGTTCGCAGCCCGATACCCGCTTGAACTGGCGGCGAGGGTCATTGTGCGTAACGTGCAAACATGGGGAGAGACGTGGGCGCCGGGCGAAATTTCGGAAGAGGCAAAAAAGGTTGCCGCAGACATCGTGCGGCAGTGCAAGCCGCGCCGACACACCCCCCTGACGCATGACATGCTGCGCAGCGCCCTTGAGCAGCCGCCGCTGGAGGACATTGGGGATTTGCGGCATGACTATGCGCCGACCTCCCGCGCTGCGCGCATGATTTGGCACAACGGTCGAACGCGTTCGGGCGTATGTCTTTCGGCCGATAATTGGGCGGTGAACAAGCTCTTCATCACTTCAGACGAGACGTTGGACCAAAAAAGACAGAGGAGGCTCAAGCTGATCGGCGAAGGGATCACATCTGGAGAACTCTAGATTTATCCGACTTGACAATGAGACGTGGGCGAGAGGGCTCCATCCCTTTCGCCCACGAGGGGCCGGAAGATTTGCTCTCCGAGTCAAGAGATGCCCGCGTCAGTTCGTCAGCCAGCCGCTACTCCTCCTCGTCCTCTTCGGCTCCGAGCTGCATAGTTGCGCGACCGACGTAGGTCCGAGCCGTCAGTGTGCCCTTGGCGCCGATACGCTTGTTCTTCTCGATGCGCGTCCATTCCCGGTTCACGAGCTCATACGCCGTGCCCGCGCGCGTCTTGATGCGGATCAGGTGGTCCTCATGGAACGCCACGTCCTCGATAACCGCACGCATCTGGTTCGCGATGCGCAAGCGGCGGGAGTAGATGGCTTCGTCGGACATGTCGATGTTCTCTGGTAGCTGCTCGCTATAGGCTTCTTCGACAAGGCGGAACAGGACCGCGGACTGCGCGGCCTCGCGGGCTTCAGCCGCGCCTGCACGCGCTGCGGAAAGCTGCTTTTCAATCAAGGTACGCCTCGTGTTGGTCTTCTCCAGCTTGCTGATAAGTTCAGGCATGTTCGAGAGATTCTGATTCTCCATAGCATCGAGATAGCGCGAGAGGATCGCCTTTTCTCTGGTCAGCTGCGCGTCCAGGTCCTGCACACGCTCCAGATGCTGCTTCTGCCGCTCGTCATGCACTCCGGCGGCTTCGACGATGTCGATGTCGGACATGACGCCAGACAGGATGAAGTTCTCCATGTGCAGGTAGCTGTAGTACTGCTTGTTCCTGCACCCGCCCTTTTTGAGCGAACTTGAGCAAGCCAAGTAGATAGCCCAAGGGCGCAGGCCATTTTTTCGGGTAGAGTCTTTAGTGTGGCTGAGATACCGCATCCGGGCACCGCAAACTGCACAGCGAGTCATGCCCTGAAAAAGGTTTGAGTATTTCTTGCCCTTCCGCCCCGCATGGTTTTCTCGCCGAAGCCGAGTCTTGTCTTGGATCAGTTTGAACGTGTCTTTGTCGATGATCTCTGGGTAGTAATTTTCAATGATACCGGCTGAAGTCCTTTTGCCACTGACGGTCACCTCCGGGTGATATTCGCCAATTACCGCATGGTTATGCAGCAGCTTGAAGATGTAGCTCTGGTGCCATACCGGCTTGCGCTTGTTCCATGCCGGGACGCCTTGTTCCGCCAGCATGTCAGCGATCTTTCCCTGCCCCTTGCCTTCGGAGTACCAGTCGAAAATCCGTTTGACGATCTCGACCCGCTCGGGAATCAGCTTTAACTTGCCGCCTTTCAACTTCATCCAATTTGGACATTGCTTGCTGACGGGTTTTCCACCTTTCGCCTTCGAATGCTTGGTTTTCCAATTTTCAATGGATCGTGTAGACTTCATTGCGCTTTCTTTGTTCGAACGCGACATGTCATTGAGCA
Source organism: Desulfovibrio sp. UBA6121 (assembly GCA_002422505.1). Classification (GTDB taxonomy): domain Bacteria; phylum Desulfobacterota; class Desulfovibrionia; order Desulfovibrionales; family Desulfovibrionaceae; genus Humidesulfovibrio. The sequence goes on from DIVX01000021.1 coordinate 25,164, forward strand.
GCTGAAGAAAGTCATCGAAGTTGATCTGGCTGAAGATTTTTTCTTCTGAGATGATGCCGAGCAAAAGCCCATAGTCGAAGATGTTGAGCAGAAGACGAACTGCTGGTTGCAGCTCATCTCGCGACAGCCTGTCAACGGACTCCACGATCAAGAGCGTTCCATCCGCAAACGCGCCTTTCTGCGCCATTTTGAGGAACTCGGCCAATTCGCCTTGTAAGGAGTTGGTGCTGCGGAACGCGGATTTGCCGATGTCCTGCACGTAGTCGACGATCTCATACCCGTGCTGCGCGGCGAACTGCTGCGCAGTATCGCGCTGCCGACGTTGCCCGTCGCCGGCGGCTTGCGCTTGTGAGGAGAGGCGGATGTATGCATACGCCTTGGCCATGGGCCGAGGGTCTGGTGCGGGCGCGGTGGGTTTCTTCATGCTGCGCATTATAGCGCCTGACGCGGCGGGTAGCCAGGAATATTTTTAGGGTGCCAAAATAGAAACGGTTAAACGGCAAGATGAATTATTTCATACTGTTGGTTGCACATCAAGATATTAATTTAATACATCCTCAGATCCCCGCCAGAGGGCCGTGGCCCTCTGGACACCCTGTGGCGGCGGGTTCTTCGGTCTGCAAAGCCAGACCGAAGAACCCGCCGCAAGTTTTTGGCCAGGCTGGGCCGGGCGCTTGGGCCAGAGGGGTGGGAAGAGAGCGGGGGGAGGGCGCTTGGGCAATGGGGAAAGAGGGCCGAGGGGAGAAGAGGGCGGCGAAAGCGATGCTGGGAAGGCCGGCGGAATAAGAGTCGGGCAGCCACGGCGCAGGCTTGCGAAAGGTGCTGCGCTTTGGGCCAGCGCGCCAGGAATTCCCGGACTCTTGGCAAAGCCTTGCGCTTGTCGTAGGGGTGGGCTGAACTCGCTTCTGAAATTCGGAGTCGTTGAGATTTTCCAAAGGAGCCCGCCGATGCCCCGCCCCGTCCTCCGTTTCGCGTCCCGTCACGCATTGCGTCGAGTGCCCCTCGCCACTGTGTCTAAAATGCCCGCGCCGGGCACAACGCGTTGCGTCGTTTGGAGCGAAGTTGGGCGCAATGACAGGAGAACCGTTGGCCTCACGGCCGGGCGATGCGCCCGGTTCATGCGCTGAAACCTGCACCGCGCGCACGGAGGCCCCATGAGCGAGAAGATACTTTTTGTGGATGACGAAGCGCCCCTTTTGGACAGCTTCCGCCACATGCTGCACCGGCGCTTTGACGTGTACACCGCCCTTGGCCCGGTGCAGGGGCTCAAGATCCTGCAAGGCCCGGAAACTTTCGCCGTGGTGGTCTCGGACCTCAAAATGCCGAGCATGGACGGCATCACTTTTCTTGGCCGCGTGCGCGAGCTTTCCCCCGACACCATCCGCATGATGCTTACCGGCTTCGCCGACGTGCAGGTGGCCATGAGCGCCGTGAACGAGGGCCAGGTGTTCCGCTTTCTCACCAAGCCCTGCTCCCGCGAGACCATGACCATGGCCCTGGAGGCCGGGCTGGAGCAGTACCAGCTGGTGATGGCCGAACGCGAACTGCTGCGCGGCACCCTGCGTGGCAGCGTGCAGGTGCTTACCGAGGCCCTGAGCCTGGCCAACCCGGAGGCCTATGGCCGCGCCGGGCGCATCAAGACCCTTGTCCACAGCATCGCCAAAACGGCGGCCATTCCCATCACCTGGGAGCTCGACCTGGCCGCCATGCTTTCGCACATCGGTTGCATGGCCCTGCCGCGCGCCGTGCTGCACAAAATCGCCTCCGGCCAGGCCTTGACCCCGGAGGAACAGCGCCTCTACGACAGCCACCCCACGGTGGGCGCGGGACTTCTACAGCACATCCCCCGCCTGGAGCAGGTGGCGGAGGTCATAGGCCGCCAGCACGAACGCCACGACGCCAGCCCCTGCCCAGAAAAGCTGCGCGTGGCCCGGCTGCTCAAAATCGCCACGGATTACGATATGCTGGAAGGGCGCGGCATGGCCCCGGAGGAGATTCTGGAGCGCCTGCGCCAGGATACCGGCGCCTACGAGCCCACCCTGCTGCAGGCGCTGGGCCAGGCGCTGGGCCAAGACCCCGGCTACGCCCTGCGCCGGGTGGGCATTGCCGATCTGGCCGAAGGCATGGTGCTGGAGGAAGGCATCATGTCCGAGCAGGGGCTGCTGCTCCTGGCCCAAGGCACGGAGGTGACGGCCGAGGCCATCCAGCGGATGCTCAAGGCCGCGCAGTCGTTCCAGGTGGTGGAGCCCTTCGCCGTGCGCGTGCCCTGCCCGCCGGGGGGCTGCTAGTTCAGCGCTCCCGCGTTACCCGCAGAATGCACCAGCCGCCCAGGGCCATGGTGGCGGCGATGAACAGAAAACCCCAGCGGTGGCTGCCCGTGGCGTCGCGCACCAGGCCCACCAGGGTGGGCCCCACAAAGCCGCCCGCGTTGCCGATGGAATTGATGAGCGCCACACCGCCCGCCGCCGCAGCGCCGGTCAAGAAGCCCGTGGGAATGGTCCAAAAGGGGCCAAGCATGCCCCACAGGCCCACGGTGGACACGGTGAAGCAGCCCAGGCTCCACCAGGGGCCAAGGTCTTCACCCAGCCACTGGCCCAGAGGCGCAACGCTGAGCAAAAAGCCCGCCGCGCTGACGAACAGCGGCCCGGCCGTGTGCCAGCGCCGCTCCCCGGTCCTGTCGGAATGCCCGCCCACAAGCACCATGCCCAGCACCCCGCCCAAATAGGGAATGGCCGACAAGAGTCCCACATGCATGGGCCCGGCCCCAGGCCCCAGAATTTCCCCAATAATGGTCGGCATCCACATGACCAGGCCGTACATGCCCACGCACAGGGCGAAATAGGCCACGGAAAGCGTCCACACCCGGCCATCGCGCAGCAACGCCCCAAGCACGGCCCGCAACGAGCCGCGCTCCTGCTTCGGCTCCTGCCCCAGTTCCCCGGCCAGGGCCTCGCGCTCTTCCTGCGCCAGCCAGGGCGCATCGGCAGGGGCATTGGGCAAAAGGCGCAGCACGGAAAAGCCCAGCAGCACTGCGGGCAGGCCCTCCAGCACAAACATCCAGCGCCAGCCCTCCAGGCCCCATGCGCCATGCATGCCCAAAAGCAGGCCCGAAAGCGGCGCGCCCACAATGCCCGCCACCGGCGTTGCGGCCATGAACAGCGCCACGGCGTGCGCCTGGCGCTTGGCCGGGTACCACAGGGTCAAATAATATATGATGCCCGGCAGAAAACCGGCCTCGGCCACGCCCAGCAGGAAGCGTAGCGCGTAAAACGACCACGCCGTATGCACCAGCGCCATGAAGCAGGCCATTATCCCCCAGGTGACCATGATGCGGGCGATCCATAGCCGCGCGCCCACCCGGCGCAGAATCAGGTTGCTGGGCACCTCGCACAGCACATAGCCCGCGAAAAACATGCCCGCGCCCAGGCCGAACACCGAACTGGTGAAGCCCAGGGACTGCGACAGCCCATGCGCCGCGAACGACACGTTCACGCGGTCCAGATAGGCCACGACATACAACAGGAACAGGTACGGCAGCAGGCGCAGATCGATCTTGCGCGCAAGGGCGGGTGAAATGCTCATGCCGGGCCTGTACCCCAGCCGGGGCGCATCTGCAATACGCGAAAGAAAGCCAAAGCGCGCCGCCCTTGGACCGACGCGAGGGGCCTCGGGGCCTTTCGGATTCCCCACCGCTTGTTTGCAGACGCGCGCGAACTTCCCCCCGCTTTCCTACAGCGGCATTCCGGCCCAACCCCGTTACCACCATCAGTTACAGCAAAAATAACGCCGCTTTGGCCCGACTCCTATTCCGCCTGCCCTCCCCCCCGCATCGCTTTCGCCACCCTCTTCTCCCCTCCGCCCCCATTCGATCAAGTGCTCTCCCCTCCGCCCTCTTCCCCCATTCGCCCAAGCGCCCTCCCCCCGCTCTCTTCCCACCCCTCTGGCCCNNTTGCAGACCGAAGAACCCGCCGCCACAGGGTGTCCAGAGGGCTTCAAGCCCTCTGGCGGGGGTTCAGGGGGCAGCGCCCCCTGGCTTCTTTCCTGCTATGACTGCCCTTCACGCTTCAGGTCGGCCACCAGGGTGCGCAGGTTCTCCGCCTGCTCGGCCAATTCGCGTATGGCCACAGTGGTTTGCTGCATGCTTTGGGCTGTTTCAGTGGCGATGGCGTTGATCTGGTCCACGGCCTGGTTGATTTCTTCGCTGGCGGCGCTTTGTTCTTCGGCGGCGGTGGCGATGCTGGACACTTGCAGGGCGGTGGATTCGCTCATGCGCACGATTTCATCCAGGGCCTGGCCGGATTCGCGCACGAGTTCGGTGGATTCGGCTATGGCGCGCGCGGCTTCTTCCATGCCGTGTATGTTCTGGCTGGAAACGTCCTGAATGCCGCGGATGGTTTCGCCCACTTCCCTGGTTGCGGTCATGGTCTTTTCCGCCAGTTTGCGCACTTCGTCGGCCACAACGGCAAAGCCGCGTCCGGCGTCGCCCGCTCTTGCGGCCTCGATGGCGGCGTTNNCGTTCAGGGCCAGCAGGTTGGTCTGATCTGCGATGTCGTTGATGACGTTCATGACATGGCTGATGTCCTGGGCGCGCTTGCCCAGGGCGTCCATGTTCCCTTTGAGTTCGGTGGAGAGCTTGAGCAGGGCGTCCATGGCCTTAATGGAGCGGCCCACCACGTTGTTGCCGTCGGTTGCGCGCACCTTGGCGGTATCCGCCCCTTGGGCGGCCTGGGTGGCGTTGCGGGCCACCNNACGGTGGCGTTCATTTCCTCCATGGCCGTGGCGGTTTCGGTAATGCGTTCTTTTTGGGTTATGGTGGAGGCGTCGATGTGCTGCGCCTGGCCGGAGATTTCTTCTGACGCGGAGGACAGGCGTTCGACCACGGCCTCCAGCTTGACGGCGGCGGCCAGCAGGCCTTCCTGCCGGGCGTGGATGGCCTGGGCCTTGGCCTCGTTGGCTTCCACCGTGGCCTGCTCGGCCGCGCGGGCCTTTTCCTCGGCCTCGCGTGTTTTGGTTTCAATGGCGGCCATATTGGTGCGCAGGGTGTCCACCATGGTGTTCAGGGCGCGCTCCAGGTTCGAGGTCTCGTCCTTGCCGGCCACGGCCAGGCTCACGTTCAGGTTGCCGGCGGCCACGTCCTGCGCGGCCTTTGTGGCGGCGTTCAGCGGATGAATGATGCTGCGGAAGATCATGAGGGAGAGCGGCAGCACGCCAAGCAGCAAGAGCGCCAGCACAATGCCCGCCACCAGGGTGACGGCGCTTTTGACCATGCCGGTGATGGCGGCGCTTATCTTGGCCTTTTCCTCTTCGATGTTGTCGATGTAGACGCCGGTGCCTATCCAGTACGGGGTGCCGGGAATCTGCTCGGCGTAGCTGAGCTTGGGCTGCACGCCCTTGCCGGGCTTGTCGTACACGTATTCCACAAAACCGCCGCCCTTGGCCGATGCCTGGGCCAGTTCGGCCACGTAGAGCACGCCGTTCTTGTCCTTCACCCCGGCCAGGTCCTTGCCGGTCAGCTCCGGCTTGATGGGCACGGTGACGACGGTGGTGCCTTCATAGATGAAGTAGTAGCCGCTCTTGTCTTCTTCATAGCGGATGGGCCCCACGAGGGTGCGCAGGGTGTCGGTGACGAGCTTCTTTTCCGGCGGCAGGTCTTTTACGACTTCGGAAAGGCTCATGGCCAGGGAATGCACGGAAAGCTGAAGTTTGTCCTTCTCTCCCGCCAGCATAACTTGTTGTGTTTGGCCGACGGCATAGTTGCGTACCTGCAGCAACTGGTGCGTAAAGGTCCCGCCCACCAGCGCGGCAAAGACAACTGCAATGACGATGAGCAGGACAATGCGTGTTCGAATGGTAATGTTGCGCATGGAGCACCCCTTCTGCTGCAGAGACGGACCGAACCGCGCGCCTTTGGGCGCAAAACCCGTCACAATAGCATGCACATACTAACAGCGTTGCGTAAGCGCAAGTACTGCACACGTTTTTCGTCTGGTATCGCCGGAATCTTTAGCCTGGGCTTAATCCCGGCAGTCTATGTCGGCGCAGAGGATGCAGGAGCGGTTGTCGCGGTCTTTGAAGGCGGCGGAGATGGTGATGCAGCGGTTGCCCGAGGCCAGCGAGATGTACGGCTGGGTGGTGAACTTCGGCAGGCCCGCGCGCAGGGGCAGGTAGTATTCCTTCAGGGAGTGGTCCGCGCCGATGCGGGCGGGCTCGTAGATGAAGCGCTTGCGCTTGCGCAGCTTGCTGGGGTTGCAAACCGTGTCGGAAACCTGCACGCCCTTGGCGCTCAGCACGTAGAGGCATTCGATCTGCTCATACTCGTCGATGAAGCCGGTAAGGGCCTGGTCCAGGCCGATGGAGCCGAGGTTGGCCAGGGCGTCGCAGATGGAGAAGACCAGGGCGTCGTGCCGGGCGTAGAGGGCCTTTTGCGCGCTGAAGCGCTCCGTGGCGTTGGCCCGGAACTTGCGCGCCAGATACTCTATGCGCTCGGCGATGGTTTCCGCCGGGGGCATTTGCCGCGCCGGGCGGCCGAAGTAGAAGCCCTGGAACACGTCCACCCCGGCCTCCAGCAGGCACAAGATGTCCTCCTGGCGCTCCACGCCCTCGGCCAGCGCCAGGGAACCCAGGCGCGAGGCCATCTGCACGAAGCTCTTGACCACCTCCAGGCGCGTCATGTGCCCGTCCACCCCGGCCACCAGGGAGCGGTCCAGCTTCAGCACATCCGGCTTCAGCAGGGGAATGCGGTCCAGGTTGGAATGGCCCGCGCCAACGTCATCCAGGGCGATGAGAAAGCCGTTCTTGCGGCACCCGGCCACGAACTCCGCCAGGGCGCCCGTATCACGCGCGCGGGATTCGACGATCTCGATAAGCACGTTGTTGGGGTTGATGCCGCACTCCTTGACCTTGTGCAGCAGGTAGCTGGAGCGCGCCACGTCGGAATCTATGGCGTGGCCGTCCACGTTGATGGAGAGGATGAGCCCGCGGTTCTTGGCGTGGATGGGGGCAAAGGCCTCCAGGGCCTTCTGGCGGCACAGGCGGTCCAACTCCAACAGGCAGCCTTCTTCCAGGGCCATGCGGAACAGCTCCTGGGGGGGAATGTCCTCCCCGGGCGCAGTGCAGCGCGACAAGGCCTCCACGCCGAGCAACGCTCTGCGTTTGACGGAGATGAGAGAATGAAAGGCCGTGCCGACCCACTCGCGCTCAATGATCTCCCGGATTGTGACGGCTTCCGCTGTGTTTTCCATAGTGCTGGGGTGGGCTAAAGCAAGACCTGGGCCATAACTGCAACAAACTGTAATTACATGTATTCGCGCTGGCTGGAGTTGCGCGCCGGCCAAAGAGTATACATTTTTGTACAAGCAATGGCGCTGTCTATACACAAATGAACAAGCAGGCAAGAATACCAATACGTAAAAAAAACTGTTGACACGCCAAAGACCTGCGGGTAGTCACTCATTCCATGAACGCTTCTTCCGCCAACAATACCTCTTTCTCCTTTAGCCAGTACTGGTATTATTGGTTTAGCCGCGCCTGCGGCCTGGGAGAGGTGTGTTGACGGTGACAGGACGTTAACCAAAGCCTCTTCGAAAGGGCCGCGGGCGAAAGCCGGCGGCCCTTTTTTTAGTTTTCACCGCCGGATCATCGCCACACGGACCTTCGCACGGGGCGCAACCAGACGAAAGGAGCAGGCCATGCACATCGGGAAAGCTATCAGGCTGGAGCGCATTTTCAACCGCGACACCAAACGCACCATCATTGTGCCCATGGACCACGGCACCACCGTGGGGCCCATCGCCGGCATCGTCGACATGCGCGAGGCTGTCGGGGCCGTTGTGGAGGGCGGGGCCAACGCCGTGCTGATGCACAAGGGCCTTGTGCGCTGCGGCCACAGAAGCCAGGGCAAAGACATCGGCCTCATCGTCCACCTCTCCGCCTCCACCACCCTCTCCCCCTTCCCCAACGCCAAAACCCTCGTGGGCACCGTCGAAGACGCCATCCGCCTCGGCGCGGACGCCGTGAGCGTGCACGTGAACCTGGGCGACGAAAGCGAAGCCAAGATGCTGACCGACTTCGGCCAGGTGACGAGCACCGCCCAGAGCTGGGGCATTCCCGTGCTGGCCATGGTCTACGCCCGCGGTCCCAAGGTGCGCAGCGAGTTCGACCCCGAGATAGTGGCCCATTGCGCCCGCGTGGGTGTGGAGCTGGGAGCCGACGTGGTCAAGGTCCCCTACACCGGCGACATCGACACCTTCGGCCACGTGGTTGATTCCTGCTGCGTGCCCGTGGTCATTGCCGGCGGCCCCAAGCTCGACAGCACCACCGCCTTCCTCCAGATGGTGCAGGACTCCATCAAGGCGGGCGGCTCGGGCCTTTCCGTTGGCCGCAACGTGTTCCAGCACAAGAACCCCTCCCTGCTCTGCCAGGCCCTTTCCAAGGTGGTGCACGAGGACGTGGACGTTGCGGAAGCCATGGCCATGCTGGAAGGCAAGGAATAGGCGCGGGCGGCTCATGAAAACCATCATCTTCAAGGCCATACCCTTCCAGAAAGAGCTGGTGACCCTGGCGCTGGAATCCGGGGTGGACGCGATTCTGGCCGAGGCCGACACGGCCGAGGCCGTGCGCGCCTTGGGCCGCGTCACCGTGCTGACGCAAGCCGAGCTGCCCACCTTTGCGCTGGGCTCCAAGGCCGACGAGGAGACCGCCACCGAGGCCCTGCTGGCCGCGCAAAAGGCGGGTGGCATGATAAGCCTCGCCAAGGGCTGGGAGATCATCCCGGTGGAGAACATTCTGGCCCAGGCTTCCGGCCTGGCGCTGGAATGCGAGAGCCTGGACCGCGCCGTGCTGGCCGCAGGCATTCTGGAGCGCGGGGCCGACGCCGTCGTGGTGCTGCCGGAGGCCGCAGCCGAGCTCAAGGCCATCGTGGCCGAGCTCAAGCTCTCCCAGGGCAGCATGGCCCTGCAGCGCGCGGTGGTGAAGGAAATCGTCCCGGCGGGCCTGGGCCACCGCGTCTGCGTGGATACCATCTCCATGCTGCGGCGCGGCCAGGGCATGCTGGTGGGCAATTCCAGCGCCTTCACCTTCCTGGTGCACGCGGAAACCGAGTCCAACCCCTACGTGGCGGCGCGGCCCTTCCGCGTCAACGCGGGCGCGGTGCACGCCTACGCCGTGCTCCCCGGCGACAAGACCTGCTACCTGGAGGAACTCTCCGCCGGGCGCGAGGTGCTCATCGTCGGGGCCGACGGCAAGACGAGCCTCAGCACCGTGGGCCGGGTCAAGGTCGAGGTGCGGCCCATGCTCAAAATAACGGCGGAAGTCACCGCGCCCGACGGCTGCAAGGTCGCGGGCCAGGTGTTTCTGCAAAACGCGGAAACCATCCGCGTCACCGGCGTGGACGGCCGCCCCATCAGCGTGGTGAACCTGAAGCCGGGCGACGAGATTCTTTGCCGCACCGACGCGGCGGGCCGCCATTTCGGCATGCGCATCTGCGAAGACATCAAGGAAGGCTAGGCATATGAGCCAAGAGAACAGCGCCAAGCCTGAAGACCAGCTCGATCTGGCCGCCCTGCGCCAGGAGATCGACCGCCTGGACGACGGCATAGTGGAGCTTCTGAACCGCCGCGCCAGCATCAGCATCGGCGTTGGCCGGGCCAAGAAGGACTCCCCGGACACCGTGTTCAAGCCCTTCCGCGAGAAGGAAGTGATGGACCGGCTGGCCAAGCAGAGCCCCGGCCCCCTGCCGGAAACGCACCTGCACGCCATCTACCGGGAAATCATGTCCAGCTCCCGCAGGCTGCAACGCCCGGAGAGAGTGGTCTACCTGGGGCCGGAGGGCACCTTCAGCTACTTTGCCGGGCTGGAATACATGGGCCGCAGCGCGGAGCTGACGCCTAAGGCCAACTTCGAGGAAATCTTCCGCGCCGTGGCCGACGGCGAGGCCGAACTCGGCGTCATCCCCCTGGAAAATTCCCTGCAGGGCACCGTGGGCCAGGTGGTGGACCTGTTCATGCTCTTCCCGGTGTACATCCAGGCGGAGCTGTTCTGCCGCATCACCCATTGCCTTATGGGCAAGGCGGACTTCCCGGCGGACGTGAAGGAGATCCACTCCCACCCGCAGCCGCTGGACCAGTGCGGCGGGTGGCTCAAAAACAACATGCCGGGCCGGGTGCTGGTGCCCACCAGCAGCACCGCCGCAGCGGCGGAAATTGCCGCCGCGCGCGGGCCGGAGGTGGCCACGGTCGGGCACATCCGCCTGGCCGACCGCTACGGGCTGAACATCCTGGCCGCCCACATAGAAGACATGCCCGACAACTGGACGCGCTTTCTGGTCATTGGCCCGCGCGTCAGCGAAGGCGGCAACCGCGACAAGACCTCGCTCTTGTTCACCGTGCCGGACAAGCCCGGCGCCCTGGCCGAGGTGCTGAACACCTTCGCGGGCCGCGCCATCAACATCACCAAGCTGGAAAGCCGCCCCCTGCGCGGCGAAAAATGGAAGTACGTGTTTTTCACAGATCTTGAGTGCGACCTCTCGCGCATGGAGTATGACAGCTTCCTGGCCGACCTGCGCGAGAAGTGCCACACCCTGCGCATCCTGGGCTCGTACCCGTCCGGGCCGCACCTCGACGCCGGAGGCCGCCAGTGAGCGCGCAACCAGTCACTGTGGAGGCTCCGGCCTCCAAGTCCCTGTCGCACCGGGCGCTTATTTGCGCGGCCCTGGCCCAGGGGCACAGCAGCCTCTCCGGCGTGCTGGAAAGCCAGGACACCGAGCGCACCATGGCCTGCCTCACCGCCTGCGGGGCGTCCTTCGCCCGCGTAGGCGCGGGGGAATACCGCGTCAGCGGCATGCAAAACGGGCCAAAGGGCGGGCCTAAAAGCGGCGAAGCCCTGGCGGGCAAAGCCTTAACCGGCGAAGCCGCAGACCTGGACGTGGGCGAAAGCGGCACCACCTGCCGCCTGCTGGCGGGCGTTGTCACCGCTGGCCAGGGGCGTTTCCGCATCCACGGCGCGCCACGCATGCACGAACGCCCCCTGGGCGAGCCTGCCCGCGCCCTGGCCTCGCAGGGGGTGCGCTTCCACTTCGAGGCCAAGCCCGGCTACCCGCCCGTGGTCATAGAGACCCAGGGCCTGCCCGGCGGCGCGGTGGATGTGCGCCTGGAGGAGAGCAGCCAGTACCTTTCCGGCGTGCTGCTGGCCGCGCCCCTGGCGCGCGCGCCCATGACCATCGCCCTGAGCGGCAGCAAGGCCGTGAGCTGGCCGTACGTCTCCCTTACTCTGCAGACCATGGCCGACTTCGGCGCGCCTGCGGTGGTGGAGGCCCTGGGCGAAAACGGCTTCGCCCCGGTGGACCACAGGAGCGTGGCCCGCGCCGAGCCCGGCAAGCTGCGCTTCAAGGTAACCCCGGCCCCGTACCGCCCCCGCAGCCTGCGGGTCGAGGGCGACTGGAGCAACGCCTCCTACTTCCTGGCCGCCGGAGCCGTGGGCAAGCGGCCCGTGCGCGTGCGCGGCCTGCGCCGCGACTCCCTCCAGGGCGACCGCGCCATTCTGGACATTCTGGCCGCCATGGGCGCGCAGGTTCACTGGGACGAGGACGGCGTTACGGTTTCGGCCCCGGCGGAGGGCGCGCTGCACGGCGTCAATGTCGACATGGGCGCCTGCCCGGACCTGGTGCCCACGGTGGCCGTGGCCGCCTGCTTCGCCGCAACGCCAAGCACAATCACCAACGTCGCCCACCTGCGCATAAAGGAGTGCGACCGCCTGGAAACCCTGGCCACCGAGATAGCCAAAACCGGCTGCGGGGCAAGCATGACCCTGGACAGCCTGACCATTTCCCCGGCGCCCCTGGAAAAGGGCCGCAGCGTGGCCTTTGGCGCGCGCGGCGACCACCGCATGGTCATGGGCCCGGCGCTGTTCTCCCTGGCCGGGCTCGCGGTCAGCTTCGACAACCCCGGCTGCGTGGCCAAGAGCTTCCCCGGCTTCTGGGGGGCCTTCGGCCCGGTTATTGACGGACAGGGGGCGTAACCCATGGGGTTCGCGGGGATCAAAAACATCGCGATAGTCGGCGCACGCGGCCAGATGGGGGCGCTCTTCAAACGCGCCTTCCACAAGGCCGGGTACGCGGTAACCACCCTGGACCGGCCCTACCGGCCGGACGGCAGCGATGACGCCATCCGCGCCGCCGTGGCCGCGGCGGATCTGGCGCTCATCTCCGTGCCCGTTACCGCCACGCGTGAGGTGGCCCAGGCCCTGGCCCCGCACCTGAAGCCCGGCGCCATCCTCTGCGACGTGTGCTCCGTGAAGGTGAACCCCCTGGCGCAAATGCTGGCGGCCTACACCGGGCCGGTGGTGGGCACGCATCCGCTGTTCGGACCGGTGATTCCAGAGGGCTTCGACCCGCGCGTGGCCATAACCCCGGGACGCGGCGACGGAGCAGCCGAGGCCGTGGCCGACGTGTTCGCGCGCTCCGGCTTTTCGCCCTTCGCCAGCACGGCGGAGGAGCACGACCGCGCCATGGCCGTGGTCCAGGGCCTCAACTTCATCACCACCACGGCCTACCTGGCCGCCGCCCGGCAAACCCCGGGCATAGAAAATTTCCGCACGCCCTCCTTCGAGCGCAGGCTTGAGGCGGCGCGCAAAATGCTGACGCAGGACCGCGAACTGTTCCAGCTCATCAGCGAGGACAACCCCTTCCTGCAGGAGACCGTGCGCCAGTTCACGGCCTACCTTGATCTTGCCGCCGGGGGCGATCTCGATCTGCTTTCCGCCAGGGCCTCCTGGTGGTGGCGCAACACGGCATAGGGACGCGGCTTTCGCCAGACGGCGGAAAGTGTCGACGAAGTGTTGGCCGCGTCCCTGGTGGGGGCGCGGTCTTTTTTTGTCATGAAACGGAGGGATTTATGGATATTCGCCTGAAGCATTACGGAAAATGGCTCCCGGCAGACGTGCAGACGCCCATCAGCCTGTACCTGGGCCTGGTGGGAGACGCACCGGGCATCCTGCTGGAAAGCGCCGAGGTGGACGGCCGCCTGGGCCGCTTCAGCCTCATCGCCTGGGACTTCCGCCTGCTGGCGGAGCCTGTGGACGGCAAGCTCAAGCTGGACATCCGCGACGAACGCCTGGAGGGCTTACGCGCGCTGGAAGGCCTGGACTACATGGAAGGCGTGCGCGTGCTTCTTAAAAGCATAGAGATCGACCAGCCAGCGCTCAAGGAGCCCCTGCCCGCCCTTACCCGCGCCCTGCTGGGCTACCTGGGCTACAGCGTGGGCGGCATGCTGGAGCCCAAGCTTGCGGGCTGCATGCCGCCGGACCAGGCCGAGGCGCAACTGGTGCTGCCCGGCCAGGTGGTGCTGTACGACCACCTGCGCCACCGCTGCTGCTACCTGAGCCTGGACGAAAACGGCAGCGACGGGCGCGGCGGCCCCAAGCCCGCCAAGCTGGGCGGCGCGGGCGGCTTCGACCTGACCTGCGAGGACCCCACGGCCACCCCCGGACGCGAGGAATACATGGAGCAGGTGCGCGAGGCCAAGCGCCTCATCACCGAGGGCGAAGGCATCCAGCTGGTGTTCTCCGTGCGCTTCGCCACGCCGTTTGCGGGCGAGCCGTTCGGGGTGTACCGTCGGCTTCGGCAGGCCAACCCCTCGCCCTTCATGTTCTTCATGCGCTTCGAGAACGAGACCCTGCTCGGCAGCTCGCCAGAGATGATGGTCAACTGCCAGGCCGGACGCCTGGAAGTGCGGCCCATTGCGGGCACCCGCCCGCGCGGCGTTACCGAGGTGCAGGACGCGGCCTTTGAAAAGGAGCTGCTGGCCGACCCCAAGGAACGCGCCGAACACGTAATGCTGGTGGACCTGGGCAGAAACGACCTGGGGCGCATCGCCACCCCCGGCAGCGTGGAGGTGGCCAAGTTCATGTGCGTGGAGCGCTTCAGCCACGTCATGCACCTCACGAGCTACGTGGAGGCCGACCTGAAGGACGGGCTGGACGCCATCGACGTGCTGCAATCCACCTTCCCGGCGGGCACGGTGGCGGGCGCGCCCAAGATCTGGGCCATGGAGACCATAGCCCGCGTGGAGAACATGGCGCGCGGGCCCTATGCCGGGGCCATGGGCTGGCTGGGCCTGGGCAAGGGCAAGGTGAACCTGGGCACGGGCATCACCATCCGCAGCATGTGGCTGCGCGAGGGCGTGATGAACTGGCAGGCCGGGGCCGGGCTGGTGTACGACTCCGACCCGGAAAAGGAATGGCAGGAGTGCAACAACAAGGCCCGCATCATTAAAGAGATTCTCTCCTCCAAGGGGGTTGGCGATGTTTTTGCTGATAGATAACTTCGACTCCTTCACCTTCAATCTGGTGCAGGCCTTCCAGCAACTGGGGGCCGACCCGGTGGTGTACCGCAACGACCGCGCCGAGTTGCTGGACCCGGCCTTTGTGGCGGGACTTACGCGGGTGGTGCTTTCCCCCGGCCCCAGCAGGCCGGAAAACGCGGGCAATTGCCTGAAGTTTTTGGCCCTGCTGGAAAAAACAGGCATGAACGTGCCGGTGCTGGGCGTGTGCCTGGGCCACCAGACCCTGGGGCACTTCGCCGGGGCGTCCGTGGTCCGGGCCGAGCGCATAATGCACGGCAAGACCAGCCCCGTGGAGCACGACGGCACGGATGTCTTCGCCGGGCTGCCCAATCCTTTCGAGGTGTGCCGCTACCACTCCCTGCTGGTGCTGGCGCACGAGGCCCCGGAAAAACTGCGCGTCACCGCCAAAACGGCCGAAGGCGAAGTCATGGGCATGGTCTACACCGACCGCCCCTGGAGCGGCGTGCAGTTCCACCCGGAATCCATATTGACCCCGGACGGCCCCAAGCTTCTGGCCAACTTCCTGGCCAAACCCGCAGCGTAGAGGGAGGGCGTATGGCCATCGACATGCGCGATATTCTGGATACCCTGGGCAACCGGGGGCACCTGAGCGAAGACCAGGCCGCCTTCGCCTTCCAGCAGCTCTTCGAGGGGCTGCTCAGCCCGGCGCAGGCCGGGGCGCTGCTCATGGGCCTGCGGGCCAAGGGCGAAACCCCGGTGGAGCTGGCCTGCGCGGCAAAGGCCGGCCTGGCCAAGGCGCGGCTGGTTAGCGGCCTGCCCACGGACGCCCCCATTCTGGACATTGTGGGCACCGGGGGCGACCGCACCTCCAGCTTCAACTGCTCGTCCGCCGTGTCGCTCTACCTTGCGGCCCTGGGCCACCGGGTGGTGAAGCACGGCAACCGGGCGGTGTCGTCCTCCAGCGGCAGCGCCGACGCCCTGGAGGGCCTGGGCCTGCCGCTGTCCATCGGGCCGGAGCAGGTGGCGGGGGAGCTGGCCAAAACCGGCTTCGTGTTCCTGTTTGCGCCAAACTACCACCCGGCCTTTGCGCACATAGCCCCCGTGCGCCGGGAGCTTGGCGTGCGCACCCTGTTCAACCTCATGGGGCCGCTGTTGAACCCCGCGCGCCCTAGCCACCAGTTGCTGGGCGTGGGCCAGGCGGCGGCCCTGCCGCTTATGGCCAGCACCCTGGCCCGCACCGCGCCGAACGTCACCGCCCTGGTCATCCACGGCGAAGACGGCCTCTCCGCCAGTGGCGAGGGCGGCTTCGACGAGCTGACGCCCTTCGGCCCCACCACGGGCTTCGAGGTGACGGGCGGCCAGACCAAACCCTTCCGCCTGGACCCCAAGGAATACGGCCTGGCCGGGCACGCCCCGCAGGACGTGCGCGTAGACGACAAGCCCGCCGCCCTGGCCGCCATCAAGGCCGTGCTTACGGGGCGCGCCAACCCGGCCATGCAGGCCATGACCGCCCTCAACCTGGGCGCGGCGATCATGCTGGCCACGGGCAAGCCCCTGGCCGCCTGCATGGCCGAAGCCAGGGAGGCCGTGGCCGAGGGCGCCGCCAGGAGGTTCGCCGGTGAATAAGCCCAACAAGATGCTGGCGCGCTTCCGCGAGGCGCAGTTGCCGGGCATCCACCGTTTGCGCGCGCTTTCCGCTTCCGGCCAGTTGCCCGCGCCCTGGGAATTCCCCACCCGCGAGGGCAGGCCCTGCTTCTCCCGCGCCCTGCGCGCGGGCGGCAGTCCGGCCATCATTGCAGAGTACAAGCGCGCCTCGCCCTCGCGCGGGGTCATCAACACAGAGCTAACCCCGGCGGACGTGGCCCGCATGTACGCGGCCAACGGCGCGGCGGCGTTCTCCGTGCTGACGGAGGAAGCCCACTTCCAGGGCAGCCTGGGCTACCTGGCCGACATGGCCTTTGCGGGCAAACCGATGCTGCGCAAAGACTTTCTCCTCGACCCCTTGCAGGTGGCGGAGACGGCGGCCACCCCGGCCTCGGCGCTTCTGCTCATTATGCGCATGTTCGACGGCGCGGACGACGTGCGCGAAATGATCGGGCTGGCGGCCGAGCATGGCCTCGAATGCGTGTGCGAGGTGTTCGACGAGGCCGACCTGGACATGGCCCGCTGGGCCGGCGCGGAGATCATCCAGGTAAACAACCGCGACCTGGACCTGCTGGTGACGGACCTGGACGTTTCGCGGCGGCTGGTGCGCACGCGCGGCCAGGGCGAGCTGTGGATCAGCGCCAGCGGCCTGGACTGCCCGGCGCAGCTGGAGGAGATGGCGGACCTTGGCTTCGACGCCGTGCTCATAGGCACCTCGCTGATGAGCCGCCCGGACCCCGGCGCGGCCCTGGCCGAGCTGGCCCAGGTGGGCCTGGAGCGCAAGGCCCGGCGCGAGGCCGAACGCCAGGCCGCCCACGACGGCGGCAGGAGTGCGGCCCGATGAGCGCCTCCGCTGCGGTTCCTCAGGCAGGCAAACTGCTGGTCAAGGTGTGCGGCATAACCCGCGAAGCCGACGTGCGCCTGTGCGCCGAGCTTGGGGCCGATCTGCTGGGCTTCATTTTCCACCCCGGCAGCCCGCGCAACACCACGCCAGAGTTCCCGGCGCGGCTGAAAACCCCCGGCGTGCGCAAGGTGGGGCTCTTTGTGCGCCAGAACCCCATGGAGGCCCTGAGCATCATGGCCGCAGGCCGGCTGGACCTGGCGCAGCTGCACGGCGGCCAGACCGAGTCCTACTGCGCGGCCCTGGCCTCGCGCATCGGCGCGGAGCGCATCATCAAGGTCTTCTGGCCGGAAAAGGCCGCCAGCCTGGAGGAATTCCAGGCCGAGCTGGACCGCTACGCCCCCTACTGCGCGCTGATGCTGGCCGATGCGGGCGCAGGCGGCGGCGGGCATGGCCGGGCCATTGACGGCCACGGAGCAGAAATACTGGCCGCCGCGCGCTTCCCCAGGCCCTGGCTGCTGGCCGGGGGCCTTGCGCCCGCCAACATCGAGGCCATGCTTTCCCAATTCCGGCACAGCGGCTGCGGCCCGGCCGGGCTGGACATCAACTCCGGCGTGGAGAGCGCGCCCGGAGCCAAGGACGAAACACTGCTGCGCCAGGCCTTCGCCGTCATCAACGCGGCCAATGCCCAAAACGCGGCCAAAAACTAACGAGGTGTTCCCGTGAACAAAGGCTATTTCGGCGATTTCGGCGGGCAGTTCGTGCCCGAGCTGCTCATGCCGCCGCTCATTGAACTTGAGGAGGCCATGGCGCGCATTCTGCCCTCCAAGGAGTTCCAGGCCGAGCTGAAGGACGTGCTGGTCAACTTTGTGGGCCGTCCCACAGCCCTCACCTTCTGCCCCAACCTCTCGGCCAGGCTCGGCATCAACCTGTGGCTGAAGCGCGAGGACCTGGCCCACGGCGGCGCACACAAGGTGAACAACACCATAGGCCAGGCGCTGCTGGCCAAAAAGCTGGGCAAAACGCGCCTGCTGGCGGAAACCGGCGCAGGCCAGCACGGCGTGGCCTCGGCCCTGGCCGCCGCCCGCCTGGGCCTTTCCTGCACCATCTACATGGGCGCCACCGACGTGGAGCGCCAAAGCCTCAACGTGCGCCGCATGAAGCTCTTCGGGGCCGAGGTGGTCAGCGTAGACTCCGGCACCAAGACCCTCAAGGACGCCATCAACGCCGCCCTGCGCGCCTGGATAGCCGAGCAAGAGACCACCCATTACTGCTTCGGCACCGCCGCCGGGCCGCATCCCTTCCCCCTGCTGGTGCGCGAGCTGCAAGCCGTCATCAGCCGCGAGGCCCGCGAGCAGTTCCTGGCCCAGCTGGGCCGCCTGCCCGACTGCGTCGTGGCCTGCGTGGGCGGCGGCAGCAACGCCATCGGCGCGTTCCACGAGTTTGTGCCCGATGCGGGCGTCGCCCTGGTGGGCGTGGAGGCCGCAGGCTCCGGCAAGCCCGGCGACTGGCACTCCGCCCCGCTGTCCAAGCAGGGCAGCACCGGCGTGCTGCACGGCATGCGCACCCAGCTCATCCAGACGGACGAAGGCCAGATCCTGCCCTCGCACTCCATTGCGCCCGGGCTGGACTATCCCGGCGTGGGACCGGAGCACGCGGCCTACCAGGCCAGCGGCCGCGCCACCTACGTCAACGTCACCGACGACGTGGCCCTCGACGCCTTCATCGAGCTTTCGCGCCATGAAGGCATCATGCCCGCCCTTGAAAGCTCCCACGCCCTGGGCTGGGTGCTCAAGAACGCGCACAGCCTCAAGCCCGGCTCCCACGTCATGGTCTGCCTCTCCGGCCGGGGCGACAAGGACCTGG
>DIVX01000172.1 GCA_002422505.1 Desulfovibrio sp. UBA6121
GATTTCCGAGCAGGGCCCGCAGGGGCCGGTATCGCCCATGGACCAGAAGTTGTCCTTCTCGCCCAGGCGGAAAATACGCTCCGGGGCCACGCCGGCCACCTTCTGCCACAGCTCGCCCGCCTCGTCGTCGTCCTTATATATGGAGACGTAGAGCTTTTCCTTGGGCAGCTTCAGCTCCTCGGTGATGAAATTCCAGGCGAACTTGATGGCGTCGGGCTTGAAGTAGTCGCCAAAGGAGAAGTTGCCCAGCATTTCGAAGAAGGTGTGGTGGCGCGCGGTGCGGCCCACGTTCTCCAGGTCGTTGTGCTTGCCGCCCACGCGCAGGCACTTTTGGCTGGTG
Organism: Desulfovibrio sp. UBA6121; assembly: GCA_002422505.1. Taxonomy (GTDB): domain Bacteria; phylum Desulfobacterota; class Desulfovibrionia; order Desulfovibrionales; family Desulfovibrionaceae; genus Humidesulfovibrio. The sequence goes on from DIVX01000172.1 coordinate 341, forward strand.
GTGGCGCGCACGTAGGCGCGTTTCTCCTGGCCGAGAAACACCTTTTTGAACTGCACCATGCCCGCGTTGGTGAACAGCAGGCTGGGGTCGTCCTTGGGCACCAGGGTGGAGCTTTCCACCACGGTATGGCCGTTGGCCTCGAAGTACTTCAAAAAGCGGGAGCGGATTTCTGCGGCGTTCATGCGGCGTTACATCTCCAAAATAAGTATGGTGGAACGGGGCGCGCCTTGTGCGGGGCCGCCCCGGGTCTGCGCGTTCCGGGGCTAGGCGTCGTCTTCCTCCGCCAGTTCTTCCGCCGCGGGAATGAAGGCGGGCGGGGTCACGCCCAGGTGCTCCAGCAGCTTGTCTTCAATCTTCTGGCGCAGCTCGGCGTTTTCTATGAGCATGGCGCGGACGTTCTCCTTGCCCTGGCCCAGGCGCTCGCTCCCGAAGGCGAACCAGGAGCCGCTCTGCTCGATGATCTTGTGCTCTATGCCCAGGTCGATGAGCTCGCCCTCGCGGCTCATGCCGGTGCCGTAGAGGATATCCACCAGGGCCTCGCGGAAGGGCGGCGCCACCTTGTTCTTGACCACCTTGATGCGCGTGCGGTTGCCGTAGGCCTCTTCCTTATCTTTAAGGCTCTGGATGCGGCGAATGTCTATGCGGATACTGGCGTAGAACTTGAGCGCGTTGCCGCCGGTGGTCGTTTCCGGGCTGCCGTAGCCGGTCATGCCTATCTTCATGCGGATCTGGTTGATGAACACCACCACCGCGCGGGACTTGTGGATGGTGCCGGTGAGCTTGCGCAGGGCGTGGCTCATAAGCCGGGCCTGGCCGCCCACCTGGGTCTCGCCCATCTGGCCCTCAAGTTCGGCCTGGGGAATAAGCGCGGCGACGGAGTCGATGACCACGAGGTCCACCGCGTTGGAGCGCACCAGCAGGTCGGCGATTTCAAGGGCCTGCTCGCCGAAGTCCGGCTGGGAAATAAGCAGTTCCTCGGTCTTAACGCCCAGGCGGCGGGCATAGGCCACGTCGAGCGCGTGTTCGGCGTCGATGAAGGCCGCCGTGCCGCCGCGCTTCTGGCACTCGGCCACCAGGTGCAGGGTCAAGGTCGTCTTGCCGGAGGACTCCGGCCCGTAGATTTCGGTGACGCGGCCCTTGGGGATGCCGCCCACGCCAAGGGCGATGTCGAGACCGATGGAGCCGGTGGGAATCACCGGGATGGCGACCAGGGCGGCGCCGTCGTCCATGCGCATGATGGCCCCTTTGCCGAACTTGCGCTCGATGGTGGTCAGCGCTGTGGAGAGCGCCTCCTGGCGAAGTTCTTCAGGGCTGGCGACGGGCTTTTTGGCCATGGGTGATCCTCCGGTGGTCTCGGTTTAGACGTAGAAGAGGGCTGTTACCAGAAGCCCGGCCCGGCGGCAACAGTGCAGATGCCCCCCCGCCACGGCGCGCCCGGTGCCATTTGAGGCCTTGCGCGCGGAGGCGTTCAAGGGTAGGAGCCAAGCATGATGCGCGCCCGCAGCCAGCACACGCCCGTCGTGGCCCGCCGGAAAGGCCAGCCCGAGAAACGCCCGGACAAAGGATTATGGCCATGAGGGCGCGGCGCAGAATGCAGCATCCGGGACGGGAGTCGCGCCACCGCCGCGTGGGGGAAGAGCTCATCCTGCGGCTGCTTTCCCGCTACGACAAGAAGGGCGGCCTGAGCCTGGTGCGCCTGTGGCGGGAATGGGAAAGCGTCGTCGGGCCGGAGGTGGCCGAGCTTGCCCGGCCCCTGGGCCACAAGGACGGCACCCTGGTGCTCTTCGCCCAGGACTCGATAGCTGCACAGCAGCTGAGTTATTATGTTTTTGAGCTTCTGGAGCGGGTGAACGCATTTTTTGGCAAAGAAGTCTTTGACAAAGTGCGTTTCGAGCTGCTAGATGGCAGAGTTCCTTTGGGGCTGCAGAATAACGCCGAACCATCGACGCCGGTTCTGCGCACCAAAAAGCCGAGCAATCTCGGCGGGCTGTTAGGTAAGTTCGACCCGGATACCGCCGTTGGCCGTTGTTATCTGGCCTATGTGCGGCATTTTTCCAGCCTGCCCGATGAGGGCGCGGCAAACGACGCGAATACTCGCCCCGAAGGGGCGTCAAGGAGACGGAAATGAGCCAGGAAATTTTGGAAATGAGCTTTGAGAGCCTGGGCCTGACCAAGCCCCTGGACAAGATGACCGCCAAGGAGCTGCGCCAGCTCGTGGTGGCGAAGAAGATCCCCTCCATTGTGGGCGCCAGCGGCATGCAGAAAGAAGAGCTGGTCGTGGCCATCAAGGGCGTCTTCGGCATCAAGGACGAAGAGGGCGCCGTGTCCCCTTACAAGGACCAGATCTTCACCCTCAAGAAGACCATCCGCGACATGCGCGTGCAGAAGGGCACCGTGGAAGCCCGCCAGGAGCGCACCCAGCTGCGCCGCAAGATCAACAAGCTCAAGAAGCGCACCCGCCGTCTTTCGCGCGCGCTGTAGTTTTTTTTCGCGCAGGGCACAACTTCGGGGTTGACAAACTCACCCCGAAGCCAGTATCACGTGCCCTCGCAACCTGCTGGGGGATCGTATAAAGGCAATACTGCGGGTTCTGGCTCCGCCAATCGAGGTTCGATTCCTCGTCCCCCAGCCACCTCTCACCATGTCCCCATCGTCTAGCCTGGTCCAGGACNNGGTTCAAATCCCCTTGGGGACGCCAGGAAAATATCGAGCGGTTAGGTGCCAGACCTAGCCGCTTTTTTCTTTGCCTAAAATCCTGTCCCAACCCTCTTCCCAACCTTGCCCGTCAAACAGGCCAGACGGGAACGGCCCCAGTCTGGGTGTAGGCTGTCTTGCTTGACGACAGCAAAGGCAAAAAAGCGCGTCCGTCGGCAACACGATTATTGTTCCCGTCATGAACCAGCCCAATGCGCTGCCGGTCATACATCAGGCGTTGCAAGCCGCCAAACAAATGGATACCGTGCACCACGAAATCAAGCTGGAGCACAAGCCGCTCCTTCGCCGCAACAGTACGAGGTTCCATCCGTGTGTGCCCTTTGGTCAAAAAACGACGCGAAACAGTCATTAAAACAGCAAAAAATAGAGCGCACAGAACGAATCCTCGCGGACGCCGTGGACCAGCGCGCCAAGATCAACCTGACCCTGGAAGCGGGCATCACCAACCTCAAGACCATCTCCGCCTCCATCATCTCCTTCGACAAGAGCTCGGTTACCCTTGAGGTGTCCTCGCTCAAGAGCGCTTCGGCGTCCTTTGTCGGCTCGCGCCTGTCCTCCTATTTCCGCATCCGCGAGCGGGAGAACAAGGGCCGGACGGTGTTCCTGCAGTTCCAAAGCCGCATCGTGGCCGTCAAGGCCAGCCCGGCCGGACTGGTGCTCTTTGTGCTGGAGCGGCCAGAGGACATCTTCGAGGCCCAGCAGCGCCGCTGCGTCCGGGTCGAGGCCAGCGAGAGCCGCGTATCTGACCTTACCCTGTGGCGCGAGCTGCCGCCCAAGGCCGTGGCGAACGAGCGCACTCCCCTGGCCACAAGCACCAACGCCCCGGACAGCGACCTGCGGCTGGCGAACCTTTCCACCACCGGCCTGCGCTTCGTGGTCAAAAACGCGGCCATGGGCGCAATCTTCCCGGAACTGCGCAAGGGCAGCTGCTTCACCCTGCGCTTCAAGGCGAAGTTGGAGGAGGAGCTGGAGCAGGACTTCCTGGTCAACGCCGTGCTGAGAAACGGCTTCAACGATCTGGAAAAGAAGGAGACCTCCCTCGGCTTCGAGTTCACGGCGGAGGCCGTCTACGACGACGAGGGGCAGCTCAGGTGGGAGCCCCTGCGCACGGGCGAGGTGAGCAACCTGGGCGTGTTCATCCTGAAATGGAACCTGCAGGACTTCTACAACGAACAGCGCGTGGACGAATAATCCCCGAAGCGCCCCCCCCCGCCCCGATCCGCAGCCCAGAGCTCTTGCCTTAACCACCGACGCTCCCGGCCAGACAAGAAGGCCCGACAGGTGCTGCTCTCGTGCAAGCCCGGAGCGGCTCTGGCCCTTCGCCATTTTCTGTTAAAGAAAATGGTTCCTAATATTGACGTCTGTCACCAATTCTATCATATTTGACACAGCGAAGTTCTGTTGTGGGATTTGGCATGGCCAGACCAAGGCCAGTGGGGAAATCCGAAGGAGGAAGCATGACCGTTTCACGGCGAGGGTTCATTAAACTGCTTGGGGCTGGCACAGCCTGTCTCGGGCTCTCCAGGCTTGGCCTCAACGTCAAGCCCGCCCAGGCCTACGCAACCAGCATGAAAACGGCGGGGGCCAAAGAGGTCGTCTCCATCTGCCCTTACTGCTCCTGCGGCTGCAACATCATCATGTACGTCAAGAACGGGCAGTTCATCAGCTCCGAGGGCGACCCCGACTACCCCGTGAGCGAGGGCTCCCTGTGCGCCAAGGGCGCAGCCTTCCGCGCCCTGCACGTGAACGAGCACCGCATTGTGAAGCCGCTGTACCGCGCCCCCGGCGCCACGGACTGGGTGGAAAAGGACTGGAGCTTCATGCTTTCCACCATCGCCCGCCGCATGAAGGACACCCGCGACCGCGACTTCACGGCCAAAAACGACAAGGGCCAGGTGGTGAACCGCCTGGACACCGTGTTCCACCTGGGCAGCGCCCTCATGGACAACGAGGAATGCGCGGTAACGGTCCAGATGCTCCGGGGCATGGGGGTCTACCAGATAGACCATCAGGCCCGTGTTTGACACAGCCCGACTGTACCGGCTCTGGCAGAGTCGTTCGGACGCGGCGCAATGACCCAGCACTGGATTGACATCAAGAACTCCAACGCCATTCTCATCATGGGCAGCAACGCTGCCGAGCACCACCCCATCTCCTTCAAGTGGGTGCTGCGCGCCAAAGACAACGGGGCCAAGGTCATCCATGTGGACCCGAAGTTCTCGCGCACCAGCGCCCGCAGCGACCACCACGTGCCTCTGCGCAGCGGCACGGACATCGCCT
>DIVX01000073.1 GCA_002422505.1 Desulfovibrio sp. UBA6121
TTGCCCGTGCCGGATTCGCCCAGCACCAGCACGGTGGAGCCGCTGGACGCAATCTGCGGCAGAATGCCCAAAGTGCGCTGAAAGGCCGGGCTGCGGCTCAGAATGTCCTCCACGCGGTACATGCTGTCCAGCTTCTGCTGCATCAACCGCAGGGCCGAGAGGTCGCGAAAGGTCTCCACCCCGCCCACGATATTGCCCCGGCGGTCGCGCAGGGGCGCGGCGCTAATGCTGATGGGCACCTTCTCGCCATCGGGCCGGACGAAGAAGAGCGAACGGTTGCTGCGGCTCTCCCCGGCCTTGAGCGCGGCCTTGAGCGCGCAGGAGCCGTCGCAGATGCTGGAGCGGAACACCTCCCAGCATTTACGGCCCAGGGCCTCGGCCCGGGGCACCTTGGTTATGGCGCTGGCGGCGCGGTTAAAGAAGGTGATGTTCCAGTCCGGGTCCACGGTGAACACGCCGTCGGCCAGGCTGTCCATGATGTGCTCGCAGGAGATGTCGCGCAGGAAGCTCATATTGCAGACCTTTTCTGGAGGAAAGCCCGTGTGGCGGGCGGAACATTGGGCGCAAAACACGCCCGATGTGAAAAAGTGGGCGCGATTCGAGCCCGAAGACCGTTCTACTCCGCCCTCCTCCCTTGTCAAGCTCCCAGAAACATATCATGATTCAGCAACGGCACGACTGATGCTTCCTCCTATTGCAAACGGCCGCATACGGCCAAGGAGGATTTATGCCGAACAGAGATGGAACAGGCCCGCAGGGCCAGGGTAAGGGAGCAGGCAAGGGGCGCGGCCCCTGTGGCCAGGGCGCGGGCCAGGGTGCTGGCCAGGGTGCTGGCGGCCAGGGCGCGGGCCAGGGTGCTGGCGGCCAGGGCATGGGTCAGGGAGCTGGCCAAGGCCAGGGCGCTGGCGGCAAGGGCCGGGGCCAGGGCGGCCAAGGCCAGGGCGGCAAGGGCCGCGGAGCCTGTGGCAGAAACGCCTGCGCCAGAAGGACCGGCGGCAACCGGGCCTGCACGCGAAACGGGCGCGGCAGGTAACGCCCGCGCAAAGACCAGGGGGCGCAGGAACGCAGAGGCCGCACGGCCCGCGCCTGCGCCCGGGTCCCCCCCCCGGCGGAGCAAAGGCTTGCGCCGGGCCGAAACGGATTGTCCGGCCACATGGCCGGGCACGAATTTTTCCACGCGGGGCGGCAGGCCGTGCCCGCGCTTTCGACTGCGCCGGCTCGTTTCACCGGCCTGCGGGCCAGGCGCCCGGCCCAGACGGCCGCGCCACACGAACGCAACGCGCCAGGGGCCGGGCCCTGCGGGCGCAGGAACACGCAAGCAGCAACCTCCAACGCAAAGGATGCCCTCCATGTCGCAGCATGTCGTCGTCATCGGCGCGGTGGCCCTAGGCCCCAAGGCCGCCGCACGTTTCAAACGCCTGGAGCCGGGCAGCCGCGTCACCCTGGTGGACCGCGAGAAACTGTTCTCCTACGGCGGGTGCGGCATTCCCTTCTTTGTTTCCGGCGAGGTGGCCGATGTGGCCGAACTGCGCAAAACAGCCTTCCACATGGTGCGCGACGCTGAATTCTTCCGCAAGACCAAGGGCGTGGACGTGCGCGCCGAGACCGAAGCCATCGCCATAGACCGCGCGGCCAAGACCGTGACCCTGCGCCACCTGCCCACCGGCAAGGAGGAAGTGCTGGCCTACGACCAGTTGGTGCTCGGCATGGGCAGCAGCCCGGTGATTTTGCCCGTGCCCGGCGCCACCCTGCCCGGCATCTTCACCGTGAACAGCCTGGAGGCCGCGCAAGGCATCCGCGACCTGGCCGCCGCTGGCGGCGTGAACCGCGCGGTGGTCATCGGCGCGGGCTTCATCGGCTTGGAAATGGCCGTCGCCCTCACCGACCTCTGGGGCATCGAGACCACGGTCATCGAGTTCCGCGACCAGCTTCTGCCCGGCGTGAGCGGCCATAATCTGGCCAGCATGGCCCTGCGCCACATGAAGGAAAAGGGCGTGGAGTTCCGCCTGGCCGAGCAAGTGCAGTCCTTCGAGGCCGGGCCCGACGGCCGCGTGGCCCGCGTTATAACCGACAAAGGCAGCCTCGACGCCGATCTGGTCATCATGTCCGTGGGCGTGCGGCCCAACTCCGAGCTGGCAAAGAACGCCGGGCTCAACGTCTCGGAACGCGGCGGCGTCTTTGTGGACGAAACCCTGCGCACCTCCGACCCGGCCATCTTCGCCGGGGGCGACTGCGTGCTGCTGCCCCACGCCCTGACCAAGGCCCCGGTCTACCTGCCCCTGGGCTCCATGGCCAACCGCCAGGGACGCGTCATCGGCACCAACCTGGCCGGGGGCAAGGCCACCTTCCCGCCTGTGGTGGGCACCTGGTGCGTCAAGCTTTTCGACCTCGCCGCCGCAGGCACCGGCCTCACCCTGCCCGCCGCCAAGGCCGCCGGGTTCGACGCCCTGTGCGTGCACGCGGGCATGCTCGACCGCGCCCACTTCTACCCCGAAAAAGGCCTCATGAGCCTGGACCTTGTGGTGGAGCGCGGCACGGGCCGGGTGCTCGGCATGCAAGGGCTGGCCGCCATGGGCGACGCCCTGGTGGGCAAGGTGGACGTGGTCGCCGCGCTGTTGCCCTCCGGTCCCACCGCCTACGACCTGGGCAACGTGGAGCTGGCCTACTCCCCGCCCTTCGCCGCCGCGCTGGATATTCTGAACGTGCTGGGCAACGTGGCCGACAACATCATCGCCGGGCGCGTCAAAGGCATCCACGTGGATGAGTTCGCCGCCCTCTGGAACGATGGCGAAGACCGCATCATCCTGGATTGCCGCGAGCACCACGGCATAGAGCACCTGCTGGAGAAACACCCCGGACGCTGGTTCAACATTCCGCAAGGCGATCTGGCCGAGCGCCTGCACGAGCTCCCGCGCGACAAGCAGATAGTGCTGATGTGCAACACCGGCGCACGCTCCTACGAGGCCTTCGTCACCCTGGCGCACAACGGCTTCACCAACATCGTCAGCGTGGAAGGCGGCATGACCGCCGTCAACGCCGCTGGCATCGAAGTGTAGAGAGAGCAAAGAGAAGAGAATACAAGGGCGCTGCCCGTATTCTGTACCCGGAACGGGCCGCCGGGGGGCTGCGCGCCCCCCCGGCGTTATGCAGAAAGCAAGCGTGTTTCATTCAAGAGATAGACACAAATGTCGTGTGATACCCTGGCCTTGCTAACTTGCGAGGAAACTGGTTATACTTGTATCGTATTAACCATGCGCCGTTTGAGAAACGCCAATTATACGCGCAATTCGACCAAAGGACTTGACTGTGCCAGCCACCGAGAATAGTATTCTCTCACTGAGCCCAGGCCTCTGCCAAAGACTTTGTCTGCGGTAAGCTTGGGCGATCTTATTTATGCCGCCAGCCTCCCCACCCAAGCCATACAAATCATATCAAGAGTTGCTGTCGATCCTTGAGTCGCGCGGCATGACCATTGAGGACTCGACGCGAGCGATACGAAAACTTGCCCAGGTCGGCTACTACCAACTCAGTGGGTTTTGGTATCCATGCAGGGAAATTTGCTTTGACGAAAAGGGCCAAGCAAAAAAGGAAAGCCTTGGAAGCAACTGGAGCCTCAAGCGTCATGATACTTTTCTTTCGGGGACATCCTTCAACTCGATTTTCGCATTGTATTTGCTCGACAAGAAGCTGCGCATTTTAGTCTTTGACGCACTTGAAAGGAAATAGAGATTTTTACACGGTCAATAATAGCACACGAACTTGGCCGCGTTTCCCCTCTGGCCTATATTGATGAGAATCTCATTCGCCCAAAATTCAAAAAACTGAATGATAATGGCCAATCCACCTGGCTGAAATTTCTAACAAAACAACAAGCGCTCATTGAAAAGAGCAGAGAGGATTGCATCGTTTGGCACAAAACAAAGAATATGGAAATCCCATTCTGGGTGGTCATTGAAACGTGGGATTTCGGCATGCTGAATTGCTACTACAGAATGTTAAAGCCTGAATACAAAACATTGATATGCTCTAGGATTGATGATTCCATTTGCCCTGTATTTGGAAGTTGGCTCGAAACACTGAACACATTGCGCAACAAATGTGCACACCACACACGTATTTGGAACACTAAGTTCAACAACAGAGTTAATGTACCTCAAATCGAGTACTTTGAAAACACATGTCCCCATGAGGACCAAAGACAAAGAATATTTTGATGCATCTCGATAATCTGGTATTTGCTTTGCATTATTGGCCCAAGATCAAAATGGATATATAATATTGGAACGGTACTACAAGGTATGCCAAACATACCGAACTGCTCATTGCAAACAATGGGCTGCACAGACCCGGACCGATTCCCTCTCGATCTGTTTGTTTCGAATCGCCCGAAGCAGCCTTCCCAAATCGCATAAAAACCGCCCCTGACCAGCCGGAACACCGGAGGCCAGGGGCGGTTTTTATTGTTGCGGCGAAAGACGGGGAGTTTACTTGGCGGCCTTGGCCTTCTCCATGGCGCGCTTGAAACCCTCGGCAGAGCGGTTGATGACCTCCTCGCCCACGCAGAAGGCCAGGCGGAAGTGGCCCGGGCAGCCGAAGCCCTTGCCCGGCACGGCCAGAATGCGTTCCTCCACCAGCAGGCTCACAAAGGCCACGTCGTCGCCGCCGGGGGCCTGGGGGAAGAAGTAGAACGCCCCGCGCGGCAGGGGGTATTCGTAGCCCGCCGCGTCCAGCACCTTTTTCATGGCGTCGCGCCGCTTGGCGTAAATGCCCGCGTCCACCTGGGAGCCGAGAGCCTTGAAGAGCAGCTTCTGCGCCAGGGCGGGCGCGTTGACAAAACCCAGGATGCGGTTGGCCAGGATGATGCCCGCCACCAGCTCGCTCTTGCCCGGCATGGCCGGGTTCACCAGGGCGTAGCCCACGCGCGCGCCCGCCAGGGACAAATTCTTGGAGAAGGAGCTGACCACCACCGTGTACGGATACAGCGGCAACAACGAGGGCACCGTGATGCCGTCGAAGGCCAGGAAGCGGTAGGGTTCGTCCGCCAGCAAAAAGATGGGCCGCGCGCGGCCCGCGTTCTTGCGGGTCAGCATGGCGGCAAGTTCTTTGAGCGTTTTCAGCGGGTAGACCACGCCCGTGGGATTGTTGGGCGAATTGATGAGCAGCACGCGGGTTTTGTCGGTGATGGCGGCCTCAAGGGCGGCCACGTCCAGGTCGAAGGTGCCGGGCTTGGCGGGCGCGGTTTTGAGCACGCCGCCGTGGTTCTCGATGTAGAAGCCATACTCCACAAAGTACGGCGCGGGGCAAAGCACCTCGTCGCCGGGCTCTATGACCGCGCGGTAGAAGGTGTTTATGGCCCCGGCCGCGCCGCAGGTGATGACCAGGCTGTCCGGCGGCACGTCAACGCCCTGCTCGCGGGAAACTTCCTTTGCCAGGGCCTCGCGCACGTGGGGGTAGCCGAAGTTCGGCATGTAGCCGAAGGCGAAGGGCTGCCCGGCCTCGTCGGCGATGTCGCGCAGGCCGGTGGCGATGCACGCGGGCGGCGGCAGGTCCGGGTTGCCCAGGCTGAAGTCGCACACCTGGTCCTCGCCGTACTGCTTCTTGAGCTCGATGCCTGCCTCGAACATGCGGCGAATCCAGGACGAACGGTCCATGTAGCTTTTTACCTGACTGGAGAGGATCTGCATGAGAACTCCTTGGGATTATGGCGCACAGGCCCACACGTGTGAAGAAAGGGCGTGCGCATACCCCGCGCCGCCCAAAGGTGCAGACGCAAGACTAGCCAAAGCGCGGGGGAAAGCCAAGGGGGCTTCGCCCCGAATCAGGCGGCTCGGGCGGACCGGGAAAGGGGACGGCGTTTACTCCGCCAACCGCTCCGCAGGCCAGGTGAGCAGAAACACCTGCTTGAGGCCCAGCTTCTGCTTCAGGTACGCGCCGATTTCCTTGCCCATGTTCTTGGGTGCGGAGACCATGTAGGACACGTTTTCCGGCGCGTACTCCTTGCCCAGGGTGCCGATGTCGCCGCCGGTGGAACGGGAGGCCGTGAAGCCCCCGGCGTTCTTGATGAGATAGGTGTTCAGGTCGTGCAGCTTCTCGTCCGACACGGCGGCCGGAACGACGAAGAAATGCACCGTGGCCGGGGTGCCCGCCAGGGCGGAGGAGGCCAGGGCCGCCACAAGGGCCAGGGCCAGGAGCAGGGACTTCAGTTTCATGCGCGGATCCTCATTGTGTTCGTGTTTGATCGTTGAGCGTCACAATGCGCAAAACCAGTGCGGCATCAAAACAAGCAAAAACAGCGGCCCGGCGGCGCCACCCGGACTACAGGGATGCGGTGATGGCGCGCATGGCCTGCAACGATTCCAGGAAACGGTCCGGGCTTAAGCACAGCGGTTCGCCAAAGGGCCTGTCCAGGGCGATGACGATATACAGGTTGGCGAAGATCATGACCAGGGTGGTGACGATATACACGCCGTCGCTGATCTTGTTCTCCACGCTTGCGAAGTAGAAGCCGATGATGGTGAAGCCAACGCCCAGGTACAAGATGACCCACAGCGGCGGGTACAGGCTCCCGTTCACCTGCAAAAGGCGAAAGTGCCGCAGCTTGTTCACTTCCACAAGGTTGTTCAGCATGATGGAATAGACGAACTGGTCCTCCATCTTCTGTGGCCGCAGGCTGCTGGTTTCCCGCCAAATGTCCTCGTACAGCGCCGCAGCCTTGGAACTGCCCTTGCCCAGGTTCATGGCGGGCCATTCGTCCTCGGCCACCACGGCGGCATATTCCTGCAGCAGGGCGCGCAGCTTGTCCGTGCCTTTCAGGCTGTGCGAAAGCCGGTACTCCACCACCAGCAGGTCCGTCTCCTGGGTCAGCTTGGTGTCGGTGTCGCTGTAGTTCTGCCAGAGCGTCATTACGGCGAAGCCCAAAAAGAATGTATACAGCGTGGTGAAGAAGCCGAAATTGGTGGCCAGAAGGTTGCGCTGGCCCATGTCCAGGGCGTGCTCGCGCCTGTTGCGCGCCCGGAAAATGCACAGGGCCAGCGCCGAACCAGCAAGCACGACCAAGGCGAAGTGCGCGTTCGCCGCCCAGAAATGCATCATTGAACCGCCACGATGTTTGAAGGTGCGCCAGGCCGCCGCTTTCGCCCCGCCGTAGCGCGGCGAAAGATCGTATAAGCCTATACAATCCCCGCGCTCTTGCCAAGAACAAGCGCGCCCCGCGCCGCAGCGCCACCCCCCCTCCCCTTGCCAAAGCCCTTGGCAGAGCTTATCTTGCCCAGGATACGCGGACCATCCGCGCGCACCTTCGTCAGCATTCCTTCAAGGAGGATCGTGAAATGGCACAATATCCCAGCTATCCCGGAACCCGCACCATCGGCCGGGCGGACACCGTCAACGCCTTCATGCGCGGCGTGTACGGCTGGATGTCCCTTGGCCTGATGCTCACCGCTGGCGTGGCCTGGTTCACCGCAGCCAGCCCGCTTGGCATGGTCATCATGCAAAGCCCCGTGCTGCTCATCGGTCTGGTCATCGCCCAGTTCGGTCTGGTCATCGCCTTGTCCGCCGCCATCCAGAAAATGTCCGGCACAACGGCCAGCCTGATGTTTGCGGGCTATAGCGCCCTCACCGGGCTTACGCTCTCGTCCATTTTCTATGTATACAGCGGCGCCAGCATCTTCCAGGCCTTTGTGGTCACGGCGGGCATGTTCGGCGCCACCAGCGTGTACGGCATGGTCACCAAGCGCGACCTGACCGGCATGGGCAGCTTCATGTTCATGGGCCTCATCGGCATTGTCATCGCCTCGGTGGTGAACATGTTCATGCAGAGCTCGGCCATGAGCTTCGGCATCTCGGTCATCGGCGTCATTGTGTTCACGGGCCTTGCCGCCTACGACACCCAGAAGCTTAAGTACATGGGCGAGGCCATGCCCATGGACGACGGCACCGCCGTGCGCCGGGGCACCATCCTGGGCGCGCTCACCCTGTACCTGGACTTTTTGAACCTCTTCCTCATGCTGCTGCGCCTCTTCGGCTCCAGCCGCGACTAGCCGCACAACTCACGCGCAGGCCGCCTCCGCCCACGGGGGGGCGGCCCCCGCGTCCCGCCCATGGACATATCTGAACTGCAACGCCGCCTGAGGCCCGCCCTGCTCCCCCTTGGCGTGCTCTACGGGCAGGCCCTGCGCCTGCGCCGCTGGGCCTACGAGGCGGACCGCCTGGCCACCTGGCGTCCCAACTGCCCGGTGGTCAGCGTGGGCAACATCGGCTGGGGCGGCAGCGGCAAAACCCCGCTCTGCGGCCATATTCTGCACTGGGCAGGCCGACGCGAGGAACGCGCCCTGGTGCTTTCACGCGGGTACGGGGCCAGGCCCCACCGCCTGCCGCTTTTCGTCAGCCCCACGGAAAACCCCCAAAGCTGCGGCGACGAGCCCCTGCTGCTGGCGCGTTCGCACCCGCTGGCCCGCGTGGTGGTAGACCCCAAGCGCCTGCGCTCCGGCCCGTGGGGCTACACGCGCTTCGACCCGGACTTCGTGCTGCTGGACGACGGCTTCCAGCACCTGGCCGTAAAGCGCGACATGGACCTGGTGCTGCTGACGCCGCACGATCTGGCCGAAGGCTGGAACCGCGTGTGCCCGGCCGGAACCTGGCGCGAGGGCGCAAGCGCCCTGTGGCGCGCCTCGGCCTTCTGCCTCAAGACCCCGCACGCCCTGGAACCCTCGCTGCCGCAGGAGCTGGCCCAGGCCATTCACCGCAGGCTGGAGCGCTTCGCAAAGCCGGTGTATACCTTCGGCCTTGCGCCCAAGGGCCTGCTGCGCGTAGACGGCGCGGCGCGCGCGGCCGACCTCGGCGGCGAGGACTACCTGCTGGCCACCGGCATAGCCAACCCGGCCCAGGCCGCACAAACGGCGCAGGCGCTGCTGGGCCGCGCTCCCAGGGCCGTACTGCCCTTTGCCGACCACCACGCCTTCACCGCCCAGGATCTGCAGCGCATCCAGGCTGCGGCGGCCGGGGCCCACGTGGTCACCACGGCCAAGGACGCCGTGAAGCTGGCCAAGCTGCCCGGAGCCGAGGCCTTCTGGGTGCTGCGCACCGAGTTGGTCTTCGGGCCAAGCTTTTTTGCGCAGGCCCCTTTTGACGACTGGTTCGCGGCCGGCCTGAACTATTTGGCCGCACACTACCGGCCCCTGGCCGCACGGGAGCTTCTCTGAAGCCCCGCCGACCAGCCCCTGTCTTTGTCCCTCCGCGCCGGAGCACCGCTCCTGGCCGCGCGTCAACCTCCAGAATTTCCTTCCAACCAGCGCGCCTTCGCGCAGTGAGACCCACGTGAAAAAGTCCAAAAGAAACCCCAGTTCCCCGCCGCCCCCCACAGACCACCGCACCCTGCTCAAGATCATGAACGAGTCCAGGCGGCCCCTTTCCCCGGACGACATAGTGCCCATGCTGGGCCTGCACCGCCGCAAGAAGGGTGATGTGGACTCCATGCTCAAGGACCTGGTGGCCCAGGGCAAGCTCATCCAGCTGGGCCGCGCCTACGCCCCCATGGACCGCGTGAACCTCATCACCGGCAAGGTGCAGGTGCAGCGCTCCGGCGTGGCCTTCCTCATCCCCGACGATCCCCGCCGCAAGGACGTGTTCCTGGGCCAGGACACCGCCGGAGCCTGGCATGGCGACAGGGTCGCCGTGGCCATCACGCGGGAGAACGCCCGCAAGAACCACGAGGGCCGCGTGGTGCGCATCATCGAGCGCGGCAAGAACGTGCTCACCGTGCGCGTCATGCGCTCCGCCGGGCCGGGCAGCTATCTGTGCCGCCCCACCGACCCGCGCCTGGACTTCGCCGTGCTGACCCACGACACCGACGCCGCCCTGGGCCTGCAAAACGGCGACATCGTCCTCGCCGCGCCGGGCGACCAGGTGGACGCCGCCGTATGGGAAGGCGTGGTGCTTTCCCGTCTGGGACCGGAGAACGAGGCCGGAGTGCAGGAGGCGCTCGTCAAGGCCAACCACGGCGTGCCCACGATTTTCCCCAAAGAGGCGCTGACCGAGGCCGCCGCCTTGCCCGCCCAGCCCGCCGAGGCCGACTTCAGGAATCGCCAGGATCTGCGCGGCGTGCCCTTCGTCACCATCGACGGCGCCACGGCGCGGGACTTCGACGACGCCATCTATGTCGAGCGAATGGAGGGCGAGCAAAAGGGTAAGGGCTACCGCCTCTGGGTGGCCATAGCCGACGTGGCCCACTACGTGCCCGTGGGCTCGGCCCTGGACCTGGAGGCCTACGAACGCGGCAACTCCTACTACTTCCCGGCGTCGGTGGAGCCCATGTTCCCCCACGCCCTTTCAAACGGGCTGTGCAGCCTGAACCCGAACGTGCCCCGGCTCGCCATGGCCGTGTGCATGGACATGGACGCGCGCGGCCTGCCCGGCGAGGTGCGCGTCATGAACGCGGTCATACAAAGCCACGCCCGGCTGACCTATGACCGCGCCCGCGACGTGTGCGTGGAAAAAATGCCCGAGGCGCGGGCAGAGCTGGCGAAGGAGGTTGCGGGCGGCGCGGGCGACAGCGTCGTCGCCATGCTGGACCTGGCCGAGGGCCTTGCCCGCCAGATGCGCGAGCGTAGGCTTGAGCGCGGCAGCCTGGACTTCGACCTGCCCGAAGGGGAAGTGCGCTTCGACGCCGCAGGCAACCCGGAAGCCATGGTGCAGCGCGAGCGGCACTTCGCCCACCAGCTCATCGAGGAATTCATGATCGCCGCCAACGAGGCCGTGAGCGAATACCTGCAAGCCCACGCCCTGCCCTGCCTGTACCGCGTGCACGCCGAGCCGGACCGCGAAAAGCTGGAAACGCTCTACACGCTGCTTTCCCGCCTGGACGGCGAGGCCGCGCCCAAACGCGCGCGCGCCGGAAAATTCAGCGACGACGACTTCACCCCCGAGGCCCTGGGCCGCCTGCTGCATTCCGTTGCGGGCACCGAGCGCGAGTTTTTGGTGAACCGCATGGTGCTGCGCAGCATGAAGCAGGCCAGATACCAGCCGGAGAACGAGGGCCACTTCGGCCTTGCCAGCGAAAGTTACGCTCACTTCACCTCGCCCATCCGCCGCTACGCGGACCTCATTGTGCACCGGCTGGTGAAGCGCGCCCTGGGCGACCAGCACATGCCCGCGCCGGGCTTCAAGAAGCTGGCCGAGATGGGCCAGCACCTTTCCGGGCGCGAGCGCGTAAGCCAAGAGGCCGAGCGCGAGTGCAACAAGCGCTATGCCTGCCTGGTGCTGCGCGGACAGGAAGGCCGCGAGTTCAAGGCCATCGTCAGCTCCCTTACGGACTACGGCTTCTGGGTGGAGCTGCCCGAGGTCATGGCCGAGGGCTTCATCCGCCTGTCCACCATGCTGGACGACTATTACGGCTACCTCAAGGAACGCGAGATGCTCCTGGGCGAACGCACGGGCCGCGTCATCCGCGCGGGGCAGGCCGTGCGCGCCAAGCTCATCGGCGTGCATTTGGACCGCCTGGAGATAGACCTGGAGCTGGTGCCGGAGGCCAAAAAGCCCGGCGAGCCCGAGGCTCCCGGCGCTGAGCTGTCGCGCCGCGAACGCCGGGCGGTTGAGGACTCCCGCCGGGCGGACCGCGCACGCCAGAAGCGCACTGGCGGCGGCAAAGCCGGAGGCGGGCGCTCTGCCGGGAAATCCGGCGGCGGGCAAACGGGCGGCAAGTCCGGCGAGAAATCGGGCTCGCGCCGCTCCGGACCAGGCAATTCGGGTGGCAATTCGGGTGGCAAGGCGGGCGGCGCGCCCAGCGGAAAACCAGCGGGCAAGCGGCGCGGACGTTAGAAACATCAGGCGGCGGAAGCGGCAGTATGGCGGCGCAGAAAGACACGCGCGGGGCGGGCAGGCGCGGGCAACGCACCGGCCAGATGCAGGGCGCCAAGGCGCAGGCCGACCAGGCCCAGGTCTGGTCGCCGCCGCAACCCCCCGGCCTTACGCTCATGCGGGCCAGCTTCCGCACGCAAAGCTTTGCCCGGCACAGCCACGAAGGCTACGGCGTGGGCGTCATCGAGCGCGGAGCCCTGGGCTTTTCGTACCGGGGGGCCGGGCTGGTGGCCCCGCAGGGCGCGGTGAACACCGTCAACCCGGACGAGCCGCACACCGGGCACAGCGCGTCCGAGGACGGCTGGACCTACCGCATGTTCTACTTTTCCCCGGACTTTTTGGCGCAAACGGCCCAGGACATGGCGGGCAGGCGCGTGCCCCTGCCCTTCTTCACCTCCGGCGTCATCCACGACCCCGCCCTGGCCGCGCTGCTGCTGCGCGCCCACGCCCTGCACCAGGCCGCAGACCTGCCGAACCCGCTGCTTGCGCGCGATTGCACCCTGCTGCAGGCCTTTGCCCTGCTGCTGGCCCGGCACAGCTACGAGCCCCCGCGCTCGCCACGGGCCGGGGACGAGCACGCCGCCGTGGCGCGGGTCAAAGAATACCTGCGCAGCAGCTTCGACACCGACGCCAGCCTGCCCAGCCTCTGCCTCTCCGATCTGGCGGGCATCGCCTGCCTGAGTCCGTATCACTTCATCCGCGTGTTCGCGCGGCACACGGGCCTTACCCCGCACGCCTGGCTGATGCAGCTGCGCACGCACAGGGCCCACGAGCTGCTGCGCCAGGGCGCGCCCATCGCCCAGGCCGCCGCCAGCGCAGGCTTCGCCGACCAGAGCCACCTGACCAAGGCCTTCAAGCGGCTGCTGGGCTACACGCCAGGGCAAATCCGCAATTCCGTACAAGGCGCATAGGCCCGGCCCGGCGTACCTCCCCCCGGAACAACACACAAACACCGGGGGTTGGCATGACGCAGTACGTTCACGGCTATTCCGAGCAGGAGACGGCGCGGCTCAAGGACCAAGCGGACACCCTGGCCCGGCTGCTCTACGGCGATTTGCGCTTTCCCGCCGGGGCGCTGGTATTGGAGGCAGGCTGCGGCGCGGGCTGCCAAACCGTACACTTGGCCGCCAACAATCCGCAAGCGCGCTTCGTGTCCGTGGACATCTCGCCTGACTCCCTGGCGCTGGCGCAACGCGCCCTGGACGCGCGCGGCCTGCGCAACGTGGAGCTGCGCCAGGCCGACCTGTTGCGTCTGGCCGAGGCACCAGAGTCCGGCGATGCCGACCCGCCCGCGCCCCAGGCGTACGACCATATCTTCGTCTGCTTCGTGCTGGAGCACCTGCCCGACCCGGCAACCGCCTTGCGCGCCCTGCACGGCCTGCTCAAGCCCGGCGGCGCGCTCACGGTCATCGAGGGCGACCACGGCTCCTTCTACTGCCACCCGGAAACGCCCCGCGCCCGGCAGACCGTGGACTGCCTGGTGCGCCTGCAAGCCCAGGCGGGCGGCGACGCGCTCATCGGGCGCAGGCTGTACCCCCTGCTGCGGCACGCCGGGTTCGGCCAGCCCCGCGTGGAGCCGCGCATGGTCTATGTGGACGGCGGCAGGCCGGAGCTCATCGAGGGATTCTCGCGCAACACCTTCATCGCCATGGTGCGCGGCGTGGGCGAAAAGGCCGTGAAAGCGGAGCTGATGACCCAGGCCGACTGGGACGCGGGCATCAGCGAGCTGGAGCAGGCCGCCACCCCGGAGGGCGCTTTCTGCTATACCTTCTTCCGGGCCACGGCGCGGCGCGGGGAGTAGCGGCGGCGAGCGCCCGGAGCGGCACGCTGGAGCAATCAAGGGGCGCTGCCCCTTGGCCCCGTCGGGGGGAATGATCCCCCCCGAACTCCCTCATGCAATCAGAAAGGTCTGTTGCGCGCAAACCGCGCAACAGACCTTTCTGATTGAACAGCGTTCTGGCGGAAACGTTTTGCCAACGCACTCCAGCGCAAAGGTCGCGTTTCCGGTGCTCCCGCGCCGGGAACGCGGCCTTTGCGCCAATGGGTGTACAGAGGGCCGAAGGCCCTCTGGCGGGTCAAAGGGGCGGGAGCTCCTTGATCTTCCCCAACCCCTGTCAACCAGCTCTTTTTGTCCTTCTACCGCCCAAAACCATTCCATTTTTGTCCGGCTCAGAAACCCCATGGTATCATTGCGTAATTTGTGCGGAGCATCCCGCTTGGCGCACAAACGCCAAGGAGACACAATGCCCTCCCCATTTCTCTCATTCCGGCGCGATGCCGAAAACCCCCGAAGGGGGCGCATTGCAGAGCGCACCCTGAACCTCGGCGACTCCGCCGAAATCCGGCGCTACGCTTATGATTCGGCAGGACGCCTCGCTCGCGTCACCGACGGCGCGGTGTCGTATCTTCTCGTCACGGACCAACTCGGCACGCCGCTGGCCCTTGTCACAACAGATGGCCATGTTGTACAGACAATGCAATACGACAGCTTCGGAAACCTGTTGCAGATTCGGGGCGATGTGGTGCGCCTGCCCCTCGGCTTCGCGGGAGGGCTTTTTGACGCCGACACCGGCCTGACGCGCTTCGTGTGGAGAGACTACGACGCTGACACCGGCCGCTTCACCGCGCTTGACCCGCTGGGGAAGAAAGGCGGCGACAGCGACTGGTACGGCTACTGCGTGGACGATCCGGTGAACCGGGTGGACGTGTGGGGGCTGTTTGTTTTCAAGGAACGACCGCTGGACAGTCCCATTGGCTCTGTGCCTGAGATCACCAATCCGTGGCTCGACAAGCACAACCTGGAACTCAAACACGTTCAGGGTTGGTTTGAGGACGGGACTGGCGACAATATCGGGAAGTTTCCCGATGGCGTCCGCTCAGAGAAAATGCACACGGAAGGCGACTACAGCCCCAGAAGCGAAAGTTTTCCAGATGACATCGCGCGTGAAGCATTGCGGCGTTGGCCGCCGAAGAGCGATTCGCCATACTCCTGTACCAGCGACAACTGCCAGGATTGGGAAACGCAAATGCGGCAGCGCATGTACGAGATAGGGCGTGAACAACGTGGTTCATCGCTTGATCCCAGATAGCGGCCAAGTCGGCGAAGGTGGTGACATGAAAGAGCGAAATGGCAACACGAGAAGACGTATGCTCATTGCTCTTGTCGTGTTCATGGCGGCCATAGTCCTGGCCTGGCAGGCCAACGTGCATCCCCCCACGTCCGCACTCCTGAACAGGGTCCTCCGAAGTGACATTTACGACACGGTTTCAAGCGGCCAGGAGATTGCGCTTTGGGAGAAAGGTGCCACGATCCGCGAGCCGTTCACAGTGCCATTCGCCAACGAATTCGAGCTGGCCATCCGATACCAAGGTAAATATCCACCGTTGTTCTTCCGTCCCAAGTGCGTGCTCGACATAGAATACTACCAGGGCGACAGGCTGGTGCTCCGCAAGCGGTACGAAAACAACCTGCCGGAATCAGTGCATCATTATGGAGAGTGCCAAGGAAACACGCTTGACGTCGTCTTGCTGCCCCAGCACATGGGCACACGAGCCCATTCAGTAGTCGTCCGAGTTGTAGAGCCAGATGAACGGATGGCAGCATATAAGGGACATATGAAGCTCGTGGTCCGGGGCAGCCCGCACTGGTGATTCCCTCTCATGAGGTTTCACCGCGCTCGACCCCATGGGCGCAAAGGGCGGCGACAGCGACTGGTACGGCGCCTCGCGTCGATGATCCGGTGAACCGGGTGGATGCGTGGAAGGGTGAGGGAGAAAAATCGGGGCGGGGAGTGTGCAACTCCCCGCCCCGCTGGCGTTATTGGGCCCGCTTGGCCGGGTGTTACATTAATTCTCTTGACCGGGGTCAAGGGGCAGCGCCCCTTGGTTCCTCTTGCCCCCTGCGGCGTCCCTTCCCCCTTTCCCTGCGGTCGATTTTGCTCTAGAAAGGCGGTCAGGCGGTCTTGCCTCCGCCTCCTACACTCACGCTCAAGGGACGGTACCCCCATGCGCATTTCGGACAGACTCAAAAAACTCAAGCCCTCGGCCACGCTGGCCGTAAACGCCAAGGCCCAGGAGCTCAAGGCTCAGGGACGCGAAGTGGTCAGCCTCGCGGTGGGCGAGCCGGACTTCGGCACGCCGGAACACGTGCGCGAGGCCGCAAAGCGGGCCATCGACGAAGGCTTTACCCGCTATACCCCGGTGCCGGGCATTCCAGACCTGCGGAGCGCCATTGCCGGGTATTACGGCCAGTTCTACGGCGTAAGCGCCAAGGCGGAAAACGCAATCGCCACAAGCGGCGGCAAGCAGGCGCTGTACAACCTGCTCATGGCGCTGTTGAACCCCGGCGACGAGGTGCTGATTCCCGCGCCGTATTGGGTGAGCTATCCGCCCATGGTGGAACTGGCAGAAGGCGTGCCGGTCATTGTGCCCACGGACCCGGAGAACGGGTTTCTGGTAAGCGTGCGCGATCTGGAGGCCGTGTGCACCCCGCGCACCTCGGTGCTCATAATGAACTCGCCCAGCAACCCCACGGGCGGGCACTACGCCCAGGAGGCGCTGGACGAGATAGCCCGCTGGGCCAAGGCGCGCGGCATCTTCATCATTTCCGACGAAGTATACGACCGCCTGGTGTACGAGCCCGCCAAGCCGAGCACGCTCTCGAATTTCTGGCAGCGGCACCCGGAAAACGTGGCCATTGTGGGCGCGCTTTCCAAGAGCTTCTGCATGACAGGCTGGCGCGTGGGCTGGACCCTGGCCCATGCCGACCTGGTGAAGGCCTGCGGCAAGATCCAGGGCCAGAGCACCTCGAACATCAACAGCGTGACGCAGAAGGCGGCCATAGCCGCGCTGACCGGCCCGTGGTCGCTGGTGGACGAGATGAAGGCGGCCTTTGTGCGCAGGCGCGACCTGGCCCTTGGGGTCATCCGCTCCTGGCCGGGCGTTACCTGCCCCAAGCCAGACGGCGCGTTCTACCTGTTCCCGGTGGTGGAAAAGTACTACACCCCGGAAATGCCGGATTCCGCAGCGTTGTGCACGCGCCTGCTGGAGGAGGCGGGCGTGGCGCTGGTGCCGGGCTCGGCCTTTGGCGATGACCGCTGCGTGCGTTTCTCGTACGCCGTGGCCGACGAGGTGCTGATGACCGCCCTGGCGCGCGTGGGCAAGGTGCTGCTGGGCAAATAGGCCCGCAGAAACACCCGGCACAGGCGAGGCATAGAGGCAAAGGCGAACCGCCGCCGCGCGCAAACAACCCAAACCCGAAGGGGGAAGCACCATGACCGCAGGTTCCACGCATCAGGACGTACTGGACTGGACCAACGCCTGCTGGGACAAGCTTTCCACGGCGGACGCCCTGCGCGCCCGCGCGGGCGTACTGGCCGGAAAACTCTCGGCCGAGGTTGCGGGCGGCAGGCTGCCTTTTTTGGCCACGCCCTTCATGGCTGCGCTGGAAAAAGAGCTGGCCGAGCTTGAGGCCGGGTACCTCAAGGGCTTTACGCACATGCTGCTCTTGGGCATTGGCGGTTCGGCCCTGGGCGCGCGGGCGCTGCAAAAGGCCTTCGCCCCCGGGCAAGACCTGCCCGGCCACCAGGGCAAAAGCCTGTGGATTCTGGACAACGTGGACGCCGCCAGCCTGGAGGCGCACCTTTCGCGCCTGAGCGCCAAAGACACGCTGGTCTACGTGGTCAGCAAGTCCGGCGACACCATCGAGACCATCGGCCAGTACTTTCTGGTGAAGGACTGGCTGAAAAGCCAGCTGCCCAGCGCCTGGAAGGACCACCTGCTGCTGAACACCGACGAGCAAAAGGGCTACCTGCGCCAGGAGGCCGCCCAGTTCGGCATCCGCACCCTGCCCGTGCCCGACAACCTGGGCGGGCGGTACTCGGCAATCAGCGCGGTGGGCCTGGTGCCTGCGGCATTTTTGGGCCTGGACTGGCGCGGGCTGGTGCGCGGCTTTCAGGCCGTGGCAGCCCCCCTGGCCGAGCCCGCGCTTTCCGGCCAAGGGCTCAGCGCCCAAGCCCTGGCCGCGCATCCGTCCTTTCAGCTTGCGGTTTGGGGCAAGGCCCTCATGGACGCGGGCTACTGCGAGCTCATCACCTTCTTCTACATTCCGGCCTGGGCCTGCTTCGCCGACTGGTTCGCGCAGCTCTGGGCCGAGAGCCTGGGCAAGAGCGGGCTGGGCAGCCAGCCCCTTCCGGCCGTGGGCGTAACCGATCAGCACAGCGTGAACCAGATGTTTCTGGACGGCCCGCGCAACAAGGCCTGCCTGTTCGTGGAGCGGGCTGGCGGCCCCAAGGGCCTGCCCTTCCCGGCGGACATGCCGGAGATCTTCGACTACCTGCAGGGCAAGTGCTTTGGCGAACTGCTGCCCGCAGAGGCCCTGGGCACGCGCATGGCCCTGTGCGCAAGCGGCGTGCCGCTTTTGGCCCTGCGCCTGGGGGCGGACGACACCGCCGCCGCAGGCAAGATGATGGCGCTGCTTGGCGCGGCCACGCTGCTTACCGGCTGGCTGATGGGCATAAACCCCGTGGACCAGCCCGCCGTGGAGCTGGGCAAGCGGCTGGCCAAGGCCCGCCTGGGCGCGGGCGGCCTGGAGAAAGAAAAGGCCGAACTGCGCGCCTTCACCACCGCAAACCGCGACGAGCGGAGGTTCTAGACCTTGGGCCTCTACAAAAACCTGCTTGGGGCGCACAAGCCGCTGCAGTTCGTTAAGGTTCTCACCTGGACCTTCCTCATCCTCATCCTGGGCACCAACTTGATGCTCTCGGTGTTCCTTTCCAAGCACGCCGAGCGCGTGCTGCTGGAGAAGCAGAAGGAGTTCGGGCTGCTGCTTGCGGAGAATCTCTCGCACCAGATCTTCACCCGCTTCACCCTGCCCACCATCATCGGCTTTGGGCAAATAAGCCTGCGCAGCCCGGAGCAGTTCACCCGCCTCGATCAGGTGGTGCGCACCACCATCCACAGCTTCCACGTGCAGGAGGTGCGCATTTACGACCCTGACCTACGCGTGACCTACTGCACCGACCCCAACCTAGTGCTGCGCACCGGCCTGGCCGGAGAGGGCGTGAAGCGCGCCCTGAACCACGAGGAAGCAAGCTTCGAACTGTTCAGCAAGGAGTCCGACTTCGCGGCCCTGTTCCGCCTGGAAATGCGGCCCGGAACCGTGGTCATGCGCGGGTTCACCCCCTTACGCATGGAGCGCAACTTCGGCCCCGGCGCCAAAAATCCCATCATGGGCATTCTGGAGTTCAGCCAGGACATCACCGACGACTACATGGCCGTGGTGAACTTCGAGCGCCTGGTCTACTCCTCCTCGCTCATCACCAGCATGGTGCTGTTCTGGCTGCTCATCGGCATTCTGCGCCGGGTGGACAAAATCAGCGCGGAGCGCCAGGCCGAGAAGGAAAAGCTCATGGCCGAGCTGCACCAGCAGGAGAAGCTGGCGGGCATGGGGCGCATGGTTTCCGGCGTGGCCCACGAGATACGCAACCCCCTGGGCATCATCCAAAGCAGCGCGGAGCTGGTGCTCAAGAAGGCCAAGGCCGACAACCACCCGCATACGCGCATCATTGAGGCCATTTACGACGAGTCGCGCAGGCTCTCGCGCACGGTGAACGACTTTCTGGACTATGCGCGGCCCCGGCAGCCCCGCAAGGACGAAGTGGACCTGTGCCGCATTCTGGAGCAGGCCTGCGTGTTTCTGGAGCGCGAGTGCGAGGACCACGGCATCCGCATGACGCGCGCCTGCCCGGAGGGCACGGTGGTCTTGGGCGACCGCGACCTGCTGTACCGCGCGGTGTACAACGTGCTGGGCAACGCCATGCAGGCCATGCCCCAGGGCGGCACCATTCACGTGGAGGTAACGCCCCCGGCCCCGGCGGAGGGCGGCGAGGGCCCGCCCCTGCTCACCCTCGACGTGCGCGACTCTGGCCCGGGCTTTGACGAAAAGAACCTGGACAAGCTGAAGGACCCCTTCTTCAGCACCAAGGACACGGGCACGGGCCTGGGGCTGGCCATCGTTACCAGCATTGTGGAAAGCCACGGCGGGGCCGTGACCCTGACCAACCACCCGGAGGGCGGCGCGGTGGTGCGGCTCAGCCTGCCTGCGCCGGAAAAAACCGCCGCCATAGAGCCCAAGCAAACCGCCTAAGCCCCATCGGAGCACAGCATGTCTGGCAATATTCTCATACTGGACGACGAGCAGAACTACCTCCTCGTCCTCGACGCCATCCTTACCGACGCGGGCTACAAGGCCACGCCCCTGTCCGACCCGGAGATGGGCCTGGCCTTTCTGGAAGAGTCCGAGGTGGACGTGGTCATCACCGACATGAAGANNGTGCTCATCATGACCGCCTTCGGCAGCATTGAAGCCGCCGTGGAGGCCATGCGCACCGGCGCCTTCGACTACATCACCAAGCCCTTTTCCAACGAGGAGCTGCTGCTCTCCATTTCCAAGGCCATGCAGTACGCACGCGCCCAGCAAGAAAACCGCCAGTTGCGCCGCCAGATTCAAGAGCGCTTCGGGCCGGACAACATCGTTGCCCGCGACAAGAGCATGCGCCACGTGCTCGACATGGTGCACCGGGCCGCGCCCAGCCGCAGCACGGTGCTCGTCACCGGCGAATCGGGCACCGGCAAGGAGCTCATCGCCAAGGCGATCCACAACGATTCCCCGCGCAAGGACGGGCCGTTTGTTTCCGTGAACTGCATGGCGCTGAACCCCGGCGTGCTGGAAAGCGAGCTTTTCGGGCACGAGAAGGGCAGCTTCACCGGCGCGGTTTCGCGGCGGCGCGGGCGCTTCGAGCTGGCGGACAAGGGCACGCTGTTCCTCGACGAGATTGGCGAGCTTTCCCAGGACATGCAGGTGAAGCTGTTGCGCGTGCTGCAGGAGCGCTGTTTCGAGCGCGTGGGCGGCACGGAGTCCGTGGAGGTGGATATCCGCATTGTGGCGGCCACCAACCGCGACCTCGTCAAAGCCGTGGCCGAGGGCATTTTCCGCGAGGACCTGTTCTACCGCCTAAACGTGGTGAGCATACACCTGCCGCCCCTGCGCGAACGCCGGGAGGACATTCCCTTTCTTGCCGCGCACTTTTTAGACAAGTTCGCCAAGGAGAACGGGCGCGAGATGAAGGGCTACAGCCCCTCGGCCATGGATTACCTTTCGGCCTACGAGTGGCCGGGCAACGTGCGCCAGTTGGAGAACGTCATTGAGCGCTGCGTGGTGCTTTCCAGCGGCGATACCGTGGGCGCGGAAGACCTGCCGCCGGAGATAAAGGACGAGGAGTCGCAGTTCAAAAGCGCGGTGGACCTGCTGCCCACCAAGCTCGACCTCTCGGAAACGCTGGAAAAAATCGAGGCCGCCGTCATCCGCCGGGCGCTCGTCAAGGCCGATTTCATCCAAGTGAAGGCCGCGGAACTGCTGAACGTGTCGAAAAGCCTGCTGCAGTACAAGCTGAAGAAGTACAATATTTCGGCGAAGTAGGGGTTTTCAAAAAGGCATATCATCAGAGATGGATTGCTTTTCTTGTGGCAAAGCCCCCGCTGGCAGCGGCAGGTTCGTGACTACATATAAATTTAGTATATCCTCTTTATCCATAAATAATATTTGGCTACGTTTCAAAGCATCGAGTTTCCCGCCCAACCAATTCCGTGCTGCTTTGGTAATTTCCCCACCGGCAACTATAATCGCATGGTCAACGAGGACGCGTTTCCCAATTTCGGGATCAAAAATTTCGTGCCCAAGCATCATCAGTACCTGCTGATAAATCTCAGCGACATTCGATGTTGATGATTTGCTCGCCCCAGAGGCATCTAGTTTACCCTTCTTAGCTTGGATTCCAAAATACAAGACATGTTGTGTCGGCAACGTAAACTTCATCCAAACGTCTTTCCCGTATTCAAGTTGTTTATCTTTGTGCCCGGCAGCTGTAATACGATAGAATCCTAGGTGACGATATAATGGCAGCAAAACTTCAGATATCAGTTCATCTTCTGATGCTGATTCGAGATAAACAAGCAAACGACTCCTTCTTTCTATTTCAACTGGAGTGAATGGCCTATGCGGATTATCATTGTCAACGGACAACGTGTTTGTTGAAATATTTCGAAGGTAGCATTTTCCGTTGTTACCATAATAAGCCTCAAAACCTTCGCGCTCAAGTTCAGAGTTCAGTGTTTTTAGTGCATTCTGTCTATCCTTATCATCTGATGCCGCATCAGACCTATCCATGAGATTTTCAATGACCGTAAGAAAAAACTTGTGCGGAAAGTTTTGCTGCCAAGGCATTGCAATAATCTCAGACAGTACACCAGAAACCCATATTTTACGCGTTGTTCCATCGTGTTGATATTCCGTTTCGCAATCTTGAAAGAATTGAGTCAAATAGTAACTAGAGCGATATACAAAATATGGTGCGTCGCCACAAATCATAATCGCAATTGCGTCAAGAGTACGATTTTTGAATCTCACAGGCACCCTCACCGTCTAAATTAAGGCGAACGAATTCTGCCTTAGGCTAACGTATTGCCTGTTAAAATGGTAGCTGAAAGTGTGATGGTCGCCCCTCCCCTTGACTTCCCCGTTCCTGTAGCCATATTGTAGCTACACAAGGAGCAAGCCATGTCCGATTCCGTCATCCGCGCGCGCATAGAGCCCGGCCTCAAGGCCGAGGCCACGAGCGTGCTCAAGAGCATGGGGCTCACGCCCAGCGACGCTATCCGCCTGTTTCTGCACCGCGTGGTGGACGAAAAGGCCCTGCCGTTCAAGGTGGCTGCGCCCAACGCCGCCACCACCGCAGCCCTGCGCGATGCCGAAAAAGGACGCGGCCTCAAGCGCCACGCCTCGGTGGAGGCTTTCTTGAACGATAAAGACAAGTAATCACCCCTCCCTCCCCCCCCCAAACGCACCACGGCCCGCCCCGAGCATCACTCGAAGCGGGCCGATTCGTTTCCAAGGCGTAAGGGAGAGCGGGAGCCCTACACGTACTCCGCATCGCCCTCGCGCTGGCGGCAGGCGGAAACCACACGCGCCACCATGCGTTCCAGGTAGCGGATGTCGCGGATCTCCATGTTGGTGAAGAACAGGCCGAAGGTGGAGGAAAGCCCGTCCTCGGCCGGCGTCACGCTGCGCACAATGCCGTCGCCCTCGGCATAGCCGGAGCCCAGAAACAGCAGCCGGAAGGGAATGCTCTTGCCCACCACCAAGTCGGCATAGCCCACTTCAGCGGCGCTTGCGCGCACCCGCGCCCCCCCGGCGGAAAAGTCCAGCAGTTCCGGCGTTTCAAAATTCTCCAGCATAATGCCCACGCGCGTCTCCTCGTCCACGGGCACGCGGTAGTGCATGCGCAGGCTGGTTTCGAAAAAATCGCCGGGCTTGGGTGCGCTCACGGCCAGGGCCGGAATGCTCAGGTCGCCGTGGGGGTAGTCCTCGCGCACGTCGAGCAAGCGGGCCACGTAGCCAAGGGGCCGCATTTCGCCCTGGCCCGCCGGGGCCAGCACGGCCACTTCGAAGTCCTGCCCGCTGGAGCGCCGCTGCACGGGCGGGTCGGTCTGCTCCAAAAACACCACGTCCTCGTCCCAAGTCAGCACGCGGCTTGCGCGCACGTCGATGCGCTCACGCAGGGTATCTTTGTGCAGCACAAGAAAAACGCGGCGTTCCGGCGCCAGCAACGCGGCCATGTTGGCCGCCAACGGCCTGTGTTCCGGGCTCATGCTAGTGGCCTCCCTTTGCTGGCGCCTTGGGTGCTTTCGCAGCCGCCGCCGCTGCTTCGGCGGCTGCCGCTGCGGCCTTCTGCTGCTCCGGGCGGCTCTCCACGGAGAGCATTTTTTCGATGGTGGCGTTGACCTCCTCGGCGAGGGAGGGCTCCTTGGGCTTGGCCTTCTCGGCCCCCAGGCGCTCGGCCAGGCCGTCGCCGCCCTGGGGCGGGGTGTAGTTGCGCACCAGAATGCTTATGCGCCTGTTGCGCGGGTCGGCGGGGTTATCCGGGTACAAAAGCTGCGTGGAGGCAAGGCCAGACACCCGGCCCAGGCGGTCCTCCGGCAGGCCGCCCTGCTCCAGGGCCACGCGGGCGCTGCTGGCGCGCTCTGTGGAAAGCTCCCAGTTGGTGTACTTGCCGCCGGAGTAGTTCACGGCGTCGGTGTGGCCCTCCACCTCCACCTTGTTGGGCAGGGCCTTAAGCTGCGCGCCAATGAACTGAATGGCCTTGCGGCCCTTGGCGGTAAGCTCCGGGCTGCCCTTGGCGAAAAGCGGGTCTTCGTCGTTGTAGCCAATCTGGATGCGCACCCCGGCCTCGGTGACGTCCACCGTGATCTGGTCCTTCACGTCGGGCAGATTCAAGCTCATGGAGTCCTGCAGGCGGGACTTGAGCTGCTCCGGCTGCACAGCAGGGGTCTTGCCATGCTCCGCAGCCTCGGTGAGCTGGTCGCGCTGGGGCACGGGGGGCTTGTCCTGGTCGGGTATCATGGCCCCGCCCTGGCGCACATCCAGGGCGTTCTGCTTGTCGAACAGGCTGAACTCCTTGAAGTATTGCTCCACGCCCGCGCGTTTTTCCGGCACAACCATGGAAAGCAGCCACATGAGCAGAAAAAAGGCCATCATGGCGGTCATGAAGTCGGCGTAGGCCACCTTCCACGCGCCGCCATGAGCGCCGCCGTGGCCCTTCTTGATCTTTTTGATGATGATGGACTTGTTTTCAGCCACTGGGCGTTACTCCGAAATTTACGTGCGCGCGGAATGCTTACGCGCCGCTCTTCTTGCTCTCGCGCAGCATCTGCTCCAGCTCGTCGAAGCCGGGGCGGTCGGCGGCGGGAATGGCGCGGCGCGCGCTTTCAAGCGACATGGCCGGGGGCCAGCCCATGGCGAAGGCGTTCATGGCGGCCTTGACCACGTTCAACTGGGTGCTTGTTTCCTGCACCAGGGTGCCCATGATGGCTGCCAGAGGTCCGGCCACGCCGTAGGACAAAAGCACGCCCAGAAAGGTGCCCACAAGGGCCGCGCCAATGGAGTGGCCCAGCACTTCCGGCGGCTCGGAGAGCTTGCCCATGGTGAGCACCACGCCCATGACCGCGGCCACGATGCCCAGCGCCGGAAAGGCGTCGGCCATGCGGTTCAGGTTGGTTGGGGCCTGCAGGGCGTCCTCGTGGTGGGCCTCAATGTCGATGTCCATGAGGGCCTCGAACTCGTGGGGCTCCATGCTGGCGGCGGTGTAGGCCTTGAAGTTGTCGCAGATGAAATCGAGGATGTGGTGGTTCTTGAGCACAGTGGGCCGGTTGGTGAAGATGGAGCTGCTGTCGGGCTTGTTCACGTGGGCCTCAAGGGCGATGACGCCCTCGCGCCGGGCCAGGGAAAGCAGGTCGAAAAGCACCAGCAGGATGTCGACGTAGTCCTTCTTGTTTTTGGGCTTGCCGAGAAAGATGGACATCAGGTTCTTGCCGATGGCCACGTTGACCTTCATGGGCGAGCCCACCAAAAGCGAGCCCACGCCGGAGCCCAGGATGATGAGCAGTTCGATGGGCTGCCAGAGCACGTGCAGGTTGCCGCCCTCCAGCATGTAGCCGCCAATAACGGCGCCCATGACGACAACGAGTCCGATGATCGCGAACATATGCTTCCCTTATGCGGCGGCGGCCCGGCCTGCTTGTCCGCCCGCCGGGGTCAGACCTTTGGCGGCGTTTCGCCGCTATCCTTGTCCTTTTTCTTCTCGTTCAGGTCAATTTCCTCCGGCTCGGAAAGGCCGCGCTTGAAGCTGGTGAGCGCCTTGCCGAAACTGCCGGCTATGTCTGGAAGCTTGCGCCAGTTGAACAACACCAGGCCAATGACGATGATGACGAGAATTTCCTGCATGCCGGTCATGCTGTGCCCTCCCGGTATCGGCGCGGCCTGGGGCGCTTGCCCATGGTCCGCGCTGATGCAAATTACGTACCTTATGCAGCTTCTGCGTCCCGTCCAGGCTGGAGAGCCCCGGAAACGCGCATTCTGGTAAGCCTACCCTGTTCTTGCCCGGCTTGGCAACACGCCCGCGCTTGACATTGCCGAAGCAGCGGGCGTAGTGCGGAATCTGCCGAATTCCGGAAGCGTTTTCCGGAAGCGGGGGACCCACTCCCTCTGGGGCGCATCGCCGGACACCCGGCGTAGGACACCTTTCGGTCCGAGCCCGTCAGCTAACCTCGCAGGCGTCGAAGGGGAAGACCTCCGGTACACGGGGCCCTCCCTTATTGCATCCGTACCGGAGGACCGTTCATGCCTGCTTCCCGCCCGGCCGCTTCGCGGCCGCCTTTATCCGTTGCGCCCGCTTCAGAAAAGCAAGCCACAACCGGGCAAGCACCGCACGCTGCGGCCCAGGCCCAAGCGCTGCAAGCAGATATGACGCAGCCCGCGACGACACAGCCCGACATGGCCGGGGCCGAGACGCCGCCCCTGCAGGCCGCCCCCGCCCCTGCCGAACCCGCGCCCGGCGGCAACGGCGGCGCAGGCGAAAACGGCCACGGCGGCCACGACGCCCACGGCACGGGCCGCACCATGGGCCTGGCCCTGGCGGCGCTCGGCGTGGTCTACGGCGACATAGGCACCAGCCCGCTCTACGCCGTGAAGGAATGTTTCCACGGCCCCCACGCCATCGCGCTGAGCGCGCCGAACGTCATGGGCGTGCTCTCGCTCATCGCCTGGTCGCTCTTCATCGTGGTCAGCCTCAAGTACGTCATGTTCGTCATGCGCGCCGACAACAAAGGCGAGGGCGGCATCTTCGCCCTGCTGGCCCTGGTGAAGCCGCTGGTAACGGGCACGGGCAAAAAGAGCCACGCCCTGCTCGTCAGCTCGGCCATTTTCGGCGCGGCGCTGCTCTACGGCGACGGCATCATCACCCCGGCCATCTCCGTGCTCTCCGCCATGGAGGGCCTGGGCGTGGCCACCCACGCGCTGGACGCCTTCATCGTGCCTGGCACCTGCCTGGTGCTGGTGAGCCTGTTTCTGGTGCAAAAGCACGGCACGGCGCGCATCGGGGCCATCTTCGGCCCGGTCATGATCCTCTGGTTTCTGGTCATCGCCGGGCTGGGCGTGGGCTCCATCATCCAGCGACCGGAGATTCTGGCCGCCCTGAACCCCATCCACGCGGCGCGCTTTTTTGCCCAGAACCACCTGCACGGACTGGTGGTGCTGGGATCGGTGGTGCTGTGCATCACCGGCGGCGAGGCCCTGTATGCCGACATGGGCCACTTCGGCCTGCGGCCCATCCGGCTCTCGTGGTACGCCATGGTGCTGCCGGGCCTGCTGCTCAATTACTTCGGCCAGGGCGCGCTGCTGCTGGCCCGGCCAGAAATGGCCTTCAACCCCTTCTACGCCCTGGTGCCCGGCGTGCTGCTCTATCCCATGGTGGTGCTGTCCACCATGGCCACGGTCATCGCCTCCCAGGCCATGATCTCCGGCGTGTTCTCCCTGACGCAGCAGGCCATGCAGCTTGGCTACTGCCCGCGCATGCGCATTGTGAACACCAGCGCCCAAACCAAGGGGCAAATCTACCTGCCCGGCGTGAACAACGCCATGATGCTGGCCTGCATCGCCCTAGTGCTGGCCTTCAAGAGCTCCAGCGGGCTGGCTGCGGCCTACGGCATCGCGGTCACGGCCACCATGGCCATCACCTCTATTTTGTTCTTCTACGTGGTGCATACCCTGTGGCGCTGGCCGCTGTGGAAAACCGCCCCGGTCATCGCCCTGTTCCTGATCTTCGACGCCGCCTTCCTGGGCTCGAACCTGCTGAAAATAGCCGACGGCGGCTGGTTCACCCTCACCGTGGCCGCGCTCATCATGGTCGCCATGGCCACCTGGCGCGACGGCAAGGCCGCCCTGGGCAGGCAGTTCCAGTCCATGGGCCTGCCCATAGAGCTGTTCCTGAACAGCCTTGTGGCGGGCAAGCCGCCCTTGCGCATTCCCGGCACCGGGGTGTTCATGTCCGTTTCGGCCACGGGCACGCCCATCACCCTGCTGCACCACTACAAGCACAACATGGTGCTGCACGAGCAGGTGCTGCTGTTGTCCATTTCCAGCACAGACACGCCCTTTGTGCCCGCCAGCGAACGCCTGAGCGTCACCAGCCTGGGGCACGGCTTCTTCCGCGTCATGGCCCGCTACGGCTACATGCAAACCCCCAACGTGCCGGAGATTCTGCGCCTCGCCAAGGCCCACGGCCTGGTGGTGCAGCTGGAGCGCGCCAGCTTCTATCTGGGCCGCGAAAGCCTGCTGACCACCGGCCCGTCCAAGATGGCCCGCTGGCGCAAGTCGCTCTTCGCCTACATGTCGCGCAACGCCTGGAACGCCACGACCTTCTTCGACATTCCCCCAGGCCGCGTGGTGGAGCTGGGCACGCGGGTGGAGTTGTAAAGGCCGCAGGGCGCGCCGCCTTGACACGCTCTCCGCCCCCCAGGTAGAAAGGGGGTTGCCGAATGCCGGGAGCGTTTCCCGGAAGCGGGAATGCCGTTCCCCTGGTGGCGCACCGCCGGACGCCCGGCGCGAGAGCCCCCTTTCGGCCACGTCCGCAAGCGTCGTCTTGCAGGCGTCAACAAGGGGAGTCCTCCGCCATGCGGGGCCAGCCCGCACGCAGCCGTTCCGGAGGAAATACATGCCGCCAGAATCCCCGCCGCCCGGCGACGCCCGAACATCCGCCGAAAGCCCCGAGGACAAAACCGCCGGGGCCGCAGCGGGCAAGCCCCTTGACGCGCCCGCGCCCCAGGCCGGACACGACGGCGGACACGACGGCGCACACGGCGAGAATGCGCCCGGCGCACACGACGCCCACGGCACGGGCCGCACCATGGGTCTGGCCCTGGCGGCGCTCGGCGTGGTCTACGGCGACATAGGCACCAGCCCGCTTTACGCCGTGAAGGAATGCTTCCACGGCCCCCACGCCATTGCGCTCTCCACCGTCAACATCATGGGCGTGCTCTCGCTCATCCTCTGGTCGCTCATCATCGTGGTCAGCGTGAAATACGTGGTGTTCATGCTCCGGGCCGACAACAAAGGCGAGGGCGGCGTGTTCGCCCTGCTTTCCCTGCTGAACGCCAAGAACGACACCACCTCCCGCCGGGGCAAGGCGGTCTTCGTGTTCATGGCCATTTTCGGCGCGGCGCTGCTCTACGGCGACGGCATCATCACCCCGGCCATCTCCGTGCTCTCCGCCATGGAGGGCCTGGGCGTGGCCACCCACGCGCTGGACCCGTTCATCGTGCCCGGCACCTGCCTGGTGCTGATAAGCCTGTTCATGGTGCAGAAGCACGGCACCGACCGCATCGGCAAGGTCTTCGGCCCCATCATGATCCTCTGGTTCCTCACCCTGGCGGGCCTGGGCGTGGCCTCCATAGCCCGCCAGCCAGAGGTGCTGGCCGCCCTGAACCCATGGTTCGCGGTGCGCTTTTTTGCAGAAAATCACCTGCATGGCATGATCGTGCTCGGCTCGGTCATCCTGTGCATCACCGGCGGCGAGGCCCTCTACGCCGACATGGGCCACTTCGGCCGCAGGCCCATCAGATTGTCCTGGTGCTGCATGGTCATGCCCGCGCTCATGCTCAATTATTTCGGCCAGGGCGCGCTGCTGCTGGCCCAGCCGGACCTGGCCTTCAACCCCTTCTACGGCCTCGTGCCGGAATCGCTGCTCTACCCCATGGTGGCGCTGTCCACCATGGCCACGGTCATCGCCTCCCAGGCCATGATCTCCGGCGTGTACTCGCTGACGCAGCAGGCGGTGCAGCTGGGCTTTTGCCCGCGCATACGCATAGTGAACACCAGCGCCCAAACCAAGGGGCAAATCTACCTGCCCGGCGTGAACAACGCCATGATGGTGGCCTGCCTGGGCCTGGTGCTGGCCTTCAAGAGCTCCAGCGGCCTGGCTGCGGCCTACGGCATCGCCGTCACCATCGACATGACCATTTCCTCGCTGTTCTTCTTCTTTGTGGCGCGCATGCTTTGGGGCTGGTCGTTGTGGAAGGCCCTGCCCCTGGTGTGCCTGTTCCTGCTCTTCGACCTGAGCTTCCTGGGCTCCAACCTGCTCAAAATAGCCGATGGCGGCTGGTTCACCCTCACCGTGGCCGCGCTCATCATGATCGCCATGGCCACCTGGCGCGACGGCAAGGCCGCCCTGGGCAAGCAGTTCCAGGCCATGGGCCTGCCCATAGACCTGTTCCTGAACAGCCTTGTGGCGGGCAAGCCTCCGGTGCGCATCTCCGGCACGGGGGTGTTCATGTCGGTTTCGCCCGCAGGCACGCCCATCACCCTGCTGCACCACTACAAGCACAACAAGGTGCTGCACGAACAGGTGCTGCTGTTGTCCATCGGCTCCACCGACACGCCTTTTGTCTCCGCCAGGCAGCGGCTCACGGTGACCAGCCTGGGGCACGGCTTCTACCGCATCATTGCCCGCTACGGCTTCATGCAAACCCCCAACGTGCCGGAACTGCTGCGCCTGGCCAAGGGCCACGGCCTGGTGGTCGATATGCAAAGCGCCAGCTTCTACCTGGGCCGCGAAAGCCTGCTCACCAGCGGGCCCTCGCGCATGATGCGCTGGCGCAAGTCGCTCTTCGCCTTCATGTCGCGCAACGCCTGGAACGCCACGACCTTCTTCGGCATTCCGCCGGGACGCGTGGTGGAGCTGGGCACCCAGGTGGAGTTGTAGACGTGGGCCCGCGCTGCGCCCTTTACCCCGCGCCCCGGACGCGCTATGTGCCCCTGCGGGGACACCTCCCCGGATGAGGCCGATGCGTTACCACAACCCCGCCACGCCGCCGCGCCAAGGAGGGTCATGAACCTCCGCCCGGCCACCTTCCTCTCGCCGCTGCCGTTCTTCGCGGCCTTTGTGGCTGCGCCCTTCGCCATCCTGGCCGGCAAGCTTACCGACCGGGCCGAGGTCTTCTTGCCCTTCGGCCTGGGGGGGCTTTCGCCCTGGCTGGCGCTTTCCGGCCTGGCCCTGGCCGCCAGCCTGTTCACCGCCGCGCAGCAGCGCGCGCAGCAGGAACGCAAACGCTGGCCTGTGGCCGCCCTGGGGCTGATTCTGGCCCTGGCCGCCTGGGCGCTTTTCCTGCTGCTGCCGCCCGTTCTGGACGAAGCCCTGGACCTGGCCCCGCTGCTGGCCGAACTGCACCTGCCCGCCCTGGCCCTCTTCGCCTTGCTATGGGCGGCCAGCTTCGGCGCGCCGGAACGCGGCGCCCTGGCAAGCGCAGGTGCGGCCCTGGGCGCGCTGACCGTGCTCGATTTTCTGCTCACGGCCATTATGGCCCGCAGCCTGGTGCTGGGCGGGGGCTATCTTTTCGGCGGCGCGCCCGGCACGGCGGACCTGCTGGCCTTTCTGCTCTGCCTGGCCCTGGCCGCCACCCTGGACGACGAGGCCCGGCCCGGGCAGCCGCGTCTGGCGCGCTGGCTCATTCTGGCCGGGCTCCTGGCCACCTTCTCACGCCCGGGGCTCATGGCGGGCGGGCTTATGTGCCTGGCCCTGGAGCGCGGCCCCCTGCGCCAGCGCCTGGCCCTGGCCCTGGCCTTTGGCCTAGCCGCCTGGATGACCCTGGCCCTGCCCCTGCCCAGCATGCCCAGCATGGAAGAAGGCGACGAACTGGGGCTGGGCCTTGGCTGGCACCTGGCCGCCACCATGGAGGCCCTGGCCCAGGAGCCCTGGGGCTACCTGACGGGGCTGAACCTGGACGTGCCCCTGGCCCTGGCCATGCCCGATTTCCAGGGCCTGCTCTGGGACGACGAGTCCCAGGGCCTGCCCGTGTCCGTGTTCGACATCCCCTCCTCCGGCCTGCGGCTGCTGGCCGCTTGGGGCGTGGGCGGGCCGCTTGTGGTGCTTGCGGCGGCGGGCTACTGCGCCCTGCGCGGCGGCAGGCGCTTCGGCCTGGGGCTGCTTACGGCGTTGATCGTCTGCGCCGCGTTGACGCCGGTGCTGCACACGCCGGCCACCACCGCCGCCCTGGCCCTGGCCCTGGTGGCGGCGGCAAAACCCCGAGACGCCAAGCCCGCATAGGGCGCGGCACAAACCATCCTCGCCGGAACCTCCCCGGCGTTGCAAGCGGAGAGAAGACATGACGGCACATCACCGGCTCACCGCAGCCTTGCGTCCCCGCGCCCTGGCGCAGCCCCGCACCACCAACCCGGCCCTTAAAGGGCTTTTGCGCCTGGCGGCCAGCGCCACCCTGGCCTGCGGCCTGCTTTTGGCCCCGGCCCCCTCCCTGGCCGTGAGCGACGACGCCGTGCTGCGCCGCATGGACGCCGTGCTGGAAGAAAACACGCGCCTGCGCGACGAGGCCTGGAAGGCCCGCAAGCACGGACGCGAGGCCGCCCGCCAGGCCGAAGAGGCCGCCAACGCCTCGGACGAGCGCCTGGAGCGCACCCGCACCGAGGCCCTGGCCCATGTGGCCGGGGTCAGCCCGGCCCAGGTGGAAACCCTGCGCAAGGACGGCAAGTCCTGGGGGCAGGCGGCGGGAGAGCTCGGCGTGCACCCCGGCTTCCTGGGCGTGGGCAAGGCCCCGCTGTACCAGTCGCTGCCGCCCAAAAAATCCGCCAAGGCCATCAAGGGAAAAAGCGCCAAGCAAAGCAAGAGCCAACTCAAGAGCGCCAAGGGGAAAAAGGGCGACGCCAAACTCGCACCGGCGAAAAAAAGCCCCAAGAAGGCCGCCAAGGCCGCCCCAAAGACAAAGAAAGATAAAAAAGCAAAAAAATCCAAATAGAGAAACCAGCACAAGAGCCCCTGCGCTTTCCTATGGCGCATTGACGAACGCTTGCCTTCCTGCTACGCGTGCTCGTAGTACGTAGTATCAGGACTGGTGCGTGCAAGGCAGCGGGGTCATAGGCCGCCGCGCCCGCCGGTCCCGCCCCTCAGGCGACGGGAGGAGAAGCCCCCATGGCGCAAGAAATAGGTTCGGCAAAAGCCATACAGGGACAGGTAACGGCCACGGGACCGGAGGGCGCGCGCACCTTGTCCGTGGGCAGCCCGGTCTTCAAGGGCGACACCCTGGCCACCGCCAAGGGCGCGGGCGGCTCCATCCTGTTCCTCGACAAGACCGTGCTGAACGTGGGCGAAGGCTCCAAGGTCAGCCTGGACCAGTATGTTTTCGACGGCGGCAAGGGCTCCGGCCAGGCCTTGTTCAAAATGGCCCAGGGCACCTTCCGCGCCGTCACCGGCGAAATCGTCAAGCAGAACCCCGAATCCTTCAAAATGCAAAGCCCGTTGGCCACCATCGGCATCCGCGGCACGGAAACGGCGCACACGGTGCCCGGCCCGGACCAGCCCAACGGCAGCGAAAGCCACCTGGTCATGGTCTTCGACGGCAAGCCCGTCATCGTGCAGCCTTTGGGCGGCGGGGCCTATCAGGTTTTGTCCCAGGCGGGCGTCAAGGTCGAGGTGGGCAAGTTCGGCGCCGGGCCTGTCATGGTCATGACGCCGCAGGAATACAAATATTACCAAGCTCTTACAGCAACAGGCCTGCAACAGGGCGTGCCCCAGGACACCTTGACCCCGCAGGGCGGGCAGGGCCAGAAAGATCCTACGGTAAAGGCGGCCCAAGACGCGGCCAACAGGGCCACGGCCGAGGCTCAGGCCAAGGCGGCCGAGGCGGCGACGGCTAAAGCCGCAGCGGAAGCGGCAGCCAAGGCGGCGGCGGAAGCGGCGGCCAGCGGCGATCCTCAGGCCAAGGCCGCAGCCGACGCAGCGGCAAAGGCGGCGGCGGAAGCGGCAGCCAAGGCCGAGGCTGCGGCGCAGGCAGCGGCAGACGCGGCGGCAAAGGCCCAGGCCGAGGCCTTTGCGGCCCAGCAGGCCCTGGCCCTGGTCGAAGCGGCAAGGGAGGCGGCGGAAGCCGCGGCGGACGCAGCCGCCCAGGGCAATCAGTTGACCCTGACGCCCGGCTCCATCATCAGCTTTTCCACCAGCACGGACGCCTTCGGCAACACCACCACCATCATCACCGTCACCCCGCCCACCGGTGGGCAGGGGTCCGGCGCGCCCGCGCCCGTCATCATCTCCGACCAGGCCGAAAACACCCAGCCGGAGACCCAGGACGACGACACGGTGGACGGCGGCGACAGCACTC
Source organism: Desulfovibrio sp. UBA6121 (assembly GCA_002422505.1). Taxonomy (GTDB): domain Bacteria; phylum Desulfobacterota; class Desulfovibrionia; order Desulfovibrionales; family Desulfovibrionaceae; genus Humidesulfovibrio. Next base: position 33,907 of record DIVX01000073.1, read on the forward strand.
CGGTGGTCACCACCCTGGACCTTTCCGGCAGCGCACACCCCATGCTGGTGGAGCTTTCCTACCAGCAGCCCATGATGGTGGACCTGACCACCAGCGAGCAGACCATACTGGCCAGCACCATCGTCAACGTCATCGGCTCCGCCTACAACGATGTCCTCATGGGCAACGCCAGCGCCAACAACCTGCAAGGCGGCGACGGGAACGACAGCATCAGCGGCCTGGACGGCAACGACACCCTCAGCGGCGGCGCGGGCAACGACATGCTCGACGGCGGCGACGGCACGGACTCCCTCGTGGGCGGCCTGGGCAACGATGCGCTCGAAGGCGGCGACAGCGGCGACATTCTCGACGCGGGCACAGGGCTGGACAGCGTGGACGGCGGCGGCGGCGGCGACGCCATTTTCATGGGCACGGCCCTGAACAACACCGACGGCCAGGACTCCATCGACGGCGGGCTGGGCCACGACGTGCTCTACTTCACCGACAACGGCGCAGGCACGGGCGACCTGGACAGCACCAAGAACGTTGAGGAAATCGTTCTGGGCAACGCCACCACCAGCATCGTGTTCCCTGCGGGCTACACCGGAGCGGACTGGACGGCCATCGGCAACGTGTTCGAGGTCGATGGCGCGGCCATTGCCTCCACGGCGGGCACCACCGGCAACACCCTGACTTTCGACGGCTCTTCGGCCACGCTTTACGGCAGCTTCCTGGTCACGGGCGGCGGCGGCAACGACAGCATCACCGGCGGGGTCGGCAACGACACCTTCTACGGCGGCGCAGGCAACGACGCCCTTACCGGCGGCGATGGCGACGATTCCTTAAACGGCGGCGCAGGAGCGGATTTCATCACCGGCGACGACGGCGCGGACACCATCGAAGGCGGCACGGGGAGCGACGTCCTCTCCGGCGGCGCGGGCGCAGACGTCTATGTGTTCCGCACCGGCGATCTGGATGTGCAAAAGAACATGACCCTGGAGGGCGGCGACACCATACGCGCCTACGGGACCCTGGACTTCACCGCCCACGACGATCCCATAAACGGATTCACCACCCTGGAAGTGGCCCAGAACAGCTCCAGCATCTCCATGACCGCGCTCCAGGCCCAGGCCATGAGCAGCATGGGCAGCATCAGCTTCACCAATCCTTCCACCACCAGCGCAGAACAGGTGAAGTTCTACGCCACCGAAGGCGCCGCCAGCCTGGACCTTTCGGGCGTCGCCATCACCGGGGCCACCGCAGCCGACCGCATCTACCTGGTCGGCAACACGGACGCCAACACCTTCGGGGGCTCGGCCATCAGCGATGTCATCACCGGCGGCGCTGGCGACGACAGCCTCTCCGGCGGAACCGGGGCGGACAACATCGACGGCGGCGCGAACGCCGACACCATCGACATGGGCGCAAACCTGAACAACACCGACGGCCTGGACACCATTCAGGGCGGTACGGGGGGCGACGTTCTGCGCTTTACCGACAACGGCGCAGGCACGGGCGACCTGAACACCACCAAGGGCATCGAGTACGTCATGCTCGGCGATGCGCTCACCAGCATCACCTTCCCCGGCGCGGCCACCTTCACCGCCGCAGACTGGTCGGCCATTGGCGGCGTGCTGGGCATCGGCGGCACAGATGTGGGCGCCAACAGCACGGCCACGCTGACCTTCAACGGCTCCGCAGCGGGCGCGTACGGCAAGTTCGCCGTCCAGGGCGGCCAGAACGACGACACCCTCACCGGCGGGGCAGGTAACGACACACTCACCGGCAACGACGGCGACGACAGCCTGACAGGCGGGGCCGGGGCCGATACCCTGACCGGAGGCGCAGGCGACGACACCTTCGTTTTCAACACCGGGGACGTAGTTTCGGGCGAGTATGTAAGCGGCGGCGATGGCGACACCACCCTGAAGCTGCTTGACGATGCGTATTTCCACCTTGGGGCCGACATCAACCCCATGATTGCCGGCCTGGACGAGGACGCGAACCACACGATTGAACTTGCGGCTGGCGTGACCGGCAAGTTCAATTGGAGCAGCTTCGAGCTGCTGGATACGCAGAAGGTCTTCATCCTGGGAACCGAGGAAGGCTCCGAAACGATCGAAATCCATGCCTTCAGCAACGGCAACACCCTCCGCCCGGACGTCTTCGTCAATGGCCAGGGCTTTGACGCAAACGACCACCTGCATTATGTGGGCTCCGGGCAAACCGACCCGGACATTCTGGATTTCTCCGGCTACAGCGACGACCACCGCCTGGACGTGAACATGGCCACAGGCGTGGTGCAGGACCAGTTCGGCAACAGTCCGCAAATCACGTTCTCCACCATCGACGAGGTCATCGGCGGCGAGGGCGACGACACCTTCACCGGCGGCCTGACGGAACAAACCCTGGACGGCGGCGGATTTAACGCCGATGGCAACACCATCAGCTACGCCAGCACCGCCGTCGGCGTGACCATAAACCTTGCGGACGGCTACGCCACAGACGGAACACTCACCGATACCCTGGAAAATTTCCAAAACGCCGTTGGCGGCACCGGAAACGACATGATCGTCGGTGACGGGGAGGCAAACTCCCTGGAAGGCGGCGACGGCAACGACACCCTCGACGGCGGCGCAGGCAGCGACACCCTCGACGGCGGAGACGGGTCGGACACGGCGGATTTCTCCGCCGCCACAGCCGCCCTCAGCATCATTCTGGTGGACGGCGGGGCCACGGTGAACACCGGAATCCCGGACACCGACACCATCAGCAGCATTGAGAACCTCATCGGCAGCGCATACGGCGACAACCTCACCGGCGACAGCCATGACAACACGTTCTACGGCGAAGCGGGCAACGACACCCTCCTCGGCGGCGAGGGCGACGACACGCTCTACGGCGGCCTGGGCGACGACAGCCTGGAGGGCGGCGAAGGCGACGATGTGTTCCACATAGCCGACAACGTCGCAAGCCACAGCGATGACGTTATTTTCGGCGGCGACGGCACGGACATCATCGACCTGTCGGATTCCATCTTCCGCTGGGAAGTGTCTTTCGGCGAAGGCGTGGCCTACGGCTACAGCGGCGGCGACCAATGGGATTGCAACGATCTGGACAGCATTGAGGGCGTCATCGGCTCCAGCTACGACGACAGCTTGCTCCTCGGCGGAACTGGGGGCTCCCTTTTCGGCGGCGCGGGAAATGACGTCCTCATGGGCAATGAGGGAACAGACACCCTCTCAGGCGGCATCGGCGACGACGAGATCACCGGCGGCATCGGCGCAGACGAACTCACCGGCGGCACCGGCAGCGACACCTTCTACTACTACTCCGCTGACGACTTCGGCGACAGCATTACGGACTTCACCGTCGGCACCGACTTCTTCACCTTCAGCTCCGACGGCGGCTTCGGCTGGGCGAGCGATACGGAGCTGGACGCCAGCCTGTTCAACAGCATCGGCGCGGTGACGGGCACCGGAGAATGCCTGTACATCAATGGAGGCGCTCTCTGGTACGCCAGCGATGCCACCGATGTGGACAACACCTCGACCCTCGTGGCCGAGGGCGTCGCCGCCATCGACGCCGCCCACGTAACCCTCGCCTAGGCGCGGCCCATCACACACCAGACCAGGCGGTCCAACCGGGGAGCATCAGCTTCTGGTCGGGCCGCTTTCCATATGCAGCAGCAACTCCTTGAGGGGCAGCCCGTGCGGATTGGTGTAGCCGGTGAGGCAGCCGCCCGCGCCCAGCACCCGGTGGCAGGGCACAATAAGCGGCCAGGGATTCCGGGCCATGGCCTGGCCCACGGCGCGGGCCTTGCCGGGCTGTCCGGCGAGCCGCGCCAGCTCGCCGTAAGTCACGGTCTGCCCGTGGCCCACGCGGGCCAGCAAAGTCTCCAGCACCTGCCGGGTAAAGGGCGGCACCAGTTCCCAGGCCAGGGGCAGGGCCGGGAAGTCCGCACAGGCTCCCGCCGCCAGCCGCGCCAGGGCGGCGTGCACGGCCTTGGCCTCGGCGCTGGCCCCGGCGTCCAGGCGCGGGGCCGCAGCCCGGCCCAGCCGCAGGGAGGCCACCAGGCCGCCGCGCCAGCGAATCTCCAGCTCCAGGGGCGGCACAGCCACCAGCTCCACGCGCTCAAAACCCGTTTCCGCGTCCTTGCGCTCCCGCATCGTCCTCATGGTCCCTCCTTATGTGTTAGGCAAATGATATCCGGCCCAGTCCGGCAGGCGCTCCGGGCAAAAGTCCAAACGGCCCTGCCAGGTGTTGCGGTGGTCCAGCTCGCGGCGCAGCAGCCGTAGCCCTGCCGCCTTGTCCGCCGCCCAGGCCGGGGCCACAAGCTCCCCTGGGGCCGGGTCGGCAAAGAGCCGCTCCACGCAGATGTCCGGGCGCAAGCGCTCCAGGGCCTCCGTGAGCGCGGCCACGTAGTCTTCCAGTTCCGGCAGGGGCGCGCGGCCCTCCTGCCATTCGCGCGCCAGGGGCGCGCCCCGGCACACCAGCAAATTGTGGAACTTCACGCCGGATACGGGCAAAGCGTTCAAAAACTCCACGGAGCGGGTCAGGTCGTGCGGGCCTGCGCCGGGCAGGCCGTGCACCAGGTGCGCGCACACCAAAAGGCCGTGCGCGGCGGCGGCCTGCGCGGCCTCTGCGAACACCCGCGCCCCGTGGCCGCGATTGGCCCGCGCCAGCACGGCGTCATCGGCGCTTTGCAGGCCAAGATCCAACTGCATGAAAGGCAGGCCGTCCGGTCGCACAAAAGAGGCCAGCACGTCCAGCCGGGCCTCGCCGGAGCCGACGTCCAGGCAGTCGGGCCGGGTGCCCAGGCACAGGCCGCACACGCCGGGCAGGGCGGCGGTTTCCTCCAGCACGGCCCGCAGGCGCTCAGGGCTCGCATGTGTGTTAGAGTATGCCTGCAGGTAAGCCAAAATCCGCGCCTGGGGGTCGCGGGCGCGTATGCGCGGCACCTGGAGCGCCCACTGCCCGGCCAGGGGCAGGGCGGCAAGCCCCGTGCCGGAGCCCGCCGGATTGCAGAAGCTGCACCCGGCGCGGGAAAGGGTCCCGTCGCGGTTGGGGCAGGAGAACCCGGCGTCCAGGGCGGCCTTGCGCACCGCTGCGCCCAGCTTGGCGCGGAAGAAAACCCCGGCGGGGTGCCAGCGTTGCAACCCGGCGGATGTGGGGTCCAGGTGGGCTGGGGGGGTGCTCATGTATTGCCTGCCGTGTTTAGTTTTGGTACGGGTGGCTGTTCTGCGGCTGTTGCGTTCAATCGCGCCGTACGGCAAGGGTACGTGCGGCGACACAATATTTCAAGAACCGGGGGTTTTATGGTCAAGCTGTTTGACAAATTCTTCGAGTATCTCTCCACCGACCTGGCCATCGACCTTGGCACGGCCAACACGCTGGTATACGTAAAAGGCGCGGGCGTCATGCTCTCCGAGCCTTCCGTGGTGGCCGTGAAGCGCGACTCGCGCGGGGGCAAAGTGGTGCTGGCCGTGGGCACCGAGGCCAAAAAGATGCTGGGCCGCACGCCCGGCAACATCGTGGCCATCCGCCCCATGAAGGACGGCGTCATTGCCGATTTCGAAGTGACCGAGGCCATGCTCCGGCACTTCATCTCCAAGGTCAACAACTCCCGCCGCCTGGTGCGCCCGCGCATCATGATCTGCGTGCCCACGGGCATTACCCAGGTTGAAAAGCGCGCGGTGAAGGAATCCGCCCAGAGCGCGGGCGCGCGCGAGGTCTACCTGATTGAGGAGCCCATGGCCGCCGCCATCGGCGCCAATCTGCCCATCACCGAAGCCACCGCCAACATGGTGGTCGACATCGGCGGCGGCACCACCGAAATCGCCGTCATCTCCCTGTCCGGCATCGTGTACGCCAAGAGCGTGCGCATCGGCGGCGACAAGATGGACGAGGCCATCATGCAGCACGTGAAGCGCAAGTACAATATGCTCATTGGCGAAAGCACGGCCGAGGACATCAAGATGACCATCGGCAGCGCCTACCCCGTTGAAGGCGCGGGCGAAATGGAAGTGCGCGGGCGCGACCTCGTCACCGGCATTCCGCAGAACCGCATCATCACCGCCGAGGAAGTGCGCGGCGCCATCTCCGAACAGGTGGAAGGCATCGTGCAGGGCGTGCGCATCGCACTGGAGCAAACCCCGCCCGAACTCGCGGCCGACATCGTCGACCGGGGCATAGTGCTCACTGGCGGCGGCGCGCTTTTGAAGGGCCTCGACAAGCTGCTGCAGCACGAGACCCAGCTGCCCATCACCGTGGTGGACGATCCCCTCACCGCCGTGGTGCTCGGCTCCGGCAAGGCGCTGGAGTGCATCGACCTGTACAGGGAAGTGACCACGGACTAGCGTGAACTTAAAACGCGTCGCCATCTTCCTCGTCGCCGGGCTCTTCGTTTATCTGAGCCTCTACACCTGGAACCTGCGCTCCGGCCATTTGACGCGCCTGAGCACGTACTCCGGGCTGGACAGCGTGGGGGCGGTGCTGCGGCCCGGCAAATGGCTTGGCGGCCTGGCCGGGGGCTTTGTTGAGCGCTACGTTTCGCTGGTGGGCCTGAAGCAGGAAAACGAGGCCCTGCAGAACGAAGTGAAGGCCCTGCGCCTGGAAAACATGACCCTGCGCGAGCGCGCCGAGGCCACCGCACGGGTGGAGAAGCTCTTGGGCTTCCCCGAACCGCCGGAGTGGCGGCGCGAGGGCGCGCGCGTGGTGGCCCACCGCGTGGGGCCAACGGCCATTCTGGAAACCATTCTGGTGGACCGGGGCAAGCTTTCCGGCGCGCTGGAAGACACCCCGGTGCTCTCCACCGAGGGCGTTGTGGGCCGCATTTACCGCGCCGGGCTCACGGTCTCCACCGTGCTGCTGCTGATCGACCCCTCCAGCCGGGTGGCCGTGGTTGGGCGCGACAACCGCGCCGCAGGCGTGGTGTACGGCATGGGCGCGGATGAGCACCTTGCGGTCAAATACGTGGGCCTCACCTCCACCCTGGAGCCCGGCGAAATCCTGGTCACCTCCGGCATGGACGGCGTGTACCCCAAAGGCCTGCCCGTGGCCCGCATCACCGCCGTGAAGCGGGAGGAAGGCACGCTATTCATGGACGTTCAGGCCGAGCCCCTGGTCGACATCCTCCGCCTGGAGGAAGTTTTGCTGCTCAAGCGCGCGGCCCCGGCCGAAGACACCCGCGCCCTTTGGGAGTAGCGGCCATGCTGGCGGCGCTGTGGTGGTTTCTCTTTACGGTCTGCGGCATTTGGGGGCAGGTTCTGGTGCCCGGCGTGGACTTCTTCGCCCCGGGCATGGCCATAAGCCTGCGCTGGCAAAAGCCCATCGTCACCGTCGTCCTCACCCTCATCTGGGTGGCCATACAGGAGGGCGCCGGCGGCCTGGCCTTCGGCTACGGCATCCTGTGGTACTTCACCCTGTTCGGGCTGGTCACCCTGGGGCGCTGGCTGCTTGATCCGGGCAGCTTCCAGTTCCAGGCCCTGCTGGGGCTGGCGCTGGGCCTGGCGCATTTTCTGCTGCTCTACCTCATGGCCGTGCTGGAGCAGCGCGCCTTTCCCTTCACGCGGGTGCTGTACGAGTGCCTGTTGCAAATGCTCATCTACCCCCTTTCCTGGTACCTGGCGGACAACCTTTTCCCCGAGCGGCTGAAGCACCATGAAGAACCTGCTTAGCGCCTCCAGCCAGAACATGCCCAAACACGGGGCCGCCCTGCTCCAGTTCCTGGTGCTGGGGCTGTTTTGCCTGTTCGCCATCCGCCTGTGGTACCTGCAAATCCACCTGGGCGAGGTGTTTACCGACAAGAGCCGCAACAACCAGCTGCGCATCGAGTACCTGTTCGCCCCGCGCGGTTTTCTGCGCGACCGCAACGGCGAGCTGCTGGCGGTGAACGAGCCCGCCTTCGCCCTCGGCCTGGTGCGGGAGGACTGCGAAGACATTCCCGCCACCCTGGAAAAGGTGGCCGAGCTTACGGACATTCCTCTGGAACGGTTGAAGGAGATCTACGCCCGCAACAAGCCCAAGGTGAAGAGCTTCGAGCCGCTGGTGCTGGCCCCGGACCTGACGTTTGACACCATCGCCAAGATCGAGGGCGTGAGCGTGCGCTGGCCGGGCCTTGAAATCCTCTCGCGCACGCGGCGCAAGTACAACTACGGGCACCTGCTTTCCCACGTGCTGGGTTACGTAAGCGAGGCCAACGAGGCCGAGATGCAGGCCGACCCCACCCTCTCCCTGGGCGACTTCGTGGGCAAGCAGGGCCTGGAGAACCGCCTGGACGACCGGTTGCGCGGCACCAAGGGCAAGCGTCTCATCGAGGTGGACGTGACCGGGCGCAGGCTTTCGGAGGAGCAGCAAGGCGAACCCAAGGCCGGGCAGGAGACCTTTCTTTCCATAGACCTTGGCCTGCAGCAGCTGGGGCACAGGCTGCTTGAAGGCAAGAGCGGCGCGGTGGTGGTGATGGACCCGGACAGCGGCGAGGTGCACGCCCTGGTGAGCGAGCCCAGCTACGATTCCAACATGTTCACCAACGGGCTTTCCAGCGCGCAGTGGGCGCAGCTGCGCGACGACCCCCTGCACCCGCTACAGAACCGCGCCACCCAAAGCGTCTACCCGCCCGGCTCGGTGTTCAAGCTGGTCATTGCCGCCGCTGCCCTGCACTATGGCTTGGTGGACCCCAAGGAGACCGTGAACTGTTCCGGCGAGGTGGCCCTGGGCAGCCACGTGTTCCGCTGCTGGAAGCACTCCGGCCACGGGGCCGTGAATTTCCAGCGCGCCTTGGTGGAAAGCTGCGACGTCTATTTCTACCGCCTGGGCATGAAGCTCGGCGTGGACCGCATGAGCGCCTTCGCCAAGGCGGCGGGCTTCGGCACGCCCACGGGCATAGACCTGCCCCACGAGAAGGGCGGGCTCATCGCCAGCAAGGAATGGAAGCTCAAGCGCTTCGGCGTGCGCTGGACCAAGGGCGAAGACCTCAACATGTCCATCGGCCAGGGCTACACCGTCACCTCGCCCCTGCAGGTGGCGCGCTACATCGGCGCGGTCATAAACGGCGGCAGGCTCATGCGCCCGGCGCTCATCAAGGGCGAACAGCCCCAGGTCACCGGGCAGCTGCCCCTCACCCAGGAGCAGGCCGACACAGTCAAGCGAGCCATGGTGGCCACGGTGGAGGACCCGCGCGGCACCTGCCACCGGGTGCTTACCCCCGGCGTGGTGGTGGGGGCCAAAACCGGCTCCGCGCAGGTGGTGCGCCTTACCGAAGAACTGCGCCGCCTGGGCGACAACGTGCCCTACCGCTTCCGCGACCACGCCTGGATGGCCGGCTTCGGCGAGCAGGGCAACAAGCGCTTCGTGGTGGTGGCCATGGTGGAGCACGGGCTGCACGGCGCTTCCGGCGCGGGCCCGGTGGTCAAGGCCATGCTGAACGCCCTGTTCATGGGCAAGAGGGAACTGCCGCCCCAGGACGTGGCCGGTGCAGCGGAACCCGCCGCCAGCCCGGCCGCCAGGCTGGAGGCCGTGGAGACCCAGTTCCCCGAACCGCCGCAGCCCCTGCCCCCCGCCTTCGTAGAGCCGCCCCGCCAGGAGGTAACGCCCGAATGAGCCCCATAGACCGCAGGATGTTCTACCACGTGAACTGGCGGCTGGCCGGACTTTTGGCCGCGCTCTTCGCCATCGGCGTGCTGAACCTGTATTCCGCCAGCGGCGTGCGCCTGGGCGAGGGCGTGCAGATGGAGAACTACTACCAGAAGCAGTTCATCTGGGGAGCCATCGGCTTCCTCGGCATGGTATTATTCATGATCTTCGACTACCGCAGGTTGCACTCCGCCGCCTGGCCGCTCTATGCAGTCACCCTGCTGCTGCTTTTGGCCGTGCCCCTTGTGGGCAAGACCGTGCTGGGCGCGCGCCGCTGGATCGACTTCGGCCTGTTCAACTTCCAGCCCAGCGAACTGGCCAAGTTCACCGTGCTTCTGCTGGGCGCGCGGCTGCTTTCCGGCGGGTCGGAGAAGCTGAACCTGAAGGAGCTGGGCAGCGTGCTCGCCCTGGGTTTTTTGCCCGCCATCCTCATCATCAAGCAGCCGGACCTGGGCACGGGCATGCTGGTGCTGCTGCTGCTGGGCGGGCTGGTGCTGTTCCGGGGCATTCAGCCCTGGCTGTTCCGCACCCTGTGCGTGCTGGTGCCCCTGGTCATGCCGCTGTTCTGGTTCGTGCTCAAGGACTATCAAAAACGGCGCATCCTCTCCTTCCTCGACCCCGCCACCGACCCCCTGGGCTCGGGCTACCACATTCTGCAATCGGAAATCGCCGTGGGCTCCGGGCGGCTCTTCGGCAAAGGCTTTTTGGGCGGCACCCAAAGCCAGCTGCGCTTTTTGCCGGAAAAGCACACCGATTTCGCCGTGGCCGTGTTTGGCGAGGAATGGGGTTTCTTCGGCATGATCGTGCTGCTTTCGCTCTTTTGCGGCTTTTTGTACCAGATAGCCGCCGTTGCGCGCGACGCAAAAGACCCCTACGGCAGCTACCTCGCCGCCGGGGTGTTCTTCTACTTCTTCTGGCAAACCCTCATCAACATGGGCATGGTCATGGGCTTGGTGCCCGTGGTGGGCGTGCCCCTGCCCTTCATCAGCTATGGCGGCAGCGCCACCATCGTCAACTTCTGCCTCGTGGGTCTCGTGCTCAACGTGTCCATGCGGCGCTATCTTTTCAAGCAGACCTGAAGAAAATTCGCCCGCTGAAATCGCTGCGGCACAGGGGCCGTTTTTGGCCGCATGGCACAGATTTCACAAACCCGGCCCCCCTGATTTGAATTTGTTGCGATTGCCCCTTAAGCCCGGAAAATCAAGGCGTCACAGGCCGTAAGGAACCGGGAAAAACGAAAAAAGGCTTTGACAGGGGCACGGGGCTGGTGTAAGTCCCCTCTGACTTTGGACCAAATTTCACAATCCCAATTCCAAAGCGCTGGGGGCCGTAATGATAGATTTTGACAAAACGTTTATGATTCAGCTCGTCAACTTCCTCGTCACCGTGGTTGGGCTGAACGCTCTGCTGATCCACCCCATCCGGGAGAAGATCAAGGAGCGCAACACGCTCATGGCCAACCAGTTGGCCAGCATCGATGACTTCACCTCCAGCGCCGACGAGAAGCTGAAAGGCTACGAGCAGGCACTGGACTCCTCGCGTCAGCAGGGGCTTGAGCTGCGCAAGCAGCTGCGGGCCGATGGCGCGGGCGAGGAGCAGCAGATCATGTCTGTTGCGGGCAAGGAAGTTGCCGCGACCATGAAGGCGAACCAGGATGAAATCGCCGCGCAGGTGGCTAGCGCCAAGCAGGCCCTTTCCGCCGACGTGGAGAAATTCGCGCTCAAGGCCACAGCCAAGATTCTTGGCCAGGCCTAGGCCGGAAGGAAGAAGGAGGGGGAACATTTTGAAAGTTGCACGGCACACAGTACTGACCCTGATCGGGGTCCTTGCCTTTACCGCCCTGGCCTACGCCAGCGGAGGCGAAGGCGCAGAAGCCCACGAAGGGCTGCCCTGGGCCAACTACGGCTGGCGCATCCTGAACTTCGTCATCTTCATCTTCCTGCTTTACAAGTTCGCCGGCGCCAAGGCTGCGGCCTTCTTCGGCGGCCGCCGCACGCAGATCAAGAAGGATCTTGAAGACCTGCAGGCCCGCAAGGCCGAGGCGGAGAAAAGGCTGAAGGGCGTCGAAGGCGACATCCGCAACCTGGAGCAGGAGCGGGCCGCCATCCTGGCCGAGGCCAAGAGCCAGGGCGAAGCCATCAAGGCCGGCATCATCGAAAAGGCCAAGAAGGACGCCGTGGCCATGCAGGCCCAGGCCGTCACCAGCGCTGAGAACGAAGCGCGCGCGGCCTTTGACCGCGTTCGCGGCGAAATCGCCGACCAGGTCATCGAGCAGGCAACGAAAATCGTGCGCGAGAAGCTCACCGCCCAGGATCATGAGCGCCTCGTGGATGAATACTTAACAAAGGTGGTGCTCAATTGAGCGGGAACATCGTCGCGCGCAGGTACGCCAAGGCGCTGTTCACCGTAGGGCAGAAGCAAGGCGCTGCCGAGCTTGAAACCTATGGGAAACAGCTTGCCGAGTTGTCTGGGGCATTGGCCGATTCGCCAGAGGCCATGCGTTTTTTCCACAACCCGGTTTTCAGTGTTGAGGAGAAGAAGGCCGTCCTGAAGCAGATTACGGACAAGCTGGGCGCCACGCAGGCCCTGGTGAACTTCGCAAGTCTGCTGGCCGACAAGGGCCGCCTCGTCTCCCTCCCCGAGATTGCAGGTGACTTCAAGGCCATGCTGGACGAAAAGAACGGCATCGTCTCCGGCAAGCTGGTCACCGCCGTCTCGCTTTCCGATACCCGGAAGGTTGAATTGAAAGAACGGCTTGAGAAGCAGACCGGCAAGAAGCTGGTTCTCGACTTCGGCATCGACGCCGACATCCTGGGCGGAGTGGTGCTGCAGATCGGCGACAGCGTGCTTGACGCGAGCTTGCGCGCTCAGCTGAATATTTTGAAAGAAACCATCAAGAGGGGTGAGTAGGGCCATGCAGATCAAAGCNNACGCCATGGCCATGGAGCTGCTGGAGTTCCCCGGCGGCCTCAAGGGCATGGTGCTCAACCTCGAAGAGGATAACGTCGGCGTCGCGCTCCTGGGCGACTGCACCGAGATCAAGGAAGGCGACCCGGTCAAGCGCACCGGCCAGATCTTCTCCGTGCCCGTTGGCGAAGCCGTTCTCGGCCGCGTCATCGACCCGCTCGGCAATCCCATCGACGGTCTCGGCCCCATTCTGGCCAAGGAGACCCGCCCGGTGGAGCTGAAGGCCCCCGGCATCATCGCCCGTAAGTCGGTCCACCAGCCCATGATGACCGGCCTCAAGGCCATCGACGCCATGACCCCGGTTGGCCGCGGCCAGCGCGAACTGGTCATCGGCGACC
>DIVX01000091.1 GCA_002422505.1 Desulfovibrio sp. UBA6121
CGTGCGGGTCATCGCCGCCACCAACGTGGACCTGATGGAGCTGGTGCAGCGCGGCGAGTTCCGCGACGACCTCTATTACCGCCTCAAGGTCATCACCATTCAGACGCCGCCCCTGCGCCAGCGCAAGGAGGACATCCCCATTCTGGCCAACCACTTCCTGCGCGAGCTGGCCACGGCCTCGGGCCGGGCGGAGTTGGGACTTTCGCGCGGGGCCCTGGAAAAGCTCATGGAGCACGACTGGCCGGGCAACGTGCGCGAACTCAAGAATTGCATCACCCGGGCCACGGCCTTTGCCGAGGGCGAAGTGCTCTACGCCGAGGATCTCGTGTTCGACGACGCCTCCGTGAGTCCGATCAGCCTGTTCGGCGATTCCCGCCCTTTGCCCGCGCAGCTTGTGTTCGAACGCAACGCCCAGGCAGCCGAGCCCGGCCCCCGGCGCGAGGCGGAGACGCAGGAACAGCAGCCTGCTGCGCCCAAGCCTGCAGCTCTGCGCCGCAGCGATGCACCAGCGGAGCCGGAGCCGGACCAGGGCGGCAACGTCCGCCAGCAGGTGGCTCTGCGCCTGGCGCGGGAGCGCGGCTCCTTCACCCGGCTTGACTATCAAAAAGCCGTTGGGGCAGGTATTTCGCAGCGTACGGCGCAATACGATTTGCAGCTCCTTGTGCGGCAAGGACTGTTGCGCAAGTCTGGCAAAGGTCCTGCGACACAGTATTTACTGGCATGATTGCGCGTTTGCCGGGCTTACGCGCTGCGCGAAATGAAGAGGTTTGCGCGATTGCGCAATGACGAAAGTTGAAGAAAGTCTGTGCCGATTGCGGCGGGCAAGGGGCGTGTCCATGGCTGTGCAGAGCGAGATACTGACCAACCTGCGGAAGTTGCTGAGCACCTTGGTCGGCAAGGCCGATACACGGCAGGAAGACGAGGTGGTCCAGGAAGAATTTCGTAGGAAGTACAAGCACTTTCAAGAGCTGCTGGAATCAAACGCCGAGCTGCTGAAGATTGTGACCGACATGGAACTGAAGCTGCGGGGCGAGCAGGTGTTCGGCATGTCCTACATCCGCGCCCAGGCCACGCGCGCGGTGTTCCACGCCCTGCGCATGGCCGGAAGCTTCGAGAACCTTTCGGGCAAGCAGGATCCCAGGCTGCGCGAAAAAGTGGAAGAGATTCAGGTTGGTATCAAGGAAGATCTGGAGTCGCGCAAGGAAATGCTCGGCCAGGCCTTGGTGCTGCCCTACACGGAAATCTCGCGTAACATGGTGGACGCAGTGGGCGGCAAAAGCGCCAACCTGGGCGAGATTCTGAACCGGGTGGGGCTGCCGGTGCCGCGCGGTTTCGCCATCACCACCCGCGCCTTCCAGGAGTTTTTCGACCACGGCGGCCTGTGGGCCGAGATCAAGCGCATCAAACTCGGCATCGTGCACGATGCCCCCGGCTCCATGGACGAGGCCAGCGAGGAGATCCAGCGCGCCATATTGACCGCGCCCATGCCTCCGTCCCTGGAACAGGCCATTCTGGCCGCCCACACGCGCCTGGCGGAAAGCTGCGGCAAAGCGCCGGAGGAACTGGCAGTGGCCCTGCGCTCCAGCGCAATCGGGGAAGACAGCGAGTTCTCCTTCGCCGGGCAGTACCTGTCCGTGCTCAACGTGCCGCGCAGGCGGCTCATCACCAACTACCGCTACGTGCTGGCCAGCCTGTATACGGCGCGGGCCATCTCCTACCGCCTGCTCAAGGGTATTGTGGACGAGGACATGGGCATGAGCGTGGCCTGTCTGGAAATGATCGAATCCGTGGCCAGCGGCGTCATGTATACGCGCCACCCCTTCCATGCCCACGACGACCGCGTGCTCATCAACGCCGTGTGGGGCCTGGGCCCGTACGCGGTGGATGGCGTCATCACGCCGGACAGCCAGTCGCTCCCGCGCGACACCCTGACGCCGCAGGACGTGCGCGTGGCGGAAAAGCCGGTGATGCTGGTGTGCGGCCCCGGCGGAGTGCTGGTGGAAAAGCCTGTGCCCGCAGAGCTGCGCGGCAAGCCGTGCCTCACGCCGGAGCAAACGCGCACCCTGGCCGGGTTTGCCCTGAAGCTGGAGCAGCACTACGGCACCGCCCAGGACATCGAATGGGCGCTGACACCGCGCGGCAGGCTTTTGATCCTGCAGTCGCGCCCCCTTGGTCTGGTGGCGGGGGAAACGCCCATACCTGCAGGAATGCCTGCCATTACGGGCCATGAACTGCTGCTGGAAGGCGGCGAAACGGCCCAACCGGGCATCGGGGCGGGCACGGCCTTTGTGGTGACGGGCGATGCAGGCCTGGAGGACTTTCCGGCGGGCGGGGTGTTGGTTGCGCCGCAATCCTCGCCGAAGTTCATGGTGCTGATGCAGAAGGCCCAGGCCATTTTGACGGATTTCGGCAGCGTCACCGGGCACATGGCTTCGCTCTCGCGGGAATTCGGCGTGCCCACCATCCTGGGCCTCAAAAACGTCACCCAGCGGCTCAAAACGGGCGACGCCATAACCGTGGACGCCTACACGGGCCGAGTGTACGCCGGGCTGGTGGACGAACTGCTGGCCTTCAAGGCCCCGCGCGCCGCGCACATGCAGGGCACCCCGGTGCACGAGGTACTCGCCCGCGTGGCCCGGCACATCGTGCCGCTGAACCTCATCGACCCCAAGGCGGCGGACTTCCGCGTGGCCGGGTGCCACACCCTGCACGACGTGATGCGCCTGCTGCACGAGCGCTGCTACGGCGAAATGTTCAAGCTGAGCGACATGGCCTCCGGCCAGACCGGCGTGGCCCTGCGTCTGAAGGCCCAGACCGGCCTCGATCTCTATGTCATCGACCTTGGCGGCGGGGTGGAGCGCCGTTCCGGCGGGCGCAGGGATCTGGACCCGGCGGACGTGAGCTCCCGGCCCTTCAAGGCCCTGCTCGACGGCCTGACCCTGGACCGCGAGCAGCTCTCCACGCCCCGGCCCGTGCAGGTCAAGGGCCTGCTTTCGGTGATGGGCCAGCAGATGGTCTCCAACCCCAACGCGGCGGGGGAACGTTTCGGCGACCGCAGCTACGCCATCATCTCCGACAAATACATCAACTTCAGCTCGCGGGTTGGCTATCATTACGGCGTGCTCGACTGCTACTGCGGCCGCACGGTGAGCAAGAACTACATCACCTTTTCCTTCAAGGGCGGCGCGGCCGACGACCAGAAGCGCGCCCGGCGCGCCAGGGCCATCGGCCTGATCCTGGAGGCCAACGGCTTCCGCGTGGAGGTGCAGGGCGACCGCGTGGTGGGCCGCCTGCAAAAGCACGAGACCGAGGTCATCCTGGAGAAGCTCTGGGTCATGGGCAAGCTGTTGCAGTTCACCAGGCAAACGGACATGCTCATGGTGGACGACAGGAGCGTGGAGGCCATGGCCCAATGCTTCCTGTCCGGCCAATACGTGCTCGACGCCTCCTGCCCCATTACGGAAACCGCGGCCCGGCTCAAGGCGGGCAAGGGCAAATAGGGCGGCTGGGCCCTGCGGGCGCGTGGGCGCGTGGGCGCATGGGCAAGGCGGCGGCCAGGCCACGCTGCGGGTCATGCTGGCATAACGGGCTGGCGTAACGGGCTGGCGTAACGGGCTGGCATGAAACTGCGGGGCGCTGCGTGGCAGGGAACCCGTGGGGGAGTGGGGCGCTTTGGCGCTGCGGCAGTGGCGGAATGTGAAGCTGGGCGGTTGGCCGCGCCTGCGGGCTAGGCTCCCGCGCGCTCCAGGGTGTCGAAAAGTGTTGCGGCCACTTCGTCGGGCTCAATGGACGTAAGGCACTCGCGCGAGCGTTTGCAGCGCGTGCTGCCGTGCAGCGAGCACGGGCGGCAGCCCAGGGCGCGTTCCAGAACGGTGTCGTGCTGGCCGCTGGGGTAGAAGCCCCAGGCCTTGGCCGTGGGGCCGAACAGGGCCACCACAGGCGTGCCCACAGCGGTGGCCAGGTGCATGGGGCCGGAATCGGCCGTCACCAGGGCGCGCGCCTGGGACAAAATAGCGCAGGTTTCGCGCAGGGCCGTGCGGCCCGTGAGGTTGCGCGGGTCGTCCAGGGCCTGCAAATGGTCGGGGTTCTTGCCCACGATGATCCAGTCGAGCCCCTGGCGTTCGATGAGCGGTATGAGCGAAAGCCAGTAACCCATGGGCCAGGCCTTGTCGGGATGGGTGGCGAAGGGGTGCAGGGCCACGAAAGGGCGGGTGACGCCCACGTGGCCCAGGTGCTGGCGCGCGCCGGAAAGCTCGTCTTCCGAAAGGTGGATGACCGGCCGGAGCTCGGAGCGCGGCGGGGCGGCGTCGTCCAGGGCCAGGGCGTAGCGCTGCGGCACGTTCAGGGCCTCCAGGCGGCGCTCCAGAAAGGGCAGGGGCATGCGGTTGTACAGCCGCCGGGTGATGCCGAACTTGGGGTAGTGGCGCACGGGGCCTTCCCAGCGCAGGGTCAGCGCCAGGGAGCGCAGGCTGCGGTGCAGGTCGATGAAGCCCATGCCGGTCAGGTCGGCCGCGATGCTGCGGGACTTGCGCCACCAGTCCTGCCCGTTGATCTCGTCCTGGGTGATGCCGATGACTTCGTCCACGGCCGGGTGCAGGGCCAGCAGGGGGGCCAGGCTTTGCCGCGTAATGACCGTGAAACGGGTCTCCCGCGTTTTGTGCCACCAGGAGAGGACCCCCGTCATGAGGGCCACGTCGCCCAGGGCGCTGGCGCGAAACACCGCCCATCTGTCCGGAATATCCCTGACCATTGCCGCCACTCCCGAAAAAACGCTCGCCAAGCTCCCGCCCGGACCCGTGAAACATGTCGTGCAACGGGCGGCAAGTCAAGGATTAAGGCAGTTGCGGGGGCCCTGGGAACCTGATAGGCACTAGCCATACCGGACCATCGCCCCAATCAGGCTGGCCGGGACCGGAAACCGCCACCATGCTTGAACTCATCTTAGCCGTCGTCCTGGCAACAGGCGTCTCCTTCCTCTGCTCCATCACAGAGGCGGCCTTCTATTCCTTTCCCATGAGCCGCATAGAGCAGCTGCGCAAGCAGGGCAAGAAGGCGGGCGACATCCTGGCCGATATGCGCCGCGACGTGGAAAAACCCATCACGGCGGTGCTGACCTTCAACACCGCGGCCAACACGGCTGGCGCGGCTGTGGCTGGCGCTGCCGCTGTCAAGGTTTTCGGAGAAGACTCCCTGGGCTGGTTCACGGCCGGGTTTACCCTGGTTTTGCTGGTGCTGGGCGAAATAGTGCCCAAAACCACCGGCGTGGCCTATGCCCGCCAGTTGGCGCCGTTTTTGGCCAAGCCGCTCAAGTTCATGATCTTCATCTGCCTGCCGGTGATCTGGCTTCTGGGCAGTCTGGTGCGGCTCATACGCCGCCGCAAAAAGGGGCCGGAGGCCGACGAAGACGACATCCGCGCGCTGGTTTCCCTTACCCGGCAGCAGGGCGTGCTCAAGCCCTACGAGGAATCGGCCATCAAGAGCATCCTCGCGCTGGACAGCAAGCGCGTGGCCGAGATCATGACCCCGCGCATGGTGGTGTTCTCCCTCCCGGCGGAGATGACCGTGGAGCAGGCCATGGCCCGGCACCGCGCCTGGCCGCACACCCGCGTGCCCGTGTACGAGGGCGACGACTCCGAGGACATAGTGGGCGTGGTGTACCGCAGGCAGGTGTTCGAGGCCGCCGCCGACGACCTGGGGCATTTGACCCTGGGCGATTTGATGAAGCCGGTGCACTTCGTTATGGAAAACCTGACCCTGGACAAGGCCCTGCGCAGCTTTCTGGAAAGCCGCACGCACCTTTTTGTGGTGCTGGACGAATACGGCGGCATGGCCGGGGTGGTGAGCCTGGAAGACGTGCTTGAGGAAATGCTCGGCAGCGAAATTGTGGACGAAACCGACGAGGTTGTGGACATGCGCGAGCTGGCCCGCCGCCGCAGAAGCGAACTGGCTGCCGCCAAGCGCGGCCAGACCGGTGGACAGCAGGGCGCATGACGTGTAGAGGACGTTCATCACGTTGTTTCGGAAGTGAAGAGCCAACAACGGACTGACAGCGGGAAGATCATGGCCACGAAAGGCGGCAAAGGCATCTACATCGCAGCTCTTGTGCTGTTTCTTGGCGGAGTCGGGTTCCTGGTAGGAACCGGCGTGACCAAGGACAGCGTTTATTTCCTCAATGTGGGCGAGGCCCTGGCCACCGATTCGGCCAAGCTCAAGCAGGCGCGGCTGTTCGGCAACGTGGCGGCGGAAGGCATAGAACCCCTGCAGCCCGGCCCTGGCGTCAGCTTCACCCTGCTCGACAAGGACAACCCCGGACAGACCCTGCACGTGAGCTATCGCGGCGCAGTGCCCGACGCCTTCAAGGCCGGGGCCGAGGTCATTGTCGAAGGCGGGCTCGACGGCGCAGGCAAGAATTTCACGGCCAGCACGCTCATCACCAAGTGCCCCTCCAAGTACGAGAAGCAGAACCGGGGGTAGACCCGCCGCCTGAAGGAGACGCCCCGCGCCTCCCCCTTGCGTCGCGCCGTACTTTCCAGGAGTCCTGAACTATTATGCAAATGACAGCCTATATCACGATGTTGTTCGCCCTCATCGGCACCCTGTTTCTGGGCGGCTGGACCGGGGCCGCGCTGCTGGCCGGCAAACCGGAGCGCGTGGGCTTTTCCGAGCGCGGCCACCAGGCCGTGGCCCTGCTGGTGCTCTTCGCCTCGGGCATCATGCTCTGGGCGCTCGTCACCCGCAATTACGGCTTCTATTCGGTCATGAGCCACGTGGACAACGGGCTGGAGCTGGCCTACGTCATCACCGCCTTCTGGGCGGGCAGCGAGGGCTCGCTGCTGTTCTGGGAACTCTCCATGGCGCTGTGCGGGGCGATCTTTGTGTTCACCCCCGGCTACAAGGCCCTTTCCGAACGCACCCGCGCCTATTTCTGGATCTTCTTCTTCGTGATCAACGGCTTCTTCCTGCTCATGCTCACCTGCTGGGTGAACCCCTTCATGCAGGCCATGCCCGCCCCCATGAACGGCAAGGGCATGAACCCCCTGCTGCGCAATCCCGGCATGATTTTCCACCCGCCGCTGCTCTTGCTGGGCTACGCCATGTACGTCATTCCCGCCTGCGCGGCCCTGGCCGGAGCCTTGAGCGGCGAAACGCGCACGTGGATTTCGGCCACGCGCAATTGGAGCATCCTCTCCTGGACCTTCCTTTCCGCAGGCATCATCCTGGGCGCCTGGTGGTCGTACATGGAGCTGGGCTGGGGCGGCTACTGGGCCTGGGACCCGGTTGAAAACGCCTCGCTGATTCCCTGGTGCACGGGCACGGCCTTTTTGCACACGGCCATTGTGGGCAGCCGCCGCAACGCCCTGGCCAAAAGCAACATCCTCATCATGGCTCTTACCTACGTGCTTTGCGTGTTCGGCACCTATCTGGTGCGCAGCGGCGTGGTGGAAAGCCTGCACGCCTTTGGCGAGGGCGGCGTGGCCATGCCGCTGCTCAGCTTCATCCTGTTCCTCACCGTCATTTCCTTTGCCGCCGCCGCCGTGGCCAAAACCGGGGAGCAGCGCCGCCTGGGCGATCTCATCAGCCGCGAGGGCCTGCTGGTTATCGTGGCCTGGACGCTCCTGGCGCTTGGCTTCATCATCGGCCTGGGCACGCTCTGGCCGGTGGTCAGCACGCTGTGGAGCGCCAAGCCCGTTGGCCTGGACGCCAATTTCTACAACCGCGTGTGCCTGCCGCTGTTCGCCCTGCTTACGCTGCTGTTTTCCGTGTGCCCGTGGCTGGGCTGGAAGGAAGGCCTGCGCGACAAGCGCGGCCTGATCCTCTCCGGCGCGGCCTTTGTGGCCTCCGGCGCGCTGTTCCTGGCGCTGGGCTACCGCCTGCCCCTGGCTTTGGTGGGCGCGGCGGGCGCGGTTTCGTGCATGGTGACGGCGCTTCTGGCCACGGGCCTGCTGCCGGAGGTGCGCAACCGCAAGTCCCTGGCGGCCTATGCCGTGCACCTGGGCCTGGGCCTCATGACCCTTGGCGTGGCCTTCAGCGGCCCCTACCAGACCTCCGCCGAGAAGGAGCTCTTCAAGGGCGACAGCTTCGAGGTGTCGGGCTACACCGTGACCCTGACCGACGTGCACGAGAAGAGCACGCCCACCATGGCCCAGCTCATTGCGGAAATGAAGGTCGAAAAGGGCGGAAAGCTGGTGGGCGTGGTCAAGCCGGAACGCCGCATGTACCGCGGCTACGAGCAGGCCTTTGCCGAGGTCGAGGTCATTCCCGGCCTGGGCGACGAGATCTTCGCCGTGCTGCTTGGCGTGGACCAGCACGGCCACACCACCGTCAAGGTGAACGTGAACCCGCTGGTGAACTGGATCTGGATCGGCGGCGTGCTGTTCTGCCTTGCGCCGCTTCTGCTGCTGCGCTACCGCAAGGGCAAGGACCAGGAGTAGCGCCATGGCCGGGGCGAGCGCACAGGCAACGGGCCAGGACCGGCCGCAGCCCTTTTCGGGCGGCGTTTCGGCTGGCGCGGTCATGGGCGATGTCGTTCTGGACGCGTCCGGCGTGGGCAAGTTCTTCGGCTCGCGCCTGGTGCTGCGCGACGTGACCGTGAGCGCCCGCGCGGGCGAGGCCCTGCTTGTGGTGGGCGGCAACGGCGCGGGCAAAACCACCCTGCTCAAAATCATGGCGGGCCTGTGCCGGGCATCCGCCGGGAGCGTGGAGGTGCGCGTGGAGCCGGATGCCAGCGCCTACCTGGGCCACGCAACCTTCCTGTATCCGCGCCTTTCCGCCGTGGCCAACCTGCTGTTCTGGGGCCGCATGTACGGCCTTGCGCCCACCCGGGCGGACATGGAAGCCGTGCTCCAGCGCGTGGGGCTTTCCCGCGTGGGCGACGAGCCCGCAGGCACCTTCTCTCGCGGCATGGCCCAGCGGCTCAATCTGGCCCGGGTGTTTCTCATCAAGCCCAAGCTGGTGTTTCTGGATGAGCCGGGCACCGGCCTGGACCCGGCCTCCCAGGACCTGCTGCGCCGGGAGATCGAGGCGCTCAAGGCCAGCGGCGCGGCCATCGTCTGGGTCAGCCACCACCTGAGCTCCGACCTGGCGTTCGCCGAACGCGTGCTGTTCCTCAAGGACACGCGCGTGGCCTACTTCGGCGCGGCGGCGGGTTTCGACGCCGGGGGGCTTGCATGCTGAGGCGCGGCGGATTCATAGCCGCCAAGGACCTGCGCCTGGCCGTGGGCGGCGGGCAGGGGCTGGTGCAGGCCGTGCTGCTGGGGCTGTTGCTGATTTTCCTGTTCTCCCTCTCGCGCCCCACGGCGGAGCTGGTTTCGCCCCAGGCGGCGGCGGCCATCTTCTGGCTGGCCTCGTCCTTCGGGCTGGTGCTGGTGTTCAACGATCTTTTCAGCCTGGAGGAAGCCCAAGGCTGCCGCCTGGGACTTTTGTCCTCCCCGCTGCCGGAGCATGCCGTGTGGCTGGGCAAGGGCCTGGCGGGCTTTGCGCTGCTGCTGCTTTCCCAGGCCGTGTTCCTGCCTGCTGCGGCGGTGTTCCTCGGGCAGGACATCAAGGGGGACCTTGGCGTGCTGCTGCTGACGCTGCTTGGCGTGGACTGGGGCCTGGCGGCCCTTGGCGCGCTTTTGGGCGCGCTGGCCCAGGGGCAGGGCGCGCGGGAGTCGCTGTTCAGCGTGATTCTTTTTCCGTTGCTTTTGCCGGTGCTGCTTGGCGGCATCCGCATCTTCTCCGGGTGCTTTTCCGGCGAGCCCGCACTCGACCAGGCCCTGTGGGCCGGAATCATCGTGGCGTTTGACGCCGTGTTCACCGCCGCCGGTGCGTTTTTGTTCCCGTTTTTGTACACGGGTGAGGAATAGCGGCCCGCGCGCCGCATTTGGAGTGCGACCATGTCGATTCGTCTTTTGGCCCTACTGAGCGTTGCCGCCCTGGCCGTGGGCCAGTGGTTCATCTGGAGCTACGCGCCCCTGGAAGAGACCATGGGCGTGGTGCAGAAGATCTTCTACATCCACATGCCCCTGGCCTGGTGGGCGCTCATCAGCTTTTTCGTGGTGTTTCTGGCCAGCGTGCGCCATTTGCTGCGGCGCGACGCCGCCTCGGACATCCTGGCGGGCGCAGCGGCCGAGCTGGGCGTGCTGTTCTCCGGCCTGGCGCTCATTTCCGGCTCCATTTGGGGCCGCGCGGCCTGGAACGTCTGGTGGACCTGGGATCCGCGCCTCACCACCACGCTCATCATGTGGTTCGTGTACGCGGGCTATCTGGTGCTGCGCGGCTCTGGAATGGGCGGCGAGCGCCGGGCCATGGTCAGCGCGGTGCTCGGCGTGGTGGCGTTCCTCGATGTGCCCCTGGTGTTTTATTCCGCGCGCATTTGGCGCAGCGTGCACCCTGCGGTGCTGGCCAGCCAGGGCGGCGGGCTGGAGCCGGAAATGTGGCACACCGTGCTGGCGAACCTGGGGGCCTTCGGCCTCCTGTGGCTGACCCTTTTGCTGGCGCGCTACGCTTTGGGCCGCGCCGAAGAGCGCGCCCGGGCGCTCATGCTTTCGCGCTAGGCAGGGAGAACAAACGATGAACGGATACGTTGTTGCGGCCAACGCCGCTGTGTGGCTTTTTCTCGCGGCCTATGCCGCGTCCCTGGCCCTGCGCGGCCGGGCCATATCCAAAAGACTGAAACAACTGGAGATGCTCCGTGACTGATACCCTCGACAAGAACGCCCTCCTTGGCGGCGGGCAAAAGCTCATCCTCCTCGCGCTCATCGCAGCCATTGCGGTCATGTTCCTGGGCTCGTTTTTGTACCGCATGAAGAGCACCGGCCTGGTGGTGGAGGTGCAGCAGGAGCGCGGCGGCATGGGGGCCATGGGCGGCCAGGGCGGCCCCATGGGCATGATGGGCGTGGACATGGACCAGCTGCGCGAGCTGATGCGCAAGATGGAGACCGACCCCAACGACCCCAAGGTGCTGCTTGAGCTTGCCAACACCTTCATGATGATGCAGGCCTGGGACAAGTCGCTGGAGTTCGTGACCCTGGCCGCCAAGGCCGCGCCGGAGGACCCCAACGTCCATCGGGCCATGGGTATGGTGCGCTTTGAGCGCAAGGAATACGACCTGGCCAAGAAGTCCTTCGACACCGTGCTGAAAAAAGACCCCGAGGACGTGCTGGCTCACTACAACATGGGCATTCTGCTGAAGCACTACATGAAGAAGCCCGCCGAGGGCGACGCCCACTTCCGGCGCGTGGTGCAGCTGAACCCCAAGGACCAGGACGTGCTGAAAAGCGCGCAGGAGGAGCTGGCGGCCCCGCCCGCGCAGTAGCAGCGGTCCGCCCGGCGCGGGCAGCGTATTGACATGGGCGGATATTCCACTAAAGTAGCCGCCTTCAAGGTGGAAAAGGCCACGGAGTGGGTGCTCCGTGGCCCTGTGGTATATCAGACTTTCTTGGCTGACAGAACTTTTATGCGAGGAGTGGGAGCATGAAGTCGAGATGGTTCGTGACGATGCTTGGCGTGGCGCTGGCCGGTCTCCTGGCCGTTGGCTGCGGCGGGCAGAAGAAAGAGGAAAAGGCTGCTGACGCCAATGCGACCGCCGCCGCCCCCGCCGGAAAGATCGTTCTCGGCGTAGCCGGTGCCCATTCGAGCGATTTGGCCTCCTACGGCATGCCCACCTTGAACGCCGCCAAGCTGGTGGTTAAAGACATCAACGCCAAGGGCGGCGTGAACGGCATGCAGGTTGAGGTCATGGCCATGGACGACCAGTGCAAGCCCGAGCTGGCCACCAACGCCGCCACCAAGCTGGTGAGCGAGAAGGTCACCATTGTCCTCGGCCATATCTGCTCCGGCGCCACCAAGGCCGCCATGCCCATCTACAAGGACGCCAAGGTCGTGGTGATGTCGCCTTCGGCCACCAGCACCGAGCTGACCCAGGCCGGCGCCTACCCCAACTTCTTCCGCACCATCAGCTACGATCTGGTCCAGGGCAAGGCCGCTGCCGAGTTCGCCGTCGCCACCTTGAAGGTCAAGAAGGTCGCCATCATTCACGACAAGGGCGACTACGGCAAGGGCTTTGCCGAAAGCGCGCAGAAGGCCATTGAGGACAGCAAGCAGGCCAGCGTGGCCATGTTCGAGGGCATCACCCCCGGCGGCGTGGATTATTCCGCCGTGGTGCAGAAGATCAAGGCTTCCGGCGCGGACTGCGTGCTCTTTGGCGGCTACCACCCGGAGGCCTCCAAGATCGTGACCC
>DIVX01000053.1 GCA_002422505.1 Desulfovibrio sp. UBA6121
CTACCGCCTGAACGTCATCCCCCTGCGCCTGCCCGCCCTCAACGAACGCGGCGGCGATGTGCTCATTCTGGCAGAATATTTCGCCGCCAAGTACGCCACGGCCTACGGCATGGGGCCGCAAGCCTTTGCCGAGGACGCCCGCTCCTGGCTGGCCGCCTACGACTGGCCCGGCAACGTGCGCGAGCTGCAAAACCTCATGGAGCGCGCCGTGCTGCTGGCCCAGGGCGGGCCCATCCAGCAGCGGCACTTCCTGCTCGATGGCGACACCTGGGGCATAGACCTGCCCGAGGGCGACCCCGGCGCAGAGGCCGCCGCGACCTGCGCTTCGCCCTGCGGCGGCCACGCTGGCCCAAATGCAGGCCCCCACAACGCAAACGGCCACGCGGACCCGGACCTGAACGCCCAGCCCACGCCCCCGGCCAACCTGCGCGAGGCCATGTCCGTCATGCCGCTGCACGAGATGGAGAAACAGCTCATCCTCAAAAGCCTGGACGAGACCAGCGGCAACCGCACCCTGGCCGCCCAGCTGCTGGGCATCTCCGTGCGCACCCTGCGCAACAAGCTGAACGAGTACCGCGAGCAGGGACTGGAAGTATAATATCTTTTCTGGGGCTCCGCCCCAGGCCCCGTTGGGGGGAATGATTCCCCCCAAACCCCCTCGTGCCAGCCGCTGCTTCGTGGCGGAAGCCGCCCCGAAGCAGCGGCTGGAGCGTGTGGGGCAGGCAAGACGATTGCGCCTGGAAGGCTTGACCGGGCCGCTCTGTCAGACTATCCGCGCCGGAGTTTCTGGTCTGGCCTTGCAGACCGGGAACTCCGGCGCCATGGGGATTCCAAAGGGAATCATTCCCTTTGGCGGGGTCAAGGGGCAGAGCCCCTTGGTTCCTGCCTCTACAACACCTAATCGCACCGTTTGGAGTTTCAATGCGCCTGTACAACACCCTTGGCCGCGCCAAGCAGGAATTCGTCCCCCAGCGCGGCAACGCCGTGTCCCTGTATGTTTGCGGCATCACGGCCTATGACTTCTGCCACATTGGGCATGCCCGTAGCGCGGTGGTTTTCGACGTGCTGGTGCGCTACCTGCGCTTCAAGGGCTATGACGTCACGTTTGTGCGCAACTTCACGGACGTGGACGACAAGATCATCAAGCGCTCCAATGAGGTTGGAGCGAGCTCGCAGGAGATCGCCGAGAAGTTCATCGGCGAATTCTACGTGGACATGGACGCGCTCGGCGTTTTGCGTGCGGACGTGGAGCCCAAGTGCACCGAGCACATCGCGGAGATGATCGCGCTCACGCAGGGGCTGATTGAAAGCGGGCACGCCTATGCCACCAAAAGCGGCGACGTGTATTTCAAGGTGCGCAGCTTCGAAGGCTACGGCAAGTTGTCTGGCCGCAATATTGAGGACCTGGTGAGCGGCGCGCGCGTGGAGCCCGGCGAGGAGAAGCTCGATCCCCTGGACTTCGCCCTGTGGAAGGCGGCCAAGCCGGGCGAGCCCTCCTGGGAAAGCCCCTGGGGCCTGGGGCGGCCGGGCTGGCACCTGGAGTGCAGCGCCATGAGCGAAAAGTACATGCCCCTGCCGCTGGACATCCACGGCGGCGGGCAGGATTTGGCCTTTCCGCACCACGAGAACGAGATAGCCCAGAGCGAGGCGGCCACCGGCAAGGAGTTCGCCAAGTTCTGGGTGCACAACGGCTTCGTGCAGATCAACTCCGAGAAGATGTCCAAGTCCTTGGGGAACTTTTTTACCATCCGCGACATTTTGGCCAAGTTTCTGCCGGAGACCCTGCGCTATTTCCTGCTGACCATGCACTACAGAAGCCCGCTGGACTTCTCCTTTGAGGCTCTGGAAGAAGGGGAAAAGGGCGTGCGCCGAATTTATACGGCGCTGGCGCAGGTGGACGCGGCCCTGGCCGGGACGAAATGGTCCAAGACGCCCCTGCCGCAGGATATTCTGGACGAGCAGGCCGGGTACGAGCAGGGCTTTGTGGAAGCCTTTGAGGACGACCTGAACACCGCCGCCGCCCTGGGGCACCTGTTCGGCATGGTGCGCCTGGCGGGCCGCGTGCTGGACGATAAAGCCCTGCGCAAGGCCGAGGCCGGGCGCGATTTGCTTGCGCGCATCCGCGCCGAGGTGGGCAAGTGGGCTGGGGTGCTGGGCGTGTTCGGCTTGGACCCGGAGGCATTTTTGGCGCAGCTCAAGGATTGCCGGGCCGCGCGCGCGGGCATAGACCCGGTCACGGTGGAGGCCCTGCTGGCCGCGCGCCTTGAGGCCAGAAAAGCCAAGGACTTCGCCCGCTCCGACGCCATCCGCGACGAGTTGGCCGCCCTGCAGGTGGAGGTCAAAGACACGCCGCAGGGCCAGGCCTGGGACGTGTTGTAAGCCGGACGGCGCAACCATGCCCTTTGTGACGCTCTTCGCCATCGCCGTGGCCCTGGCCATGGACGCCTTTGCCGTGGCCCTGGCCACGGGCATTTGCCTGGGCCGGGCGCGCACGGCGCAAACCCTGCGCATGGCCGCAGCCTTCGGGCTGTTCCAGGCCGCCATGCCGGTGCTCGGCTGGCTGCTGGGCCTCACCGTGCGCGAGCACATCGAGGCCTACGACCACTGGACGGCCTTTGCCCTGCTGGCGCTGGTGGGCGGCAAAATGATTTGGGAGGCCCTGGCGGGCGGCGAGGATGACGCCGCGTGCAGGCCCAAGGACCCCACCCAGGGCCTGCAACTGCTGGTGCTGGCCCTGGCCACCAGCATCGACGCGCTGGCGGTGGGCCTTTCCTTCGCGGTGCTGGGGCAAAACATCTGGCTGCCCGCCCTGGTCATCGGCGTGGTGTGCTTTGCGCTCACGGCGCTGGGCGTCAGAATCGGCTGTCTGGTGGGTCGGGCTGCGGCAATCAGCCGCTACGCGGAGCTGGTGGGCGGCGTGGTGCTCGTGGGCATCGGCCTCAAAATTCTGGCGGAGCACCGGGCTTTGCCTTTCTAGCTTCTTATCCTCAAAGCCCGTATTTACAATCCACAAAATGCCAGCCCTTCTTGCGGGGATGGCAGTGCTGGCCACAGCACGCCGGCGCCGAACTTTTTGTAAAACACTTCCAAAAACGCAACGCAAAGGGGGCTTTCGCCGGGCTCGCCTCCCTTCCTCTGCCGTGGAATGCTTGCGCGCGGGGTGATCTCCCTGACCTGGGCCGCTGGCCCGCTGCGGCGCAAGGCGCAAGAGGCGGCACGAAACATGCCGCAGAATAGGACGCGAGAGACGGCGCGCCCAGGCCCCGCAAGACCCAGCCCAGTCCGAACCTCTGCCCTGCCCTTCTGAAAGACGCGGCCCCGGCGGCGCTTTCCTCCCACTGTTCCTTTGCCCTGCCGAGTCCGTGTCCCTTCAGACCGGGCCCCTTCAGACCGGGCCCGGTTTAGGCCTTGAGCGCAATCTTCTTGCGGTAGCGGTCGTGCTCGGAGAGCACGCAGCCGCAATATGGCTGGCGGTAAATCTCCCACTCCTTGGACAGGCGGATGCCCTCGTGCCAGCCGACGCGGAAGTCCTCGCCCAGAAAGTCCAAGCCCTGGCCCGCGTGGCGCTGGCCCGCGTCCAAAATGGCCTGGTGGTTCTGGTAGCGGCTGTACAGAAGCGTGCTGCTGAAACGCACAAAGCCCAGCTGCCGCGCGGCCCGGGCCGAGCGCGCCAGGCGCAGGTCGTAGCACAGCGCGCAGCGCCGCGACATGTCGTTCATGTCTGGCCCCAGCACCGCCACGGCCAGCAGCCAACGCGCCGGGTCTGCGGCGGACAAGTCAGCGGCAGGGTCCAAGGCCGGATCGGCAGGCGCGGGGGCCAGCTCACCCAATGACGCTGCACCCGCATGGGCAGCGGGCGCGCCAGGCGCAGGCACGCCAAGAACGGATCCGGCGGGCGCGGGCGCTTCAATTTCGTCCTGATCCGGCAGAATCACCGGCACGCTCAAACGCTGGGCCACGGCCAGCAGCCCCTCGCGGCGGCGCAGATACTCCGTCAGCGGGTGGATGTTGGGATTGTAGAAGTAGAGCGTGGGCGCAAGGCCCAGGTCGAGCAGGCGCAGCACGGGCGTGATGCTGCACGGTCCGCAACAGGCGTGAAGCAGAATGGCGTCGGGGGTGCTCATGGGGGGGCTCCGGCAAAATGGGGGCAGAACGGGAAGGCGCGGCAACGCCCCCCCGCCCGATCAAAAACGTCTGCTCTAGGGTTGCTTGGTATCGACCACAATCTCCACGCGGGTATCCACGCGGGCGCCCATTTCGGTGAGCAGCTCGCGCTTGTTGTTCAGCATGTAGAGGGCCAGCTCCTGGCCCACGGGCACCTGCAGCGGGTTGGGGCAGCCCGGACGGCGCAGCAGGCGGTGGATGGTCTTCATGGTCTGCATGGCCTGCCACTCCAGG
The DNA here is from genome assembly GCA_002422505.1 of Desulfovibrio sp. UBA6121. Lineage (GTDB taxonomy): Bacteria > Desulfobacterota > Desulfovibrionia > Desulfovibrionales > Desulfovibrionaceae > Humidesulfovibrio. The sequence goes on from DIVX01000053.1 coordinate 4,399, forward strand.
TTGCGGCGAAGGCCCGTGCCGCCGCAGCAGGGGCAGGGTTCGGTGGACACGCTGATGGCCGAGGAGCCCAGGCGCTGGCGCACCAGCTCCATGAGCCCAAAGGGCGAAATGCCGGAAACATCGGTGCGCGCGCGGTCTATTTTGAGGGCCTGGCGCATGATTTTTTCCACCTCACGCAGGTGCTTGCCGTCCTTCATTTCGATGAAGTCGATGACGATCTGCCCGCCGATGTCGCGCAGGCGCAACTGCCGGGCTATCTCCACGGCGGCCTCGGTGTTGGTTTTAAGCGCCATCTTGGCGAAGCTTTGCTCCCCGCCAATCTTGCCGGAGTTGATGTCCACGCTGGTGAGGGCCTCGGTGTGGTCGAACACCAGCCGCCCGCCGGAGGGCAGGGTGACCTCGCGGGAATAGATCTGCTCCACCTGCTTGGTGAGGCCGAAGCGCTCCCACAGGGTGCGGTCGTGCTCGGTGTGGACCTTGACCATGTCTGGGCTTTTGGGAAAGGCCAGGGCCACGTACTCGCGAATCTGCGCGGCGGTGTCCGGGTCGTCCACCCAGACCTCGCTGACCTCCTGGGTCAGATAGTCGCGCGCGGCGCGCACGGAAAGCTCCATTTCCTTGTACACCAGCGCCGGGGCCTTCTCGGTCTGCACCTTCTTCTTTATGTCGGTCCAAAGGCGGTGCAGGTACTTGTAGTCGCGCATAAGCTCTGTTTTTACGCGGCCAATGCCCGCCGTGCGCACAATAAGCCCCACGCCGTCGGGCGGGGAAATCTGGTCGATGACGCCCTTGAGGCGTTCGCGCTCCTTCTCGTCCTCTATCTTGCGGGAGACGCCTTGCTGGTCGCGCCCCAGGGTGTACACAAAGTAGCGCCCCGGCAGGGAAAGATAGCTGGTGACAAAGGCGCCCTTCTTGCCGGTGGGTTCCTTCACCACCTGCACCAGCACCTCCTGCCCGGCCTTGAGCACCTTTTGCATCAGTGGGTAGCGCGCGCCTTTTTTGAGGGGATAGGAGCCCTGGTAGTATTCCGGGTGCACTTCGTCGATTTGCAGAAAGCCGTTTCTTTCCGCGCCGTAGTTCACAAAGGCGGCCTGCAGGGCGGAATCGATGTTGTGGATGTAGCCTTTGTAGATGTTGCCCTTGGCCTTGGCCTGGTGCAGCATCTCCACGTAATATTCCTGCACCGCGCCGTCCTCGGTAAGAACCACCTCCACCAGCTCGCCGGGCAGCACGCCGATGAACATCTTCTTGCGCTTCTTCTTGCAGTCCGCAGCCTTGGACGGGCCTTCCTCAAGCTCCTGCGCCTCGGCGCAGGCGGGGTCGTCGCCCTGGCCCTGGCTTGCGCCCTGGCCGACATCCTGGCCGGGCTCCACGCCCTGCTTGGCCTTGCCGCCGCGCCTGCCCCGGCTGCGGGGGCGGCTCTTTGCGGGCTGGTCTTCGGCGTCCTTGGCGGCGGGCTCCTGTGCGGCCTCGCTTCCTGCCGGGCCAAGGCCGTAGGCTGCGTCTATTTCCTGGGCGGCGCTGCCCGCCTTGGCGGCTTGGCTTGCTTTGGAGGCCGGGCCGGGCCGGTTTGCGCCGCGCGGCGCGCCCTGCCCTGCGGAAGCCTTGGCGGTTGCCTGGGAGCCTGCCGGAGCGGCGGCCTCTGCCAAGAACTCCGCCTGCGGCTCCGGCGAGGCGTCCTGCGGCGTGGCCGCGCCCTCGGCGGGCTTGCGCTTGCGGCCCCTGCCGCCGCGCCGACCGCGCGAGCGCTTGGCGGGCTTGGGTTCCTGGCCCTCGGCTGCGGCATGGTCCGCGCCGACATGGCCCGCGCCGACATGATCCGCGCCGGAAGACTCCGCTTGTTGCGGCGTTGAAAGGGCTGAGGCAGCGGAAGAAGCCGGGGTGTTGTCTGTCTGGGGTGTGGTCGCAGGGGCCTTTGGGGCGTCCGCCGGGGCGGAAGGCCGGTCGTCTTGGGAATCGGTCATGAAAAAACCTCGGTCCATAAGAAATTTCAAGAAATTCGGCCTGCGCGCACGCTGCGGCAGCAGGACCTCGTCATGGGGGGCAAAGCCCGCCTGGGGCGGCCTTAGCCGCGCGCCTGGTAGTAGACGTCTGCGGCGTTGCCGCCCGGCCCGGCGTCGTCCTGGCGGATTTCTTCCACCAGGCTCTGCCCAAGAAGCTCCGCCAGGGCCCGCAACACAAGGGCGGGCTCCGCCAGGAGCGCTTTCGAAAGTTGCGCCGCCGTTTGCGGCCTGCGCGCCAGGGAGGCCTGGATGCGCGCACGGACTTCGTCCAGGGACATGTCCCCGCACTGTTCTTGCCTCTTTTCCGCGCGTCCTGCAAGCGCAGACGCCGCTTTGGGCTGCAACTGCGCGCCGCTGCCCAGCCTGTGCCGCCAGCGCGCCAGCGTGGCCGCGTCCACCGGCTTGGCCCAGGCCTCTGTGCCCGGGCGCGACAAGGTCGTCACGTCCACGCGGTGCGGCGCAAGCTCCGCGCAGTAGGCGGCCAGCCGCTCCAGGTTGGCTTCGGAATCGTTGACGCCCGCCACCAGCAGCACTTCCAGGTACACCTTGGCCGCGCTCTGCCGCCGGAAGGCCAGCACCCCCTGGGCGATGGCCGCGCAATCCAGGGCCGGGTGCCCCCGGTTCACGCGGGCGAACTCTTGCGGCACCAGGGAATCCAGGCTGGGCAGCACCATGTCGGCCAGGGCCAGCTCGGCGCGCACCTGGGCGTCGGTCACCAGGCTGGCGTTTGTCAGCACGGCCACGGGCACGCCGGGCAAAATGCCGCGCACGCCCCGGATGATTTGCGCCAGCTCGCTGTTCAGGGTGGGCTCGCCCATACCCCCCAGGGTCACGGCATCCGGCAGGGGCTCGCCGCGCTTTTTGCGCCCGGCCTCCCAGGCGCGCAGTTCGTTCAGCAGCACCTCGGCGGGAACATACGGCGCGCGCGCAAGCGTCAAGCGCTCCAGCGGGCCGGATTCGCAATACGCGCAGTTCATGGAGCAGATGCGCGCCCCAAGCAGATCGAGCCCCAGGGAGCGGCCCAAACGACCGGACAGGACCGGCCCAAAAACGTAGCGGAACGCGCCCTCTTCCATTGCTTTCCCTTCTTTCTTTCCGGCTGCGGCCACGAGACCGGCGCACGCGGCGGCTTGACGCAAGGCCACGCGCCCTGTAGGCCCCTTGGCAACGCAGAGACGATTGCGCGGCGCGGCTTTTTCGCGCCCGCAGCCACCCGGAGGAATCATGATCGAAGCCGGACAGCTTGTGCTGGTCATCAGCCCCAAAGGCAAGCGCTTCATGCAGGCGCTGGACCCCGCCAAGGAAATCCACACCCACGACGGACGCATCCTCATGTCCGAAATCGCCGAGGCCGGCTACGGCGGCATCGTGCGCTCGCACCTGGGGCATCCCTACAGGGTGCTGAAGCCCACGGTGTACGAACTCATCAAGGGCGTCAAGCGGCAGACGCAGATCATGTATCCCAAGGAGATCGGCTACCTGCTGCTGAAGCTCGGCATCACTCCGGGCTGCCGCGTCATCGAGACCGGCACCGGCTCCGCCGGACTCACCACCGCCCTGGCCACCTATGTGGGCGATACGGGCATGGTCTACACCTACGAGCGCCGCGAGGAGTTCTACAAGCTCGCCGCAAAGAATCTGGCCCGCGTGGGCCTGTCGCACCGCGTTACCCAGCACCTGGCCGACATTGAAGAAACCGGCTTCGAGCAGACCGACGCCGACGCCTTGTTTCTGGACGTGCGCGTGCCGCAGGACTGCCTGCACCACATTCCCAAGGCCGTGCGGCCCGGGGCCATGTGCGGCTTTCTGCTGCCCACCTGCAACCAGGTGAGCGACCTTTTGCGCGGCCTGGAGGAAGGGCCCTTCACCGAGCTGGAGGCGCTGGAGATTCTGGTGCGCCGCTACAAGACCGTGCCCGACCGCCTGCGCCCCGAAGACCGCATGGTGGCCCACACCGGCTTTCTGGTCTTTGCCCGGTGCATGGAAAAGCCCGCGCCCTTTACCCGCCCGCCAAAGGTGGAGGCCGCGGAGGCCGACCCGGACCTTGGACCGGAGACCGACGACGACCTGAGCGGCGGCGAGGAAAATACGGAAGCCACGGAATAAAAGACCCTTCCGGGGAGCGCCCAACGCGGCCACCGCCAGCCGTTTTCTTGGCGGAACACGGCCCGCGCACCGGCTGGCGTTCTCCCCTGGCTCCCCTTAGGCAAAGAAAACGGCCTGCTCCGAGCAACACTCGAAGCAGGCCGTTTCGTTTGTAAAAAACGTATGCACCCGGCTAGTTCACTTCCTCGCCGTCCTGCGGGGCCGCAACGCCGATTGCCGGGGAGCCCTGGCGGCCGCCCTGGGTGGGCAGCACAGGCATGTCGGCGTCCTGTAGTTCGGCGGCCTCTTTGCGCGGGCCGGGGTTCGGCATCTCGATGGTGCCGTTCAGCACCGACCCCTGGTCCATGCCCAGGGCCGGGGTCACAAGGTGCCCGTCGAACACGGCGTGCTCGTGCAGGTGCACATGGCGGCTGGCGCGCACAGTGCCCACAAAGGTGCCGTTGGCGTTCAGGCTGGCCACCTCCACCTCGCCCTTCACCAGAGCCTCGCGCCCAAGGATAAGGGTGCCGGTGGCAGAAATGGTGCCCTGAAAGTGCCCGTCGATGCGGACGGACCCTTCGAACGCCAGATGCCCGGTGAACTTTGTGCCCGTTCCAAGAAAGGCGTTCAACTCACCGGAAGTGTTATCTGTTTCTGCGGATTCTGAAAAAATTCTGGAAAACCACTTCATTCAGCACCTCTGCGAGATATAGATAGCGCTTGCGGAGACTAGCTTTATGCATCAGAAAAATCCAGCCTTTTTCTGCGCGCAGCGCTCACGGATTTATTTTCTGGTCATGTCGCTCCAGGCCCAAACCACCCGCCCGCCGATGGCGTTGTATAGCTCGCCGCCGTAGTCGCGGTTCAGGCGGTACACGCGCGGAGCGTACTCCTTTGAGTTGTCGGAGTAAAACACCAGCTCCACGTCGCCGTCCACGGCGCGGGTGGCCACGCGCTTCACCGCGCAGCCGCCGTCCGGCTCGCTCACCAGCATGATCTTGCCCACGGGATCAGGGGACTTTTCTGCCCGGTCCACCAGCACGATATCGCCTGGATGCAAAGTCGGGACCATGGACATTTCGCCCTTGCCGATGGTTACGGCCACCAGGTCGTTGCGGAAGCGCACGGACTCGTGGTGCCGCCACACCAGCACCCAGCCCCGGATGTCGTCTTGCGGGATGCGCCCGGGCCCGGCGGCCACGGGTTCCGCCGCCAGCGGCACGGCAAAATAGTCCTCCGCCGCGGGGGGCATGGCGTCGTGCGCGGCGCCGGTGGTGCGTGGGGCCACAAAGCACACCTCGCGCGCGGTCTCGGCCTCGGCCTCGCCCGGCAGCACCAAACGCGCGCCCAGGCCGTCCAGCACGCGGCCCAAAGACTCCACGGAAAGGCCGCGCTCGCCGTCCATGAACCGGTTGAGCTGCGAGGGGTCGATGCCCAGGGCGTCGGCCATGCGCTTGCGGTTGGCGAAGTCCTTGTTCTCTCCCACCCTGGCCCAGAGCATTTCGCGTAGATTGCGGGTGAAATCCACTCCCCACTCCCGGAGTTTGCACGCCTTTGGAGGCGCAACGTTTGCCCAATGGCACACTAGTAACACACAGTTTGTCCAAGTCCACATTTTTTCTTTTGTCGTATTGACAAACTAGTATAGCTCTGACAAACTATATTCATGTCACGCGGCGCAAAACCTGCACACCCGCGTCACCGCGCGCCACAGGGCCTGGCCCTTCGCAGCCCATTGCGAGAGGCCATTCCCGTTGATGCCAGCACCTGGAGGTGATCAGTGGCCCGGGAGACCATATGCCGGGCTCTCCTCAGCGAATTACGACAACTGACAAAATGTCGGCAAACCCAAGGCCCGCAGCACATTCAGAACCGGGCCTAATTATTGTCGGCTGGCAAGGTTCCAAGCGCCAATGACTGGCGCGTTATGAAGAATCACCGCAGCCCCCCCTGGAGGCACACATGGAAATGCATGTCGACATCTGCGTTAAAGGCGCGCGCGCCATTTGCGAGGCCGTAGGCGAGAACCCCAAACAGATTGTGCGCCTGGTGAACGAGCTGGGCCTGCCCGCCTGGCGTCGCGCGGGGTCCGGCTCGTGGCGCGCCCTGCCGGAAGACCTGAAGCGCTGGGTGCTGCGCCAACGCAACCAGCACCTGCCCGACGCCCTGCGCAACGACGACCCGCCCCGCCTGTAAGCCGCTCCGCATGGCCGGGGCGCGGCGAACGCCCCGGCCTTTTTCCCAGCCCCCGTGCCGCGCTGGCACGTGCGCCCGGCCAAAACCTCCGTCTGGCTTGACGAGCTGTAAAGAAAGCTGACACCCTCCAAGCGTAAAATCCGCCGACATTCCACGGAACCGAAACTCTATTCCATGTGATTCAAATATGTTACCTTGAGCCGATATCTGGCACGGGAATTGCCTTTTACGCAGGTATCCAAGGAGCACCCATGCCTGCCACAGCACGGCTCGACATCGCCATTACGGACAGAAACCCGCACGTTCGCGAGTTCCTCTGCCGGGAGCTGGCGGAGGCGGGCCACAGGGCCGGGGCGCTTACCGGCGCGGAGCAATTGCTCAAAGCCCTTTCCGGCAGCAGGCCGCCGCAGGTGCTGGTGCTCGACCCGGAGGCCGTTGGGCCCCGCCTGGCCGAGGTGACCCGCAGGCTTGGGGAGCTGGCGGGGAACGTGTTGGTGCTGTTGCACGTTTTTGAGGGCGAGGACCCCCAGCCGGGCTTCGAAGGAGCCCTGGTGGTGGAGAAGGAGCCCCATGTGGGCGCGCTCAAGGCCGCCATCTCCGCCCTGGCGGCCCAACTGGGAGACCGGGAACGCGGATTGTCCGCACCGCAAGACGCACAGGAGAAGCCATGAAGGTTCTTTTGGTCGACGACGAGCAGGACTTCCGCGAGACCCTGGCCAAGCGGCTTACCCGGCGCGGCATAGAGGCGGATACGGCGGGCGGCGCGACCGAGGCCCTGGTCTGGCTGAAGCAGAATCCCCAGGTGGACGCGGTGGTGCTAGACGTGAAGATGCCCGGCATGGACGGCATAGAGGCGCTCAAGCACATAGCGGCCACGCACCCCGGAGTGGCGGTGCTCATGCTCTCTGGCCACGCCCACGTGGAAACGGCCATGAAGGGCCTGGAGCTGGGAGCGTTTGATTATCTGATGAAGCCCGTGGACATAGAGGAGCTGGTCTTCAAGCTCCAGGATGCCTGCGAGCACAAGGCACTCAAGGGCAAGGCGTAAGCCCAGGCGCGGCGTCTGCCCAGGTTTGGCGAGGCAACGAATCGGGACCGGTTGCGGGCCGGTTCTGGTGAGCGAACACTTTTAAACGGAGGGTGCATTGATGGGTTTCGGAAGAAACGTCTTCGAATTCCTCAAGCAGGCGAGCATAGCGCACGCCAAATGGGACATTGAAATGTCCCTGTCCATTGTACGCAGCAGGAAAAAGCTGGCCATCCTCGGGCTCATGATCCTGCCCATCCTGCTCATCAACTTCGCCTTCGCGGCAGACATGATAGGCAGCAAGACCGCGTACGCCCCGGCCTTCTACACCAACACCATCTTCGTCGTGTCCATCTTTGTGGGCCTGGCGGCCGGGCTCATCACCGGCTGCATCGGCGCGGGCGGCGGCTTCATCATCACCCCGGCGCTCATGGCCGCTGGCGTCAAGGGCATTCTGGCCGTCGGCACCGACCTGTTCCACATCTTCGCCAAGGCCATTATGGGCACGGCGGTGCACAAGAAGCTGGGCAACGTGTCCACCAAGCTGGCCATCGCCTTCCTGGTGGGTTCCGGCGGCGGCACCATCATTGGCGGCTGGGTGAACAAAACCCTGTACGACACCGACCCCCTGCTCTCCGAAATGTTCATCAGCGCCATTTATGCCGTGCTGCTGGGTTTCCTGGGCTTCTACGCCCTGTTCGACTTCCTTTCCGCCAGCAAGAAGGGCGAAACCGGCAGCGGCCATGACGCCCACGGCGGCGGCGGCGACACCACCGGCCTGGCCACCGCGATCCAGAAGGTCAAGCTGGCCCCCATGATCCGCTTCGACGAGGACTTCGTGCCCGGCGGCAAGCAGATCTCCGGCTGGATCGTGGCCGCCGGCGGCATGATCGTCGGCATCCTGGCGGCAATCATGGGCGTGGGCGGCGGCTTCGTCACCTTCCCCATGTTCGTGTACATCTTCGGCGTGTCCTCCATGACCACCGTCGGCACCGACATCCTCCAGATCATCTTCACCGCCGGTTTTGCGGCCGTGGGCCAGTACGCCATTTACGGCTACGTGTTCTACACCCTGGCCATGGGCATGCTCATCGGCTCGCTCCTGGGCATCCAGGTGGGCGCGCTCACCACCAAGGTGGTCAAGGGCATCCACATTCGCGGCTTCTACGCCATCAGCATCATCGCGGGCTTCATCAACCGCATCTCGGTTCTGCCCAAGAAGCTGGTGGAACTGGAGATGATCAAGTTGGACATGGGGCTGTGCAACCAGATCGAATTCGTGGGCAACATCGTCTTCTGGGTCGTTGTCGCCTTCTTCGGTTTCTGGATCTTCAGCAAGTTCTTCGGCAACATTGGCAAGCTGCGCCAGGAGGCTTAAGATGCTTATCAGAAACAAAGCGCTCTTCAACAAAGGCCTGTTGCTTTTGGCCACGTTCATGTGCGTCTTCGCATCGCTGTTCATGCCCATCTGGGGCGGCCACGGCAACGGCCTGGACGCCGCAGACAACATGTTCAACCGCCTTTCCAAGGGCTCCAGCTACTTCATTCCCGGTGTGCAGGAGCAGGCCCTGAAGCTTGAGGGCAAGACCGTCACCGTCACCGCCAAGGTGAAGGACGCCGCCCTGGCCCCCATCGCAGTTAAGAACCTGACCCAAGCCGGAGCCACCGCCGAATTCAAGGACGGCGCCATCACCTACTCCGGCGACCTGGGCAAGATCCTCACCGCCGCCCTGGCCGATGCCGACGACATGTTCAAGAACAACGGCAAGGCCGTGCAGGACCGCTACGGCGTTACCGAGGAAGGCTCCGAGAAGACCATCACCAAGGCCTGGTGGTCCGTGCTCGACGCCTCCATCAAGGAACTACAGAAGCAGAAGCTCATCCAGGAAGCCAAGGTTGTGGGCAACGTGAACAAGCGCGGCCTGGAGCCCGGCTACAACTTCTACGGCATTTCCGGCGAGAAGGTGCTGGACAACGTGCTGCCGCTGGTGGGCCTGCTGGCCTTCTATGTGCTCTATACCATGTGGTACGGCTACGCCATTTTCGACATGTTCGGCGGCATCGGCCTGGGCATGAGCAAGTCCAAGGTCAAGAAGGAAGCGTAAGGCTTCCCCCCTCCCCGCTTGAAGCGCGCCCCCGGTGGTCATGCCGCCGGGGGCGTTTGCTTTTTTCGCCCCGCGCCGTTATGAGTCATAGTCAGGAGGCTGCCCGTGGCCGGATTGCTCGATACCGTACGCTCGCTCTTTGGCCTGGGACAAGCGCGCCCCGTGCTCGACGCGGGCCAGGCCGAGCGCATCGGCGCGGAGTTCCGCCGCCGCCACACCAACTTCCGCCTGCTTTTAACCGCAGGCAAGCGCCTGCTTTCCACCCTGGCCGACATGGAGCGCGCCACCAAAGACGGCCGCGTCTTCGGCATGACCTTTCTGCGCGCGGGCGCAACCGCACTCATCGTCAACGCCCTGCGCATGGTGCAGCACCTGGAGGCCCTGGCCCCGCAGAGCGCCGCCCACCTCAAGCCGCGCCTGCAGGAAATAAGCGCCAAGGTGGAGGAGGTGCTGGGCCGCCGCCGCGCCCCGGCCTGCGGCGCCCTCGTGGCCGATATCCGCAGCCTGGACGCCACCCAGGCCGACCTCATGGGCGCGCGCCTGGCCGAGCTGGGCGAAATCAAGAACCGCCTGGGCCTGCCCGTGCCGGAAGGTTTCGTCATCGGGGCCTGCGCCTACGAACTTTTCGCCTCCCAGCCCGGCCTGCGCGAGGAAATGGCCCGGCGCATCCAAAGCCTGTATGGCTCCGGCGCTGGCGCAAGCGACGACCAGCCCGACAGCGTGCCCGCCATCTACGGTGCGGACGACGCCGCCCTGGCCGCCATGAGCCGCGAAATCCAGGCGCTGATTCTTGCCGCACCCCTGCCGGAGCCCCTGGCCGAGGCCATCACAAGCGCCTGCGCCGGGCTTATGCAAACCTGCGGGGGCACGCATCTGTGCGTGCTGCCCGTAAGCCTGGGCGAGGGCCAGGGCTTCACCGGCTCGTACCCGGCGCAGTACTCCGTGCCCTGCGGCGACGCCCTGGAGGCCTACCGACGCGCCGTGGCGGGCAAGTATTCGGCCCAGGCCATGGCCCGCAGGCTGTCCCACGGTGTGCCCGACATCGACGTTTCGCTCTGCGTGGGCATGCTGGCCGTGCCGGAATCCTCCACGCGGGGCACCTGCAGCAGCTCCAACCCTGCGGCCTCGGCCCTGGCGGCCGGGCTGGAGCCGGAGGACGCCCTGCGCCTGGCCGAGCTGGCCAAGCGCCTGGAACAGGGCCTGGGCGCGCACGCACGTTTCGAGTGGCTGCAAGGACCGGACGGAGCCTTCAGCCTGCTGCGCTGCGGCCCGGAGCCCGCACCCCAAGGGCCGGACGCCCCGGCCCCTGCCTGCGACGGAGACGAGCCAGCGCTTGGCCGCTCGCACATGGAGGGCACCCCGGTGCACGCGCGGCTGTGCGAACTGCTGGAGCTGCTCTCCCCGCTCACCCTGCCCGCCCCGGAAGACGCAGGCTTCCGCGCCGCCAACTGCCACACCCTGCGCGATGTGGCGCGCCTGGCCCACCAGCGCGGCGTAGACGCCATGTTCGACTTTGGCCGCAGCCAGCAGGACTTTTCCGAGCGGCAGGCCAAGCAGCTTTGGGCGGGCGGTTCGGCCATGCAGTGGTGGATCATCAACCTGGAGGACGCCTTCCGCGCCGCGCCCGAGGGCAAGTTCATCCGCCTGGAGCACATCGACTCCCCGCCGTTCCAAGCCGTTTGGGAGGGCATCAGCGCCGTGCCCTGGGCCGGGCCGCCGCCGGTGGACGCGCGCGGCTTTCTGTCCATCATGTACGAGTCCACCACCAACCCGGAAATTTCCATCACCGGGGAGTTCGACTTCGGGGTGCAGAATCACATCCTGCTCTCCAAGGCCTACGTTTCCCTGTCCTCGCGCTTCGGCTACCACTTCGTCACCATAGAGGCCCTTGTGGGCGAACGCGCGAGAGAGAACTTCGTGAGCTTCCAGTTCCGGGGCGGCGCGGCGGAAATGACCCGCCGGGAGCGGCGCATCGCCTTTGTCTCCGGCCTGCTCTCGGAGTTCGACTTCAGCATCGAGGTCAAGGAGGACGCGCTCATTGCACGGGTGGAGGGCCTGGCCACGGCGGAGCTTATGAACCGCCTGCGCGTGCTGGGCTACCTCATCATCCACACCCGGCAACTGGACATGATCATGCGCATTCCCGCGCAGGTGCGCCTGCACCGCGAAAAGATCCTGCGCGAGATAGCGGAAATGCTGGCCGCGCCCGCCGTTCCCACTTCCTCCCTCAGCGAAGCCCCCAAGGACTGACCGCCCATGCGCTCCGATACGCTGTACCTGCGCCTGCCGCGCCCCCAGGTGGCCTTTTTCCGCTTCCTGCTGGAGGCGCGCGAAGGCCTGGCCATGTTCACCAGCCTGGGGGCCGACGCCAAGGGCCGCGAGGTGCTCTGCCTGCGCTTCGCCCCTGGCGCAGGGGCCGAGGTGCGGCGCTTCCTGGCCGATGTGCAACCCGACTGCGGCACGGAGCTGCTGGCGGGTTAGGGGGGGCCTGCCTCCACAGGCTTCTTTCCCCCTGGGCGGCGTTGCGGGCCGATTTTAGGGCCCCAGGGCTCGCATGAGCTCACCCGCTGGCCCCAAAATCGCCTTGCGCCTCGCCAAGAGCTAACGTCCATCTTTGGGAAACAGACCCTATTCTCCAGACTTGGCCTGCTCCGCAAGCCGCGCCCCAAGCTCGCGCGCACGCGCGCAGTCCTGCGGGAACACCTCGGCCCGGCGCTTGGCCTTGGCCTTTGCGTCCCAGGCGCTGGCCTCATACTTGGAGTAGTCGGTGAACTGGTAGGTGTCGGTGCACAGGAACAGCTCGCAGGTGCCGAACATCCGGGCCATGGCGCCCTGCGTGGCCGCCGTACTGCGGTCTTGGCCAAGGGCGGGCATCTGCTCCTCGGGGATGTTCATGGTGTACACCAAGGCCGTGGGCATCCGGCGCGGAAAGATGCTGCGGTAGCCCGGCGTGTAGCTGCAATAGGGAAACAGCAGCCGCTCCAAAAACGAGCGCATCTCGCCCGTCTCGGTGTAAAAGTATATGGGCGAGCCCAGAATCAGGGCGTCGGCCTTGGCTGCCCGCTTCAGAACGGGCGTAAGCCCGTCCTTCATGGCACAGCGGCCATAGCTTTTGCCCCCGATCTTTTTGCAGGCGAAACAGCTGGTGCAGCCTTTGTAATCCTGCTCGTACAGATGCACCAGCTCCGTCGCCGCTCCCTGCTCGGCCGCGCCAGCCAGCACATGTTCGAGCAATGTCGATGTATTCCATTTTTTACGCGGGCTTCCGTTAATGGCGATGATGTTCATTGCAGACCTCACAAGACAAACTTCTGTCAAACGTAACCCTCTATGAGCAAAGAGACAACGACGACAACGCTTCGGGCGTCTGTTTTAAACAAACGTCTGCATGGCCTGCCCGGCCCCGTGCACATCCGCTTTGCACTTCTGTGCACAGTACTGCACATCGATGTTGTTTCCGCAGCCTTCACCCTTGCCCGACTTTTCTACAACGCTGCGTTCCAGCAAGAACTTTTAGTCTTGGCACGGCGCATGCTCATAAGAGAGCAGATTGCGCGAGCGGGTCCGGGAGACGAACACCAAACCCACCCACCCCATCCCCAGCCCCCCTTTCGGGCCAGCATGCGCAAGAATTGGATTCCTTCCCCCTCCTCCCGAAAAAGGGCCGCTGCAACCGGCCCTTTTTCCTTTTTCGCCGCCCCGCCCATACCCCGTCAAGAGGCTATTCTTGTCCTTTTGCCGTCCCAAAACATGCCAATTCCGCCCGGCCCGCCCAGGCGGGGCTATACTTGCGCCACTGGCCGGGCGCCCCGCCCGGCCGCAACCGCAGGAGGTTTCATCATGGGCGGAGGCGGCGGGTTCGACCCCATTTCCATCATCGGCAACATGGTCTTTGGTTCCGTGCTTGGCGCCGTGGGCAGGAACGAGACGCGCAGCGGCGACGCCAGCGCCGCCGCCACGGCAGAGGCCGAGCGCCAGGCGGCGGAGGCGCGCCAAAGGGCCGACCGCAAAAAGGCCGAAACCTCCCTGCTGGCCAAGGCCAGACAGGCCGAGCGCGCCAGCCAGGCCGCGCAGAACTCCGGGGCCGAATCCCTCGGCGCGCCGGGGGCGGCCTCCGCCACGTCCGCCAGCACGGCCACCAGCCAGCTCAAGGCGAGGCTGGGCCAATGAGCGCGCGCACCGCAAAACAGCACACAGCGCAAGCGTCCTCCCGGCGCGGCAGCCAGTTCAGCCCCAGCCAGCCAAACCTGAACGGCCAGGCCGTGCTGGACCGCCTGGCCGCCCTGCGCGCCGCGCGCGATCCCTGGCTCCCGGCCTGGCGCGAGCTGTCCTCACAGATTATGCCGCGCAAAGGTGCGGCCTTTTCCGGCCAAGGCGCCCGCCTGGACGACGAGGCCGTGTTCGACTCCACCCCGGCGCATTCCCTGGAACTGCTCGCCTCGGCCCTGGGCGGCCTGCTCACCAACCCGGCCCTGCCCTGGTTCGACCTGCGCCTGAACCGCAGCGCCCCGGACAGCGACGAGGTGCGCGCCTTTCTGGCCCACTGCCGCGAGCGCCTGCTGGCGCTCTTCAACACCGAGGCCACCGGCTTCCAGGCCTGTGTGCACGAGCTGTACCTGGACCTGTGCCTCTTCGGCACCGCCGTGCTCTACGTGGAGCCCGACCAGGACTGCCTGGTGCGCTTCAGCGCGCGGCCCCTGCACGAGGCGCACCTTGCCGAGGACGCGCGCGGCATGGTGGATACGGTGATCCGCACCTATTCGCTCACCGCGCGGCAGGTATGGAACCAATGGGGCCAGGCCTGCACGCCCGATGTGCAAAAACGCGCACTCGAAGACCCGGACGCCCGCGTGAACCTCGTGCACGCCGTGTTCCCCCGCACCGAGCGCGACCCCGCAAGCCCGGCCAGCGCGCACTTCCCCTACGCCTGCTTCTTTGTGGAGCAGGACAGCGGCGCAGTGCTGGAGGAATCCGGCTACCACGAGCTGCCCTACATGTGCCCGCGCTGGGCCAAGGTCTCCGGCGAGGCGTACGGGCGCGGGCCCGGCCTCACCGCGCTCAGCGACGTGCGCGTGCTGAACGCCATGAGCCGCACCGCCCTCATGGCGGCGGAGAAAATGTCCGACCCGCCGCTCATGGTGCCCGACGACGGCTTCCTCGGCCCCATCCACTCCGGGCCGGGCGGGCTGTCGTACTACCGCGCAGGCTCCCAAGACCGCATCGAGGCCCTGCCCGTGCGCGTGGACCTGCACGCCATAGAAGCCATGATCGAACGGCGCAGGCAAAGCATCCGGCGCATCTTCCTGGCCGACCAGCTCGCCCCGGAAGCCGTGGGCGGCACCGCCACGGAGGCGCTCATCCGCCAGGCCGAGAAGATGCGCATCCTGGGACCCGTGCTGGGCCGCCTGCAAACCGAGTTCCTGGCCCCGCTCATCGAACGCGCCTTCAACATCCTGCTGCGCGAAGGCGAACTGCCGCCCTGGCCCAAGGCCCTGCCCCAGGGCTCGCTGCAGGTGGACTACGCTACGCCCGTGGCCCAGGCCCAACGCCAGGCCGAGGCCGAGAACCTGGGGCAGGCCATCCGCTACCTGCAACCCCTGCTGGCCAGCGGCGACCCCTTCCACCTTCTGGACAACTTCGAACCCGACGCCATGGCCCGCCACGCCGCCACGCTCTTCAGCCTGCCCGCAGACTATCTGCGGCCCCAGGACAGCGTCGCGGCCATCCGCCTGGCACGAAAAGACAAAGGCAAAGAGTAAGAAAAGAGTTTCTTCGGGGGGGAATGATTCCCCCCCGGGCCCCCCTCATAGGGGGGAGGGTCACGGAACCGGGCCGCAGCGGCAGGACTCGTCTCGAGCCACCCGGACGGCTTAGGCCCACGGCGCCGGGGCCAGCCCCAGGGCCGGGCATTTGCGCCGGGCGTTAGATACCAGAAGTTGGCAACCAGAAGTTGGCAACCTGGAGTTGGTGACCAGAATTTGGGACCAGGCCGCGCACAGAACGCCGCCACTTTTTTTGTTTCGCTATCCCAGGGAAACGGCTGTGCACACGCCCCCCTTGTTTCGCCTGTGCGCAATCTCGCCAGGCCCTTTGCCGACATGGATTACCCCCTTGCGGATTCCAAAGGGCTGCAAGCCCTTTGGCGGGGGGGCAGGGGGGCGGCGCCCCCCTTGCACCTCCCCTGTGCCCCGCACCACTCAAACATCAGGAGCAAGCACATGGCCACGAGCGTCATCGAGATTTGCAACAACGCCCTTACGGACCTGGGCGAGGAGGCCATCGCCTCGCTTACGGACAACACCAAGGCCGCGCGCCTGTGCAATCAGCGCTGGCCTGCGGTGCGCGACGCGGTGCTGCGCGCGCATCCGTGGAACTGCGCCAGCGCCCAGGCGGAGCTGGCCGCCAGCGCCGGGGCTTCGGGCTGGCGGTATCAGGCGGGGTTCCCTTTGCCCACGGACTGTTTGCGGGTGCTTTCGGTCTGTTCCGGCGGGGCGGACGTGGAGCCCTGGGAGGTGCAGGCCGGGGCGGTGCTGTGCAACGCGGGCGGTCCCTTGCAGGTGCTGTACATCCGCCGCATCGACGACCCGCGCCTGTTCGACCCGCTTTTGTGCGAGGCGCTCACGGCGCGGCTTTCGGCCACCTTGGCCTATCCCATCACCGCGTCCACGGCCTTGGCGCAGTCGTTTTGGGCGGCCTACGCCGACAAGCTGCGCGAGGCCAGGGGCGTGGATGCGCGGGAGGCCTCGCCCATCGCCGCGCCCGCGCCCACGTCGTGGCTGGCGGCCAAGCTGGGCAGGTAGCCCAGGGGCGGAACAGCAACGCGGCCGGGCGGAGAGCAGGTGCTTTCCGCCCGGCCGCGCCGCGTGTTGCGGGTGGAAATCAGTTGGAGAGGAAGGCGGGAACCTTGAAGCCGAAGCTTGCGCCGGTGGGCGCGATGGAGCCGCCGCCCGGCACCAGCAGTTGCCAAAAGGAGGCCCCGCTGGCGGCGCGGTCGGTGCTTGCGCCGGTTGTTCCGGCCACGGTTGCGCGCATGGCCGGGGTGCAGGTCATCTCCCGCAGTTGCCCGCTGGCGTAGCGGTTGCAGCCTTCGGTCAGGGTGCAGCGCAGGTCTTGCAACACGGCGCGGCTTTGGGCAATCCAGGAGTGCCCCAGCACGTCGGTCTTCACGTTGGACACATCGGTGACGTGGATGCCGGGGATGCAGACCACGTTCTTGCCCAGGCGTTCGTAGTCGCCGCCTTGCACCAGGGCCGAGGCGGCCAGAGCCACGTCCGCGCGGGAGGCGTAAAGCACCACGCGGGCGTCCAGGCTGGTGAGCCGGGCGGCGTGCTGGTCCAGGAATATCTCGCGGTCCACATCCGGCGCGGCCAGCACCATGGTGCGCACCTTGCGCAGGTCGGCGCAGGCGTTGCCAGCGCCCCGGCATTCGCCCGCAAGCTCGGTGTAGGCGCGGATGAACGCCTCGTTGCCCATGCTGTGCACCACGACGCTGACGCGGCCCACCCATTGGCTGGCGGTGAGCTCGACGAGCAGCTCCTTCAGGGCGTGCACGGCGAAGTAGGCGTTGTTGCGGTCGGCCAGGTAGCCCACGGGGCTGCCCTCGCTGGGCCAGCTGTAGAGCACCGTGGCCCCGGTGAAGCCTATGCCCACCCCGATGCGCGCGGCGGTCTTGGCCGCATCCTCAAAGCTGTTGTCAAAGCCGTGGATGAACAGCAGCACCTCGCGCCCTGGGGTGCGCGCTGCGGCCCGTTCTATTTCGCCCAGGAAACTTGCGCGGCTCAGGCGCGTCGCGCGGTCCAGGTTCACGTTCACGCGGTACAGGTCGCTGCCGTCGGACTGGCCGCCGCTGGTGGTGGTTTTGAGCTCGCCGTAGGCCGTTTGGCGCGAGCGCTGGCCGCCGAACTGCGCGCTGCCGTTGTGGCCGGTCAGGGCGTTGCGGTTGGTGGCGTAGTAGAACACGGGCTTGCGCCAGTCCTGGGCGGGCAGCGGGGCCGGGGCCTGCACCGCCGGGGGCGGCGGGGGCGGGGGCGGCGCGGGGGCCTTGTCCGCGCAGGCGGCGACGAAAAGCGGAAGAAGCGCCAGGGCCAGGACTCTAAAAACAGGACGCATGTTCATGGGCAGAGGCACTACACCCGCTTGCAGCGGCGGGCAAGCGGCGGCTCTTGTGCTGCGCACCCCTCCGAGGTACGGTCGGCATGAAATCCACGCGCAGCGCGCTGCGGCAGCCGGGGCATTTTGCCAGGCGCAGGCCGCGCCGCTGCCGGGCGGTATGCATGGTCAGTCGTCGCCTTGGCCTCACTTTTTCCCTGCTCGCAGCGGCCTGCGTTGCGTTCTTCGCCTGGTGGCTTGTGCTGGGCGCGGGCGGCTGGAGCGCGGTTCTGCCTGTCTGCGTGCTGGTGCTGGGCCTGGGCTTGGGCATTTGGCTCATGGCCCGGCGCAACTGCCGGCACGAGAACGCCGGTCCGGTCATGCGGCGGCTTTTGCCTCCGGTGCTACTTCTGGTGCTGGCGCTGGTGGCGGGCTTTGGCCTGTTGATGCGCCACCGCGAGCAGATGCGCATGTGCGTGGCCGCCCGGCAGCACGTGCGCGACCTCACCCAGGCCTTTCACAAGTCCGTGGCCCTGCAGGGGGCGCACCTGCGCGCCATGCTTGGCGGCATAGCCGACGCCGAGGCCCGGGTGCTGCCGCAGCTTTTGCAGCGCGCCGATGTCAAGGGGCTACAAAGACTGCACAAAGAGCTGTACCGCAATCTGCACCGCGAATACGGCGTCACCTCCTTCGTCTTCATCGACGCGCAGGGCGTGTGCCTTTTGCGCATGCACGACCCCAAACGTCGGGGCGATCTCATCACGCGGGGCACCTTCCTGCGGGCGCGGGGCACCGGGCATTCCTCCTCGGGCCTGGAGCTGGGCCCCCTGGGGTTCTTCACCTTGCGTGCGGTGCAGCCCGTGATGCGTGGCGAAGTCTGCGCGGGCTATGTGGAAATCGGCATGGACCTGGACGACGTTGTGCAGGGCCTGCGCCCGGACCGCGACACAGAGCTTGTCGTGCTGGCCCCCAAGGCTTCCATTGATCGCCTGGCCTGGGAGCGGCGCATGGCCCAGGACAGCCGCAGCGACGCCTGGGACGCCCTGCCGGGCGAAGTGGTGGCCGACAGCACCCTGCCTGGGCTGCCGCCGGAACTTTTGGCCGCGCTCAAAACCTCCGCCGATTTCGCCGCCGCCCCGCTGGAGCTGGAGGCGCAAGGCCAGCGCTGGACGCTGTCCTCCTTCCCGCTGCTGGATGACACAGGCTGGCCGCTGGCGCGGGTGCTCCTCATGCAGGACACCAGCGCCGACGCGGCCGCCCTGCAACGGCTGACGCTGCTGGCCAGCGGGGGCCTGGGCGGATTGCTGGCCCTTTTGTTCTCCTTTCTTTTCATTCTGCTGCGCCGCACGGACAAGGACATTCTGGAGCGCGAAGCCGCCCTGCGCCAAAGCGAGGACCGCGCCCGGCAGCTTTCCCGCGCGGTGGAGCAAAGCCCGTCCACGGTGGTTATTACCGATACCCTGGGGCACATAGAGTATGTGAACCCCAAGTTCACCGAGACCACGGGCTACACCCCGGAAGAAGCCCTGGGCCAGAACCCGAGAATGCTCAAGTCTGGCCACATGCCCCCGGAGGGCTACGTTGAACTCTGGGCGACCATAAGCGCCGGGCGCGAGTGGCGCGGCGAGTTCCAGAACCGCCGCAAGGACGGCAGCTTGTACTGGGAGTTCGCCTCCCTCTCCCCCATCCGCGACCACGACGGAGCAATCACCCACTATCTGGCTGTGAAGGAGGACATCACCGCCCGCAAGGAGACCGAAGCGTCCCTTTTGGCCAGCGAGGCCCGCTTCCGCAAGCTTTTCGACGCCTCCCCCGTGCCCATGGCCCACATCGGCGCTGATGGCCGCTTCCAGGACCTGAACGAGCGCTTTCTGCTGACCTTCGGCTACGCCCGAAACGAAATTCCCCGCATTGAGGACTGGGTCAGGCTGGCCCACCCGGACCCGGAGTACCGCAAGAAAGCCCGGAGGCAGTGGTTCGACTCCCTGGCCAAGGCTTTGGAGCACGGCTCGGACATCGAGCCCCAGGAATACCGCATGGTCTGCAAGAGCGGGCAGGAGCGCACGGTTCTGGTCTCCGGCATTCTGCTGGGCCACGGGGTGCTGGTCACCTTCTACGACATCACCGCCCGCAAACGGGCCGAGGACCAGGCCCGCGAACTGGCCGAGCGTTTGCAAAAGATCTCCGCGCGGGTGCCGGGCATGGTTTTTCAGTACCTGCGCAGGCCAGACGGCGGCACCTGCTTCCCCTACGCCAGCGAGGGCATTCTGGACATTTACGGCCTGAGCCCTGAGGACGTGCGCGAAAACGCCGCCCCGCTGCTGGCCCTTACCCACCCGGACGACGCCCTGCTGCTGGAGACCTCGCTTTTGGAAAGCGCGCGCAGCCTTTCGCCCTGGCGGCTGGAATTTCGCCTGCGCGAAGCCGACGGCGCCCAGCGCTGGCTTGGCGGCAACGCCCTGCCCCAGCGCCAGCCCGACGGCGGCACCCTCTGGCACGGCTTCCTCTCCGACATCACCGAGCAGCGCCACGCCCGCGAGGCCCTGCGCGAGCTGTACGAGCACGCGCCCGTGGGCATTTTCCGCTCCACGCCGCAAGGGCGCTACCTGGAGGTGAACCCCTACTACGCCAGGCTGTACGAGTACGCGAGCCCGCAGGAGATGGTGGAGGACGTGCGCTCCATAGCCGAGCAGGTGTACAACCGCCCGGAGGACCGCCAGCGCCTGCTGCGCGAGCTGGAGGAAAAGGGCGAGGTGCAGAACTACCCGGTGGAGCGCAAGACCAGAAACGGCGACATCCGCTGGGTTTCCTTGAGCATCCGCGCCGTGCGCGAGGCCGATGGCAGCGTGGGCCACATGGAGGGCTTCTGTTCCGACATCACCGAACAGCGGCTGGCCCAGCAGGCCCTGGCGGAAAGCGAAAGCCGCTTCCGCGCCCTGTTCGAAAACGCGCCCGTGGCCTACCACTGCCTGGACGAGGAAGGCTGTTTCATGGACCTGAACGGAGAGGGCTGCACGCTGGTTGGCCGTACGCGCCAGGAACTGCTGGGCCGCCGCTTCCGCGATCTGTGCCCGCCGGAGGACCGCGCCGCCTTTGACGGACGCTTCGCCGCGCTCTTGCAGCACGGGCAGGATTCCGGCGAACTGCGCCTGCTGCGCAAGGATGGCCGCCTGCTGGTGGCGATGCTGGAGGCCCGCGTTGAGCGCGACGCGGCGCACCGCTTCCTGCGTGTGCACTGCGTGCTCTACAACATCACCCAGCGCACGGAAATGGAAGCCGCCCTGCGCGAGGCCACAGAGCGCCACCAGCGCATTGCCGACACCGTGCCCCTGGTGCTGTACGACTTTCTGCGCGAGGAAGGCGGCGGCGGCTCGTACCAGTACTTAAGCCCCCGCTTCAGAGAAATCTTCGAGCGCGACCCCCAGCCCCTGCTGGGCCAAAAAGACGCTCTGCTGCCCTTCGTCCACCCGGAGGACCGCGAGCGTCTCCTCGCCACCGACCGCGAGAGCCTTGAGCCCGGCGGCGCATTCAACGCCGAGGTGCGCATCCTCACGCCCTCCGGGCAGGTCAAGTGGGTGCATTTCATGTCGCGCCCGCGCACGGCCGAAGGCGCGCGCGCCACGCTGTGGAGCGGGTTCATGCTCGACATAACCCAGCGCAGGCGCATGGAGGAGCGCGTGCTGCAAACCACGCGCGAGCTAACGGCCGCAACCGCCCGCGCCGAGGCCCTGGCCGCCCAGGCCGAAGCCGCAAGCCGCGCCAAGGGCGAATTTCTGGCCAACATGAGCCACGAGAT
>DIVX01000086.1:0-304 GCA_002422505.1 Desulfovibrio sp. UBA6121
TGGTGACCTTGAGGCCGCGCGCCTGCAAGAGTGCGCCGATGGAGGCTCCGGCCAGGCCCTTGCCCAGAGAGGAAAGCACTCCGCCTGTGATGAATATGTATTTGGTCTTCATGCAAACACCCCTTCAAGTCTGCTCAGGTTCTGTTTTCCGCGTGTTGACGACTTAAGCCCGCACACGTATTCTTCTCGTTTGCGGGACCGGAAATTGAAACGGCTCCCGCGCCCATCGCCGCAGGAGGACGATCATGGCCCGCGTCAAAGCACTTGTTCTTACCGGATACGGCACCAATTGTGAACAGGAATC
>DIVX01000086.1:341-9940 GCA_002422505.1 Desulfovibrio sp. UBA6121
GCTTCCTCGACGGCGACGACCTGGGTTCAGCCCAGGCGGCGGCACTTCGTTGGCGTTTTGCAAAAACCAGCAGCGGCGAGCCGGTCATCGACCAATTGCGCGCCTTTTTCGAGGCGGGCGGCATCATCCTGGGCATTTGCAACGGCTTCCAGCTTCTGGTGAAGCTGGGCCTTCTGCCCGCTCTGGACGGCAAGTATTTCGAGCGGCAAATGTCGCTTTCCAACAACGATTCCGCGCGCTTCGAGGACCGCTGGGTCCACCTGGCCGCGAATCCGAACAGCCCCTGCGTGTTCACCAAGGGCATCGACCGCCTGTACCTGCCCGTGCGCCACGGCGAGGGAAAGATCGTGCCGCTGGATCAGGCCACCCTGGACGCGGTGGAGACCAACAACCTTGTGGCCCTGCGCTACATCGACCCGGAAAGCGGCCAGCCGACCCTCGAATACCCTCTGAACCCCAACGGTTCGCCCAACGCCATCGCCGGGCTTACCGACCCCACCGGCCGCATTCTGGGCCTTATGCCCCACCCGGAGGCCTACAACCATCCGTGCAACCACCCCGGTTGGACGCGCGGCGAAACCTCCGCCCTGGGCCTGACCCTGCTGGAAGCGGGCGTGCGCTACCTCAAAGCCCTGTAAGCCCATGCGCCCGGCCCCCTGCCCGCCCGCCCTGCCGCCCGGACACGAACTCGGCCAGACCTGGCGCTCGCTCATGGGCGTGGCCTTTGACGAAGCCTGCCTGGCCGCAAGCGAGGGCGATACCCCGGTGGGCGCGGCGCTCATCGGCGCGGATGGAACGCTGCTGGCGCGGGCGCACAATAAATCCATAGTGCTCAACGATCCCACGGCCCATGCGGAGGTGCTCTGCCTCCGCATGGCCGGGGCGCGCCTGGGCAACCACCGCCTGGGCGGCTCCATTCTTGCCGTCACCCTGGAGCCGTGCCTCATGTGCCTGGGCGCGCTGCTGCATGCGCGCGTTGCCGGTGTTGTCTTCGCCGCGGCAGACCCCAAGGCCGGGGCGCTGGTGTCCAACCTCGACGGCGCGAACCTGCCTTTTGCCAACCACCGGCCCTGGGTGCTCCAAGGCGTTATGGCCGAGGACTGCGCCGCGCTCTTGAAGCGTTTTTTCCTCGCCCGGCGCAAGCCCGCCTGAACACACCCGACCTGCCCGATTTACTTGTCCAAGGCTGGCTTTTTTCAGCCTCTGTCAGGGCCTTGAAACCTATAAATTGCGTCTAGATAAAAACTAGAGATTTTCTACATACTGGATTTGCACAATAAAATACAATTGTGCCCAACCACAAAAAAGCGGCCACGCACCAGATGAAGATGCGCGGCCGCAGGCAGTTTTGTTGTTCCGCTACAAGAAATCGGGGTCGATGGCGGCTTTACCGCCCGCCAGCATGATCTTGAAATAGCGCAAGGCGCGCTCGTCCACGGGCACGATGGGGAAGTTCTTCCGGCAGGCGTCGCATTGGGCCATGGCCGGCCGGGTGGGCGCGATGAGCGTGACCTCGCGGGCGCAGTGGGGGCACTGGTACAGGAAAATAATCTCCATTCCTGCCGGGCGCACGGGCGTTATGGGCTTGGACATGTTTCTCCCCTGCTCCGCGCCTAGCTGGCGAAGAGGCTTTCGCCGCTCATGGCGGCGGGTTTCGCAAGGCCCCAGGAGGCCAGAATGGTGGGCGCGATATCGCCCAGCTTGCCCGGACCAAGCCTGCGCCCGCCGGAACAATCGATGTGCAGCAAGGGCACGGGATTGGTGCTGTGCGCGGTTTGCGGGCCGCCGCTGGCGTCCAGCATCTCCTCGGCGTTGCCATGGTCGGCTGTGAGGAACACCTGCCCCCCGGCATCCAGGAAGGCCGCCACCAGCCTGCCCACGCACTCGTCCACGGTCTGGCAGGCGGCAACGACCGCCGGGATGACGCCCGTGTGGCCGACCATGTCCAGGTTGGCCAGATTGCAGACACAAAGATCGAACTCTGCGCGGCGCGCCAGCAGCGTTTCCGTCACTTCAAGTGCGCTCATCACCGGCTTAAAATCGTAGGTGGGCACATCGCGCGGGGAAGGAATGAGCACGCGCTCCTCGCCGGGCAGGGCCTCCTCAACGCCGCAGTTGAGAAAATACGTCACGTGGGCGTACTTTTCCGTCTCGGCAATGCGCAATTGTTTGAGGCCGTTCTCGCTGACGACCTGCCCCAGAAAGCCCTCAAGCGACTGCGGGCCAAAGGCCGCAGACAGGGGCGACGCGGCCTCGTAACGGGTCATGGTGGCGAAGGCGGAGAGCTTGGGGCAGTAAGGCCGCACAAACTCTTTAAAGTCCTTCTCGAAAAAAGCGCGGCTGATCTGTCGGGCGCGGTCTGCGCGAAAATTGAAGAAAAAGAGCGCGTCGCCATCGCTGATGCGGCCCACGGGCGCGCCCGTCTCATCCACAAGCACGCGGGGCTTCACGAACTCGTCCGTCTCGCCTGCCGCGTAGGCTTCGCGGATGGAATCAACAGCACTGCGCACGGGCACGCCCTGCCCGCAGGCCAGGCCCAGGTAGGCTAGCTCGTTGCGCTCGTAGTGCTTGTCGCGGTCCATGGCGTAATAGCGGCCCGTCACCGTGGCCACCCGGCCAGCGCCAAGTTGCGCCAGCTTGGCCTCCAGGGCCTGCACGTACGCCAGGCCGCTGGAGGGCGGGGTATCGCGGCCATCCAGAAAGGCGTGGATGAAGATTTCCTTGATTCCCTGGCTTTTGGCCAGCGCCACCAGGGCGTGCACATGGTTCTGGTGGCTGTGCACGCCGCCATCGCTCACAAGGCCCATGAGATGCAGGCGGCCGCTGCCCGCCTTGGCCTTGGCGCACAGGTCCAGCAGCACGGGGTTGGCTGCGAACTCCCCGTTTTCAATGGCGATGTCGATGCGCGTCATGTCCTGGTAGACGATGCGCCCGGCGCCGATGTTCATGTGCCCCACTTCGGAATTCCCCATGAAGCCCTGCGGCAGGCCCACCGCCCGGCCGGAACAGGCCAGCTGCGTGTGCGGATACTTGGCGAACAGGCCATCAAGCACCGGGGTTTTCGCCAGGGAAACAGCGTTGCCCGGCCCGGCCGGGGCCAGGCCGAAGCCATCGAGAATGAGCAGCAGCGTGGGCGTTACGGGCATCAATCCTCCAGGTCGGACTCGCGCTTCAGGCCGGTGGGAGCGTCCACGCGCTTGCCCTCGGACCAGAGGCCTTCAATGTTGTAGAAGCGGCGCACTTCATCCTGGAATACGTGGATGATGATGTCGTTTAAGTCCACCAGAATCCAGGTGCCGCCGTCGTAGCCTTCCATGCCGAAGGAGATGAAATTCTTCTCCTTGGCCAAGTGCATGGCGGCGTCCGCCAGGGACTGGGCATGGCGCTGGCCGCGCGCGCCGACGACGATGATGTGTTCGGCGATGGGGCAGGTTCCGGTGACGTCGATCACCACGATGTCCTCCCCTTGCTTCTCGTCGAGAAGTGCAGCCAAAAGCTGGCTTTTTTGCTCGGTGGGGATGGACGGGGCGCTCGGCAGGGTCGGTTTCTTCTTCATGGTTCCTCTGGCCGCGTTGGGCGGCGGATGCTGACTTGGCTTGGCTTGTACTGAAATCGGGCCGGGAGCGCAATGTACTTGGCGCGGGAGGGCAAACTGCCTGGTGCGACGTGACGCCTAGCCTGCGGCCACCAGCAGGTCGCTCCAGCGCAGCCACAGCCACAGGGCGGCAATGGCGAAACTGGCCAGGGTGACGGGCAGCCCGATACGCAAGTGCCTGCGCCAGGTGATGAAAATGCCCTGCTGCGCCGCCTGCTCCGCCACAATGAGATTGGCGATGCTTCCGAGCAGGAAGAGATTCCCGGCCAGGGTGCTCACCAGGGCCAGCAGCAGCCGGTCCTGCGGGGTCGGGCTCACGGGCAACAGCAGCATTACGGCGGGAACGTTGGAAATGATGTTCGAGAGCACGGCAGTGAGCGCGAACAGCCAGGCCGGGTGCTCCACGGCGACGCCGCACAGCCGCACCGCTGCGAACATGCGGTCCAAAAGCCCCACCTGGGCCACGGCGTGGTTGACCACAAAAAGGCCAAGAAACAAAAGCAGAAGCTGCCAGTCCACAAGGCCGAACACCACCCGCGACTCCGTGCGGCGACTCAACAGCACAAAGCCGCCCACGCAGAGCGCCACCACCTCGCGCGGGGCATCCAGAAACAGGAACCCGCAAAGGGCAGCGGCCATGAGCAGGCAGCCCTTGATGGTCGGCCAGGGCCGAAACTCCACGGCGGGCGCGGGCGAGGCGTGCCGCTCCAGGGTCCAGTCGCCCCGGGAAAGCAGCGCGATGATGCCCCAGGCGGCCAGGAGGGAGGCCAGCACCGGCGGCAGCGAATCGAGCAGGAAGGCCCCGAAGGGCAGCCCGCCCACTTGCCCTATGAGCATGTTTTGCGGGTTGCCGATGAGCGTGGCCGCCGAGCCGATGTTGGAGGCGCAGGCCAGCCCCAGCAGAAAAGGCACGGGGTTGAGCCCCCGGCGCAGGGTTCCCTCGGCCAGAATGGGCGTCATGGCCAGGCAGACGATATCATTGACGAGCAGCGCGGAAAGCGCGGCGCCGCTGACCATGATGAGCAGCAAGAGCCACGGGGCGCCGAGCTGCGCGCGGGCCATGCGCCGTGCCAGAAAGGTGTAGAAGCCGCCCAGGCGCAGCTGGGCGGAGACGAGCATCAGCCCGAAGAGCAGGCTCATGGTGGGCATGTCCACGCTGGCCCAGGCCTGGCGCGAGTCGAGCACGCCCACCGCAAGAAGCGCCACGGCCCCAAGCAGGGCCACGCCCGCGCGGTTTACGGCCAGCCCCGGCAAATGCCCCAGGAGCATGCCCAAATAGACCACCACGAAAACGGCCAGCACGAAATTCTGCATCGGCACTCCAAATGTACGCTGGGATCGTCTAAACCAGACGCGAGGCACCGGCAAGAGGCGGCGCGGCAGCACGTAATCTCCTGCCTTCCTTGACGGGCAAAAGGGATTCAGGCAAGGCTTTTTCATGCTGTATAAACCCCGAAGTCAGCCTCTGCCCTTTTGGCGGGCTTTTTAGCTGCCAAAGGCCGTGGCGAGGACGGAGCGGGGCGACGCGCCAATCCTGAGCCACGGGCGAGTCGAGCCGGACTTCCCCGGAGCGGGCGCTTGCCCGCCTCACCAATACGCGTCGACGCAGTTCGCCCCTGCGTGTCATTGCAAGGAGGACAGGCCATGATTTTTGATGTTGAACACGAGACAATGCCCCGCGAGGAGCTTGAGGCCCTTCAGCTCCGCCGCCTGCAAAGCGTTGTTGCGCGCGTGTACGAAAACGTTCCCTTCTACCGCAAAAAGCTCGACGAGCGCGGCGTGAAGCCCGAGCACATCCAGAAGCTTTCCGATGTGACGCTTCTGCCCTTCACCGAGAAGCAGGACCTGCGCAATCACTACCCTTTCGGTCTTTTCGCCGTCAGCCGCGAAAACATCGTGCGCATCCATTCTTCCTCCGGCACCACGGGCAAGGCCACCGTGGTGGGCTACACCCGGCGCGACATCAAGAACTGGGGCAGCATGATCGCCCGGTGCCTGGCCGCTGCCGGGGCCACCAGCGGCGACTTCGTGCATAACGCTTACGGTTACGGCCTGTTCACCGGCGGTCTGGGCATCCATAACGGGGCCGAGGAACTGGGCGCAACAGTCATTCCCATCTCCGGCGGCGGCACCAGGCGCCAGGCCATGCTCCTGCGCGACTTCGGCGCCACGGTGCTCACCTGCACGCCCTCCTACGCGCTGCACCTGTACGAGGCGGCCAAGGAAATGGGCATCGACATCAAGGATCTGCCCCTGCGCATCGGCATTTTCGGCGCGGAGCCCTGGACCGACAGCATGCGCAACGAGATTGAGAACAAGCTCGGCATCACCGCCATCGACATCTACGGCCTGTCCGAAATCATGGGGCCGGGCGTGGCCATTGAGTGCGCCAAGGTCAAAAAAGGCCTGCACATTCAGGAAGATCACTTCCTGGCCGAGATCATCGACCCGGACACGGGCGAGCAGTTGCCCCACGGCGAAAAGGGCGAGCTGGTGTTCACCACCATCACCAAGGAAGGCATTCCGCTCTTGCGCTATCGCACCCGCGACATCAGCCGCTTGAACACCGCTCCCTGCCGTTGCGGACGCACCACCGCGCGCATGGAGCGTGTTACCGGCCGCAGCGACGACATGCTCATCATCCGCGGCGTGAACGTGTTCCCCTCGCAGATTGAAACCATTCTGCTGGAAACCGACGGCCTGACCCCGCACTATCAGTTGATCATCGGCCGCACGAACAACCTGGACACCCTGGAGATCCGCGTGGAGATCGACGAGGCCGTGTTCTCGGATCAGATCAAGAACCTGCAACGGCTTGAAACCAAGATTGAGAAGAACATCAAAGAGTTCTTGGGTGTTACCGCCAAGTGCAAACTGGTGGAGCCCAAGAGCATCGAACGCAGCGAAGGCAAGGCCAAGCGCATTGTGGACATGCGCAACAGCCAGGCGTAGCCCGCCCGGAAGCGCAAAACGGGCACGAGCACACTCATCAAGCGAGGAACATCATGAAGGTTGATCAACTCTCCATCTTCCTGGAAAACCGCGCCGGTCGCCTGGCCGAGGTCACCCGCATCCTGGCCGAGTCCGGCGTGAACATCCGCGCCCTTTCCCTGGCCGATACCTCGGACTTCGGCATCCTGCGGCTCATCGTTTCCGACTTCGAGAAGGCCAAGGACAACCTGAAGGCCGGCGGCTTCACCGTGGGCCGCACCACCGTTGTGGCCGTGGAGGTTCAGGACCAGCCCGGGGGCCTGAACAACATCCTGGAAATGCTGCGCGACGCCAAGATCAATGTGGAATACATGTACGCGTTCGTGAACCAGAGCGGAGAGCATGCCATCATCATCTTCCGCTTTGACCGCACGGACCAGGCCATTGAACTTCTGCAAAAGAACAACATCGCCATCGTGCCCGGCGAGAAGCTGTACAAGATGTAAGCAACAGGGAGCCTTCGGGCTCCCTTCTTTTTGCCCTGGCGGAAACCGACATGCCCATCCACGAAGAAGCCGCACAGGCAGCGGTGATCAATGCAGTTTGGCTTGAGCGCATGCGCAGCGCCAAGCCGCGTTTGCTGCGCGAGCTGTTCACCATGTTTCTGGCAGACGAGCCAAAACGCCTGGCCGCCTTGGCCGAAGCCGTGGCCCTGGGCGACATGGAGCAGGCGCGCTACCATGCGCATTCGCTGAAGGGCGCGGCGGCCACCATGGGTATGGAGCGTCTGCGCGACGCCTGCAAGGCCTTTGAACTCCTGGCCGCCCAGGACAGCGTAGCGGAACTCGCCGCCGGGCTTGATGCGATACGCGCGGAAGCCGAGGCCGTGTACGACCTGATGCGCCGCGATTTGTCCCCGGAATAGCGTTTCATGACCCGCCTCTGACTTGCGCTGTTGTTCGCAATAGCCGCCCTGGCGGAGATCACCGGCTCTAACCTTGCCGTTGCTGGCGCTTAAGCAGGCCCGATGCATCTGCCGTATGGTCCAGCAGCGCTCTCGCTGGCGCTGTTCGCCTGGCTGCTGACCCTGCACCCCACTGCCGCTGGGCGGACCTATGCCGCGGGGACGTGTGCATCGCCGTCGGCCTAGGCTGGTTGCGAATTTTGGATGCGTGCCCCTGGCAAGAATGCTCAGCATCGCCTTTCAGCCGCAGTCCCCGCTCTGACTCCCACAAACGACAAAACGCCGGACCTCAGTAGAGGCCCGGCGTTTTTGTTGGTTTTTTTTAGGCGTTGTTACAGCGTGTCGCCAATGCCGTACAGGCGGCCCGGCTCCATCTTGGCCAGCCACTTGGCCGCGCGCAAGGCGCCCTGGGCGAAGTTCTCGCGGGAGTGCGCCCGGTGCGTCACCTCGATGCGTTCGCCAGGGCCGAAGAAATAGGCCGTGTGGTCGCCCACCACATCGCCGCCGCGCAGGGCCATGACGCCGAGCTCCTTTTCCTGGCGCTCGCCGATGATGCCGTCGCGCGAGTGCTTCTTGACTTCGTCGTACACCCAGCCGCGCGCCTCGGCCATGCATTCGGCCAACTTGAGGGCTGTGCCGCTGGGGGCGTCCTTTTTGCGGCTGTGGTGAATCTCCATCATTTCCATATCATAAGCCGGGCCCAGCATCTGCACCAGCATGGGCAGCACCTTAAGCAGCACGTTGATGCCAACGCTCATGTTCGGAGCCAGCAGCACGGGCACGCTGGTTGCGGCCTGACGCACCAGGGCAAGCTGCTCCTGGCTCAAGCCCGTGGTGCCGATGACAATGGGATTGCCGTGGCGCTTGCAGATGTTCACATGCTCCACGGTGGCCTCCGGCGAGGTGAACTCCACCACCACCGCGCGGGGCGACTGCGGCAGCACCTCGTCCAGATCCGACGAGAGCAGGCAGTCCAGGTTCTCCAGCGCGGAGAGCCTGTCCGCGCGCTCGACAACGGCTTTGACGTTCAGCTCGGCATCGCTTTGGGCCATGCGCACCAGGGTGCCGCCCATGCGGCCGCTGCCGCCCATGATGATGACGTCGGTGATGAGATCTGTGGTCATGGCTGGTTCTCCTGCTTAGGGGGTCGATATTCCGTGTTGACCAAGCATATCTAAAAATTGTTGGAAGTCCAGAATGGTCAGGCGCAGGGCGCGGGCCTTGTCCACCTTGTGGGCCGTGGGCTTGTCGCCAATGACGAGATAGTCCAGCCGGGCCGACACGCTTGAGGCGCGCGACGCGCCCAGGCTCTCCACCCAGGCCTCGGCCTTCTTGCGCGGAATGTCGCCCGCAAGCTTGCCGGTGAACATAAAGCTCTTGCCGGAAAACGGCAGGCCGGTCTGGTCCACGGGCCCGCCGCGCGGCCACACGCCAAAGGCCTTGAAGCGCTCCAGCATGGCCGTGTTGCCCTGGTTGGCGAAAAAGGCGCGGATGCTGGCCGCCACCTTGGGCCCAACGTCCTTGAGCGCTTGCAGTTCGGCCTCGGTTGCCGCCGAAAGCTCGTCCAGATCGGTGAAGCGCCGCGCCAGCTCCTTGGCCGTCTGCTCGCCCACCTGCTCTATACCCAGTGCGCTGATGAAACGGGCCAGTGTGGCGCTGTTCTTGGCGTTCTCTATGGAATCCAGTACGATGCGCACGCTTTTTTCGCCCGTGCGCTCCAGTTCCAGCAAGTCCACGGCCTTGAGGGCGAAGAGATCCGCCGGGGAAGCCAGCTTGCCCTTCTGCACCAGCCGCTCAATCCAGCGTTCGCCAATGCCGTCCATGGCCAGCCCGGCCTTGGACACGAAGTGCACAATGCCCAGCACCACCCGCGCCGGGCAAGCGTGGTTGGGGCAGTAGGTGAATTTTTCGTCCGCCACCACGGCGCTGCCGCAGGCCGGGCACACGGTGGGAAAGGCATAGGCCTCAAGCGCCGCATGCTGCGCGTCTTTGACCACCTCTGCCACCTGCGGAATGACATCGCCCGCGCGCTGGATGAGCACGCTGTCGCCCACGCGCGCGTCGAGCTCGCGGATGTGGCTGGCGTTGTGCAGGGTGGCGCTGGAAACC
>DIVX01000127.1 GCA_002422505.1 Desulfovibrio sp. UBA6121
CTCCAGGACAAGGACACGGGCTCGAACACGCAGGTGGGCGTGACGGTGCCGCTGGGCCCGGCCCTTGGCTCTGCTGCCAGCTCCGCAGAGTCCTCCTCAAGCCCCGTGACCGACTTCCTCATGGGCTCCACGCTCAGCGGCTCGTACGACGCCCATGACAAGCGCCAGGTCAACCGCGCCACCATCGGCGAGGGCACCATCATCATCCGCTCCGACCCGGCGCAGGGCCTGGCCGGGCTGAACAGGGATTTGCAGAAGGCGCAAGAGCTTACCAAGGACGATACAGTTAAAGCCAAGGTTTACATCGACCCAGGCAGCTTGGTGAGCTTTCTTAAATTGATTGAAGACGCCCTTGCGGACAAAGGTAGCTCCATAGATTTAGCGCGGATGTCGATGGAAACCCTCGACAAGCTTGTGGCCCAAGGCGTCATCCCTAAAGAAAGGGCGGAGGCGATCAAGCATTACAGTTTGTTGAGCAAAGAAGAGAAAGCTCTGGCTGAAAGCAATCTCCAGACAATGCTAAAACTTGATAGTAACCCAAGCCAGCTTGGGGATTTTGTAAAGAATATGACCCTTGCTGAACGGGCGGCAGTCTGCTCCGCAGCGATGAAAGATGGTGCCACAACGGAAAAGTACCACGTTGCGCTTGTTGCATTGTACGGTGAGGAAACTTATGCGAGAGTGTCCGACTGGAAGCTTGGCGTGAGCTCTGATGCTCTCAATGACCCAGCGCAATTCTTGGACCCCCAGACTCGCAATGGTGCAGTAGCGTTGGCAGAACATGCCACAACGGGTATACTTAAAGAGCGTGGCATGTTGGAGACGGCCCTGGCAAGCTACGAGGCTGCTGGCGAAGGAAATGACAAGATGAATGCGCTTCAGGGCATTGTCACTATTCTTGGCAAAGCGCTTGGAATAGAGAATGTCAAAGTTAAGCTCGATGAGCGTCAAGGTCCGATTGCCTTCGTTACCCAACGTTTTGTGCCAGGTGGATGGTTTTCCTCAGATCACATGGAAGACATGGAAACTGTCTACATAGTAAAGGATAACAAACTGTATAATGGCACTAATTCAGCCAGAGCGCTTGATACTCTGGTTCATGAGATGGCGCATTTGGTGCAGACACAAATGATGGAAAGATACATTACCGGGGACGACAAGAATCCGTCGGCTGCGCTTTTCCTTGCGAACCGCAGCGTCTATGTCGCAGGCAATGAACATAATGGGCTCTACATCGCTCAACCACTTGAAGCCTACGCGAATACAGTTGCGAAGAACGTAATGAAAAGCCTTGAGAAGGCAGGGGTTGTCAAATGAGGATATTCGTAGCCACACTATTCGTATTTTCATGTCTTGTTGTTTGTTCAACTGTCGTATTCGGGCAAATCCATCACACTGCATGGACAATGTATATCGCAATTGGACCATCTGAAGCAGATATTCTGAATGGGCAATTCAATCAAAAGCTAAACATTAAGCGGTATAAATATCCGCTTTACGTTGGGTATTTTTATACCGAAGACTCTAAGTCTGTGAAATACAGATGTTTCGAGCCAATTGCCGAGAAGGCAATGAATCGGTGGGCGAGCAGGCGAGGGGAGCCAAGAGGTGAAGTATCCTATGATGTGGGCTTTGAAGCGAAGTCCGCAAAACTGGGTGACGACAATTACGTAAATGTCGCCGAGATTGAGATTTTGAAGTACTATAACATGCGTGTGATTAAGATTACAAAAGGAGTGTTGCCTGATGATTTGTGGCGACCTCAGTTCAAGCATCAACACACCATAGGTATTTCGCTAGAGGACAGGCCGTCACTATTTCGCGAATTGGACCAAATAATGCTTCCTCGCGACGAATCCTGGACTATTTTGAATTAGCAAATATCTGCATGGGCCGCGTTCGCCAGCGCCCTCTCAAAAGGCCCGGCCCACCGCCGGGCCTTTTTGTTCTTTGAAAGCTGAATAGGGAAAAGAACCATCGTGCACAGTGCCTCGGCTCTGGCACCTCCTCTTCCGCCTTGGTGAGCGGGCAGACGAGCGTCATCGGCAGCAGTTCCGTCGATATCCGCACGGAGAAGAACACGCATGTCGAGGGCGCGGTCATTGCCGCCGAGAACGGCAACCTCAAGCTCGATACCGGCACGCTGACCTACAAGGATCTCCAGGACAAGGACACGGGCTCGAACACGCAGGTGGGCGTGACGGTGCCGCTGGGCCCGGCCCTTGGCTCTGCTGCCAGCTCCGCAGAGTCCTCCTCAAGCCCCGTGACCGACTTCCTCATGGGCTCCACGCTCAGCGGCTCGTACGACGCCCATGACAAGCGCCAGGTCAACCGCGCCACCATCGGCGAGGGCACGATTACTGTCCGTTCCAATCCTGATCAGAATTTAACGGGGTTGAATCGTGACCCGAATAAGTCGCAGGAGATCACGAAGGATTCTGAAACGTCGGCCAAACTGTACGTGGATCCGGCTGCGATCAAGGAAGTGCTGAGCGGGTTTAAGGGGACCAGAGAGGGTCTTAATAAGCTACGGGAATTGATTAAGAAGGAACTGACCACTAAAGAAAAGCTTGCGTTAGCAATGACGCTACAGGAAATTTCTGACAGGGGACTTATAGCAAAGCAATCTGCGGCTGCATTGATTGCCTATGCAAATCTTAGCAAGGATCAGCAGGATAAAGCAGATGCCAATCTTGACAAGATCACAAGTCTCGGTGATCCTGTTAATAATCCGCAGCTTGCAAAATTTATCGGTTCTCTTTCAGACGATGACCGGCTCAATATTGCTTATGCTGCCGCAAGCAGTAACCCAACAGCTGGAACAACTCGAGCAATGCTTGTCGCTATCTTGGGGGTCGAAGTATACAATAGCCAGTCTCCCAACGTTACATCAGTAGATAGATCATCTCGTGACACGTCACAGTTTCTGCCTCGCGCTGTGGTTAGTGAGATAAATAGTAAGATTGAAGCAAGTGCGTCATCTATTGAGGCAAATATGAGTGAGATAAATAGCGCCTTGTCGGCATACAAAAGTGCAGATTCAACAGAATCACGATTGGCAGCTCTTCAAAATGTAACTCGAGAGATCGCCAGCTCCCTTGGTGTGAGCAATGTTAAAATTGTGACTGTCGGCGAAGAGGGGGGCCAAGTCATTGCTCAGGTAAGGCCGACAGTGTCGACAACAACCACAACATTCCTAGGGTTGTTCACAATTTCCCAATCGGCATCTGTCTCTGCAAATACTATTGAGGTGCCAGAGGATAGTCCGTTGCTACGAAAATCGACAACCGTGAGCAAGCAAGATATAGTCAATGCGATCGTCCACGAATTGGTCCACGCTCAGCAGGTCGCGACTGTGAACAACTACCTGAACGGCAGAGACAAAAGCCAGCTCGGCGCCCTGCTTACGGCTGGGTTTGTTGCTGGCGGAGTCGACTCGAATAAGAGCCTTGGCTACTATCGAGCGATGCCGCAGGAAGCTGAAGCGTATTATGTTGGCGACCAGGTTAGCATGAAGCTAGACAAAAAGGGGCTCTTCAATGATTAGGCAAGTCTGTTCTCTTGCTGTTTGTTTGTCTGTGCTGTGTTCTACTGTGCTTGTGCCAAGTCTACATGCTGAAGGGTACAAGTCATGGTGCGTATATATCGCATTATCCCCATCTTTTGCTGACATTTTAAATCAACGGGACTTTGGCGGTTCTTATGATATAACAAAGTTCAAATACCCGCTTTACGTCGGATATATATACTCTTCAGACCTTGTCACAAACCAAGTAAAATGCTTTGAGCCAATTGCTCAAAAAGCTATGGACCGATGGGCTAATGACAGAAAAGATGGTGCCGAAATATGGTTTGACGTTTCAAGGCCCGCGTCTGGTACCTCGAAATTCCGTTTCCGGCCTGGGGATAAGGATTATGAAAAGGCTGTAGATTCAGATTTATATTATCGGTATTATCTTTATACCGTCCGGTCTTGCATAAATTGTGAGCCGGATGATCTCTGGAGGCCCGTCTTTAAACACCAGTACACGATCGACTCTCCCATAACAAACGACAAGGCTTTTTATATGTTAAGGGAAATGATGCGGGACAAAGATGCATGGGAAATACTAAATTAACGTTGAAGATGCTCCTATATTTATCGTCGCTTGTATGATTGAAGGTGTTTTTTGGCCCGGCCCATCGCCGGGCCTTTTTGTTCTTTGAAAGCTGAATAGGGAAAAGAACCAACGCGCAAATTGCATCGGCTCCGGCTCCTCCTCTTCCGCCTGGGTGAGCGGGCAGACGAGCGTCATCGGCAGCAGTTCCGTGGATATTCGCTTAGGGATCCTCTTGCTGACGTTTTCATGGGGCATACACCCACAGCGCGAGAAGCATCCCGGCACGTCGGCCAGCTTCCGAACACCGCTTGCTGGAGGTCGAGCGGTGAGTCTCAAGTGTAGGATTGCAATCGATTGCAATCCCTGGCGACCTTGATTGCAATTCCAGGCCTTCAACCAAAATCTCTCGGCATGCATGTACACCCTGACCCTCTTCCACCCTGGGGTACATGCATAGACGAATACGAGCTCAGTCTCAGGAGGGAAGTGTCCTGGTGCCAATAACGACCAGGGAAGGGCTGAATACGCTCGAAATATGACCTTCGTGCTGTTGGGTACTGCCCAGGGCACCGGAGGAAATGTGGACGCCCTGGGCAGTAGTTAGCAGCTTAAAGGTCCTGGTCGGCACTCCGTACGACTGGGTTGGATGATTGTATTGGATCCGAAACAGTATTGCGAACGGTGGGCGGATTACTGAACATGTCCGGTCTCCGTGCGCGAGTTGACGCTCCACGACTTCAGAGGCCCAGCCCAGCTCGTGCAGGATTGTGCTGGCCATGCTCCGGAATCCGTGACCGGTCATCTCCCCCTTCTCGTAGCCAAGACGACGCAAGGCACCGAGCACCGTGTTCTCCGACATGGGGCGCGCATAGGAACGCTCGCCGGGGAAGACGTAACGCCCCGTGCCTGTAAGCGGCTGGAGTTCTCGTAGGACCTCGACGGCCTGCCTGGACAGGGGGACGATATGCTTCTCGCGCATTTTCATGCGAGCGGCTGGAATACGCCATTCCCCGGCCTCAAGGTCAATTTCGGTCCATTCAGCGTGTCGGAGTTCTCCAGGGCGAACAAAGGTCAGGGGGCAAGCTTAAGGGCGCTGCGTGTGACGAACGAGCCACTGTACCCGTCGATGGCCCGGAGGAGCTCACCTATTTCTTGTGGTTCATAGATGCTGGCGAAGTGCCTCTTCTTGGGGGGAGCGATGGCGCCCTTGAGGTCGCCTGAGACATCCCGTTCGGCGCGTCCGGTGGCGATTGCATAGCGCAGAATCTGTCCGCATTTCTGAAGGTCGCGCCGGGCAGTCTCGACTGCACCTCGACTTTCGATCCGGCGAATGACGGCGAGTAGTTCTGGGGCCGTGATTTCGCGAATGACGCGGGTGCCGATGTAGGGGAAGATGTCCTTGCGCAGTCGGCCAATGACAGTCTCGGCAGTATTGTCTGTCCATTTGTGCCGGAACTTCTCGAACCATTCCTCGGCAATAAGTTGGAAGGTCTCCAGATCGGCTAGGCTCTCCGCGTGTTGGCCTTTTCGAACCTGCGAAGGGTCGATGCCATTGGCGATGAGGCGCCTGGCTTCGTCGCGTCTTTCGCGAGCGTCCTTGAGGCTGACTTCTGGGTAAACGCCCAGCGAGAGGCGGTTCTCCTTGCCTGCCATCCAGTAGCGCAAACGCCACCATTTGCCTCCCGCTGGGGAGACCTCCAGATAGAGGCCCCTGTCGTCCTTGAGTCTGAGTGTCTTGGAGTTGTCCGGTTTGACGTTCCGGACAACAATGTCGGTCAATGGCATAGGCCCCCCTGGGAAGCGAGTGGTGGCGGGGCTCGTAGAGTTGTCCGGTGCAAGTTGTGCGGTTGTCAACGAACGTAGGCGGACATTGGCGGACTGAGATCGCAGTGTTTTGCTTTAATTTCGAAGTGTTGTGGGCTTCTTCGGACTTGCTTGGAAGGAGTAATGGCGGAGAGGGTGGGATTCGAACCCACGTACGGATTATTAGTCCGTAACCCGATTTCGAGTCGGGCGCGGTACGGCCACTTCGCTACCTCTCCGCGCTTGATGAGGGCGGGTGTGATGCCGTTTCGAGAGGGGGTGTATACACCGGGGCCGGGGCCCTGGCAAGGGGAGAACGGGCCAGTGCGGTGGGGCTTGCCGGTGCGCTGGGACCCGGTGTAAAGGGTGCGGGCGAAGCGACCCGCCGCGCCGGGTGCAGCGGGAAGGGAGGCGCTCATGCGGATAACTGTGAACAATTGCGAGTGCGTGGATTGGCGCGAGGTGGCGGCGACGCTTGAGCGTGTCGGCATGGCACACCGCGAGCCGGAGGCGCACAAAAAGGCGTTTGAGGCCAGTCATACCACTGTTTTTGTACATGATGCAGGGCGTCTGGTCGGCTTTGGGCGTGCGCTGTCCGATGGCGTCTATCAGGCGGCGGTCTACGATGTGGCCGTGCTGCCGGAATTTCAGGGCAAGGGCGTCGGCAAGCTGATTGTGGAGCACCTTCTGGAGCGCACCGCAGGCTGCAACGTGATTTTGTACGCCTCGCCCGGGAAGGAGAATTTCTACCGCAAGCTGGGCTTCCGGCTCATGAAGACAGGCATGGCGGCCTTCTCCAAGGCCCAGATCATGGCGCAGAAGGGCTTCACGGAGTAGGCGGGTACGCCGTTCCACAAGGGGCAAGGGGCTGGCGGCCTCAGCGCGCGGCGTCCTCCCAGTTCATCTGCTTGTCCCAGGCCACTTTGCCCTGGCTTTTGCGCATCTTGCGCAGCAGCACATACAGCGCTCCCGTGCCGCCGTCTCTGGGCTGGGCTGTGCAAAAGGCCAGGGTGATGCGCCGCAGCGGTTCGCGCGTGAGCCAGGTTTGCAGTTCCTGACGCAAAATTCCCAGGCCGCGCGGCGAATTCTTGCCCCGGCCGGGAATGACGAGCACCATGCGCCTGCCCGCAAGATAGCTCTCGCGCATGAAGAACAGCAGCGCGTCCAGGGCCTGATCCGCGTTTTGCCCGTGCAGGTCCAGGTGTCCCTCCGCAGAAAGCCGCCCGGCCTTGAGCTGCTGAAAAATCTTGGAATCCAACCCGCGCACGTAGCCGTGCATGTACTCATCGGACATTTCCAGCTCGAACTCCACCGGGCCCTGCATGGCCTGGCGCATGAGCTTGGCCTCGGGGTCGTCGCCCTCGTCTTCCTCCTCCGGCAAGGGCGGCGGCGGGGGTTGGATGCGCCTGCCCGCGCCCTGGATCTGCGCTACGCCCTGCATGGCCTCATAAAACAGCGAGTCCTCGGCACCGTCCTGCTCAGGCTCGGGCTGGGGCGCGGCTTTTTTGACCGGGGCCTTGGCCGGGGCGATGCGCCCCTTCTTGCCCTCGCGCAGGGCGGCCTTGGCCTGCTGCAGCAGGGTCGGTTTGGCGTCCTCGAATTTCAGTTCCTTCAGCGCATCCAGAGAGTTGAGCTTCTTTTTCATGGCGTGCCTCGCATGGGCGGCACCCTACACCATTGCGCGCCGGGAGCAAAGCGGGCAGTGGGGGCGGGCGCGCGCACGGCTGGACTTCGCCCGACAAACTCGGTAGGAAACCGCTCTCAAGCCTGCCGCACCCCCTGTCTTTGGGGGCGAAATTCGGGCGGGGAAAAGCGAGGCCTTCATGCTCAAAATAGAGGATCTGCGCGTCAGCATAGGCGACCGCGAAGTGCTGCGCGGCATCAATCTGCACATCCGCGAGGGCGAAACGTTCATCCTCTTCGGGCCAAACGGCTCCGGCAAAACCTCTCTGCTCATGACGCTCATGGGCTTTTCCGGCTACACCGTCACCGGCGGCAGCATCATCTTCCGCGGGCAGGACATTACCAACATGCCCATGTACGAGCGCGCGCGCCTGGGCATAGGCATGAGCTTCCAGCGCCCGCCCACCATCCACGGCCTCAAGACGCGCCACTTGGTCAAAATGTGCGCGCGCGGGCGCGAGATAGACCCCGAAGCCATGGCCCGCAAGGTCAACTTCGAGGACTTCCTCGACCGCGACATCAACGCCGGTTTTTCCGGCGGCGAGATCAAGCGCTCGGAACTCCTGCAGCTCATGGCCCAAAAGCCCGGTCTGGTGCTGTTCGACGAGCCGGAAAGCGGCGTGGACCTGGAGAACATGCAGCTCATCGGCAAGGTGGTGCGCCGCCTGCTGGACGGCGAAGTGGACGCCTTGCCCGGAGCCTGCGCCAAGGCGCTGAAGCACAAGGTGCGCACCAGCGGGCTCATCATCACCCACACGGGCTACATCCTTGACTACATCAACGCCGACCGCGGCCAGGTGCTCTACCAGGGCCACCTGTGCTGCGAGGCTCGCCCGCGCGACATCCTGGAGCACATCCGCAGCTATGGCTACCAGGAATGCATAAAGTGCCTGAACGAGCCCGCCCCCGGGCTGACCACGCTGTAGTGCCAGGGAGACGCCAATGAAAGAAGTCAAACTCACCGACTACGCCTTCAAGGGCATAGAGCACGGCGAAATAGCCGACCTGCGCACCCTGGACGCCAGCGACAAGCACCGCATTCTGCACGCCGGGGTGGACGTGGACTCCGACGCGGCCAGCGCGGTGTTCATGCACATGGACCAGAGCACCGTGCACTGCGAAAGCCGCGACCCCGGCCTGGAGCTTCTGGACATCAAGGTGGCCATGAAACGCTACGACGGCCTGCCGGACTACGCCTGGAAGCTTGTTCCCGCCGACAAGGACGAGTTCACCCGCAACGTGGCGGAGAACGTCCACGGCGGCTACTTCATCCGCACCAAGCCGGGGGCGAAGATCGCCAAGCCCGTGCAGTCGTGCCTGTTCCTCAAGGCCGACAAGGCCGGGCAGAACGTGCACAACATCGTGGTGGTGGAGGAAGGCAGCGAGCTGCACATCCTTACCGGCTGCTCCACGGCGCACAGCACCACCAGCGCGGCGCACCTGGGCATCACCGAATATTACGTCAAAAAGGGCGGCAAGCTCACCTTCACCATGATACACAACTGGGGCGAGAACGCCACGGTGCGCCCGCGTTCGGTGGGTGTTGTGGAAGAAGGCGGCGTGTTCCAAAGCAACTACGTGCTGCTGAACGCCGTGGGCACCCTGCAAATGTACCCGGCCATCTACCTGAACGGCCGGGGCGCCATCGCCCGCTTCAACTCCGTCATCGTCACGCCGGAGGGCTCCCACGTGGATTGCGGCAACCGCGTCATCATGAACGCGCCGGAAACCCGTTCGGAAATCATCAGCCGCACCATCACCACCGGCGGCGTGAACATAGCGCGCGGGCACATTGCCGGGCACGCCGTGCCCTGCCGGGGCCATTTGGAGTGCAAGGGCCTCATTCTGGGCGGCGGGCAAATGCTGGCCGTGCCGGAGCTGGACGCCACGGTGGAGGGGGTGGACCTCTCGCACGAGGCCGCCGTGGGCAAGATCGCCCAGGACGAGATAGAGTACCTGATGGCGCGCGGCATGGACGAGAGCGAGGCCACCAGCACCATCGTGCGCGGCTTCCTCAACGTCGATATCATGGGCCTTGAGGGGCCGCTGGCCAAGGCCATTCAGGAGCAGGTGGAGCACATCGACGCCCACGCCATGTAGGCTTTCCTCCGTCCGAACGCATTCGCGCCCCCGCTGGTAACGCACTGGCGGGGGCTTTTTGCGGGCAGGAGGAGGGCTTCCGCGGTGGGACTGCCGCCCGGCCCCGGTCCGCCTTTCACGATTGACAAAGCCCAGGGCAAAAGCAATGCTGCTCAATTGAAGTATTGAGTATATACAAGATACGCGGGGGTTCCGGTTGCGGCTGGCGCAGGTGCGGCAAAGCAGGGAGCACCCGTGAAAAGGTGTACGCATGGTTGAGAAAATGGCGGAGAATCCAGAGGCGTTGTTGGTTTTGCGCAAGTATTACGCGCAGCGAGTGAAGGAATACGAGGGCAAGATAAAGCACCTGACCCGCGAAATTGACGAAGAGAAGCTGAAGCCCGCCTTCAAGACCAGCCGGGACGAGCGGCACAGCAAGTATCAGGAGGCCGCGCGGCGCAGCATGGCCCAGCTGCAAAGCAGGCTCAAATACTACAACAACATGCGCGGCATGTTCCTGGCCGAGCTCAACGCCTGCATTGCGGAGCAGAAGGGGCACGTCATCGGTTAGGGGAAGACTTTGGGGGGCGTCAGCTCTTCTGTAAAGCGCCGGGCAACCTGGGCCGGTGGCCCCCTTCTCGCTGCGCCTTTTTCGCTGCCCCGCTTCGACCTGCTCGGTCTGCCGCACAAGTCGGCGCACAAGTCTGCCGCACAAGTCGGCGCGCGGTCAGCGCACAGGTCGGCGCGCTGGCTGCCGGGCAAATCGGCGCGTCAACGTGATCAGCAACCGTCCGGGCCCTGCGCCGCCGCCTTACCCCAGGCTTTTTACGTCCACCACCGGCGTGCCGTCGATGGCTTCCAGCGGCTCCACGCGCAAACGCGCGGGCGCGGCGATCTCAAGGATCGTGACCTCGTGCAGGCCCAGAGGGTTGGGGCGGTCCGGCGAGCGGGTGGCGAACACCCCGCGCAGGGGCCGGTTCTTGTCCGCGCGCGGGTGGCACTGCAGGGTGGTGCGGTCGCCCTGGTGCAGCCAGGTAATCACCAGCACCCGCTGGCCCGGCGCCAGGCCAAGCAGGGCCGGGGCAAAGCCCGGCTCCAGCTCCAGCCAGGCTTCCGGCGCGCCTTCGTCGCCGGATTTCGGCGCGTCTTCGCGCTTGGCCAGGGTGGAGCGCACATGGCCTAGAATCGTCAGGCGCGGGCTTTCATACAGCATGTCCATGCCGGGCTCCTTTGCGTGAGGGGTTGGCGGAGGGGTCAGCAGCCGTCCTCCGGCTTGGCGAAATGGTCGAAACCTTGGCGCAGCACGGCCCCGCTGTTCAGCCGCACGCCGGGCGCGGCGGAAACAGTGCCGATGACCCGCGCCTGGGGCAGCACGGCCAGCACCATGGGCAGCCGCTGCGGGCTGGCGCAGGCCAGCAGGGCGTAGTCCTCTCCGCCAAGAATGGCCGCTTCCACGGGGTCTTGGCCGCGCGCGGAGAAAAAGGCCGCCACCTCCGGGTGCAGGTCGTCGCCGTCCAGGCAAAGATCCGCGCCAACGGGGCCCAAAAAGCGCGGCAGGTCGCGCGCCAGGCCATCGGAAACATCCATCAGGCCGGAAACCGCCGGGCCTTCCGGGGTAAGGATTTGCGCCAGGGCCAGGCCTTCGGCGATGCGCGGCTCCGGTCGCAGGTGGGCGTGTATGGCGGCGGGCCAAGTGTCGGTTTCGCAGCAGCCCTTGCATTCCAGCTCCAGCAAACCCGCCCGCGCCAGGCCTATTTCGCCCACCAGCAGCAGGGAGTCGCCGGGCTTGGCCTGGCAGCGCCGCAAGAGCCGCCCGGAGGGTCCGGCCTGGCCGAACGCCACCACGTCCAGCGCCAGGGCCGGGCCCCGGCTCAGGTCGCCGCCGATGAGCGGCATGTCCAGCCTGAGCGAAAGTTCGGCCATGCCCGCCAGCATCTGGTCCAGCTCGTCGTCGGAGATGTCCTCCGGCAGCATGAGCGACAGGGCGAAGCCCAGCGGCTCCGCGCCCATGCCCGCAAGGTCGCTGGCGGCGGCGGCCAGGGCCTTGTGGCCTATGTCCGCCGGGGCGAAGTACGAGCGGCGGAAGTGCACGCCCTCCACGAACATATCGGTGCTGACGCAGAAGCTTGCTGCGTTTTGGGCTGTGCCGGAGCGGGCTGCCGCAGGCGCGATGATGGCGCAGTCGTCGCCGCGGCCAAGCAGCACCCGCTCCCCCCGGTTGGGGAAGTGGCGGTCGATGACGCTGAGGAAGTCCTGTTCCGAGGTTGGCATGGAGTCATCCTAGCAGGCTTGCTGTACGGCGTCGAGGCTTGGGCCTCATTTTTGCCGGAAATCCGGCGTCCAGTCCGGGCCGGAGCCCACGGCCTGCACAAAGCCCCGTGTGA
Source organism: Desulfovibrio sp. UBA6121 (assembly GCA_002422505.1). GTDB lineage: Bacteria > Desulfobacterota > Desulfovibrionia > Desulfovibrionales > Desulfovibrionaceae > Humidesulfovibrio. The sequence goes on from DIVX01000127.1 coordinate 12,050, forward strand.
AGCCCAGCTCCTCCAACCGGGAGCGTACGGCCTCGTATTCGGCCGGGGCGACGCTCCGGTTCAGCTCCGGGAATTGCGCCGCCCGGTGGGCCGGGTAGTACTGACCCATGAGGCTCACGGCGGTGTTTGCGCCAAGGGTGTCGGCCAGCCACTGCAAGGCCAGGTCGGCGCGGCCCGCGTTGCCCGGCAGCACCAGCAGGCGCACCAGCAGCCCGCGCCGGGCCAGGCCCTGGGCGTTCAAGGCCAGCGCGCCCACCTGCCGGTTCATCTCCACCAGGGCGTGGGTGGCCACGCGAGGATAGTCCGGCGCGGCGCAGTAGCGCGCCGCAGCCTGGGCGTCCATGAACTTGAGGTCCGGCAGGTAGATGTCCACCAACCCTTCCAGGCTGCGCAGGGTGGCCACGCTTTCGTAGCCGCTGGAGTTCCACACCACAGGCAGGGCCAGGCCGTTGTTCTTGGCCAGCAGCAGGGCATGGCGCACCTGGGGCGCAAAGTGCGAGGGCGTCACCAGGTTGATGTTATGCGCGCCGCAGAGTTGCAGCTCAAGCATCAGCGCGGTCAGGTCGTCCACGCTTACGTCGCGCCCGTGGCCGCCCATGCTGATTTCGTGGTTCTGGCAGTACGCGCACCTGAGGGCGCAGCCGGAGAAGAAGATGGCCCCGCTGCCGCGCGGACCGCAGGCCGGGCCGCTTAGGCAGGGCTCTTCGCCGTGGTGCAGCTGGGCCAGGGCCACGCGCAAGGAAGCGCCCGCGCCGCAAAAGCCCGTTTCCCTGGCGCGCAGGGCCCGGCAGGCGCGGGGGCAGAGGGTGCAGGGGCGTTCGGGGTCGAAGGCGTCGAGGTCTGCGATGTCTGGACCAGCGGCCTTCGCTACGGAGGCCTTGAGGCCAGCGGCCTTGGGCGCGGAAGCGTCGAGGTCTGCGATGTCTGGGCCAGTGGCCTTCGCTGCGGAGGCCTCGGGGCTAGCAGCCTTAGGTGCAGAGGCCTTGGGCGCGGAAGCGTCGAGGTCTGCGATGTCTGGACCAGTGGCCTTGGAGTCGAAGGCGCCTGGTGCGGAGACCTTGGGTGCGCTGTGCTGCGGCGGGCGCGTGGGGCGCGTTGGCCTGCTCATGGCTGCTCCGCCGTATCGCCCGTTGTCATGTCGCCCGCTGTAGTGCCGGTCGGCTTCGTGTTGCCCGGCTCCACCTTGTCTGGCTCCAGCTTGCCCGGCTCCATCATGCCCGGTATCTCGCCGCCCAGCGCCACTGTGCCCGAAGCCTTGCCCGCCGCCAGGGCGGCCTGGGGCTGGGCCAGCAGAAAGGCCACTTTGTCCGCGCGCGGGCGTTTTTTCACGGCCAGCTCCAGGCGCAGGGCAGAGGACTTGTCGGCCCGGGGGGCGCTGGCGGCAAGCTCCACCGGCAGGCGGGCGCGGGTGTATTTGGCGCCGCCGCCCGCCCGCCCGGCGTTGTGCTCCGCCAGACGGCGCGCCAGGTCGGTGGTGACGCCGCAGTACAGGGTGCCGTCGGCGCAGGTCAGAAGATATACGTGCCAGGACATGGCGGGAGCATAGCCGCAGCGCCCCCACTTGCCAAGGTGTGCGGGGCGATATATCAGCACAGCGCCCCCTTCGGGGCGTCTTGCCGCGCGGGCCGGACAAAAAGGGCGCGCCACGTTTTACCGGAGGTTTTGTGTCCAAGATCACAGTGCAGAACATCGAGAAGTCCTACGGGGGCGAGGCGCTCTTCAGCGGCCTTTCGTTTGAGGCGCAGCCGGGCATGCGCCTGGCCGTGGCCGGGGCCAACGGCACGGGCAAGAGTACGCTGCTGCGCATTCTGGCGGGCCGCACCGAACCCGAGGGCGGCAGCGTGACCATGAGCAAGGGCGCGCGCGTGGGCTATGTGGCCCAGGAGCTTTCCGGCGCGGACCTTTCCGAGCCGCTGCTGGGCTGGGTGCTTTCCGCCCTGCCCAGCTGGCGCGACTTTTGGCGCGAGTGGGAGCACGCGGTGGAGGCGCGCGACGAAGCCAGACTGCGCAAGCTCTCCGAGCGGCAGGCGCGCTTCGAGTCGCAGTACGGCTACAACCCGGAGCACAAGGCCAGGGCCATTCTTTCCGGCCTGGGCTTTCGCGACGACGACCTTTCGCGCAGGCTGGAGTATCTTTCCGGCGGCTGGCGCGAACGGGCCAAGCTGGCGCGCGTGCTGCTCCAGGGGGCGGACCTGCTGCTGCTGGACGAGCCCACNNCAACCACCTGGACCTGGAGGCCGTGCAGTGGCTTGAGGACTATCTGCTGGCCTTCAAGGGCACGCTGATCTTTGTCGCGCACGACCGCGTGTTTTTGGAGCGCGTCGGCTCGCACGTGCTTGTGCTGGGTACGGCCAAGCCGGTGCTGCGGGCCGGGTCCTTCAGCGATTTTCTGGCCTGGATGGCCGAGAACGCCGAGCAGCGCGAGCGTGAAGCCGCCAAGATCTCCGCCCGCATCGACCACGAGCAGGAGTTCATCCGCCGCTTCCGCGTCAAGGCGCGCAAGGCCGCCCAGGCGCAAAGCAAGCTCAAGAAGGTGGAAAAGCTGCAGGACGAACTCTCGCGTCTCAAGGGCGACCAGCTGGCCGCCAAGCCGGGGCGCAGGCTCTCCTTCCGCCTGCCGGAACCCACGCGCGGCGACAAGGTGGCCGTGAACGCCGTGGACCTGGAGTTCCAGTACGCGCCGGAATCCGGCCGCAGCGGCAAGAAGCTTTGGCCGCGCCTGAATTTCCAAATCTTCCGGGGGCGCAAGATCGCCCTGGTGGCCCCGAACGGCGCGGGCAAATCCACGCTGCTCAAGGTGCTCACCGGCTCGCTTACCCCCACCCACGGCTACGCCAAGGTGGGCAACAGCACGCAGCTGGCCTATTTCAGCCAGCATCAAACCGAGATCCTGCGGCCCACGGGCACGGTCATCGGCGAAATGCGCCGCCTGTGCGATCCGCGCTGCACCGAGGAGCAGCTCATGGGCGTGCTGGGCCTGTTTCTGCTGGGCGAAGCCTACTTCGAGCGCCCGGTGGCCGCGCTTTCCGGCGGTGAGAAAAGCCGCCTCGTCATGGCCAGCCTGTTTCTGGGTCGGGCCAACCTGCTCATTCTCGACGAGCC
>DIVX01000173.1:0-21087 GCA_002422505.1 Desulfovibrio sp. UBA6121
GCTCTTGGCGCGGTTGGCGGCCTCGGCCTGCTCCTTGGCCTGGTGCAGCTCGGCCTGGGCGCGCTTGCGTTCGGTTATGTCGCGGCAAATGCAAATAACCATGGGCGTAGCGCCAATCATCGCACCGCCCACGCTCACCTCCACATCATACACGCTGCCGTCTTTCCTGCGGTGCCTGGTTTCAAACACCTTGCTGACGATGGGCAGGGGAGTGAATTTCGTACGGATCTCCTCCTCGCTCATCAGCGCGTCGAACTCCCAGGTGCGCAGCCCGTAGAGTTCCTCCTTGGTGTAGCCAAGCATTTCGGCGAAGCGCTCGTTGGCCTCCATCACCTTGTGGTCGCCTTCAAGAATAACAATGCCGTCCAGCGTCTTCTCCATCAGAATGCTGCGGCGCTTCACCTCCAGTTGCAGGGCTTCCTCGGCGCGCTTGGCCTCGGTTATGTCGCGGAACTCCACAATGCGCATCATCTTGCCCTGAAAGGGAATATTGCGCGCCTCTATGCGCACGGGATAGCGCTGCCCCCCTTTGCGCACGCCGGTGGTCTCGTAGGGGGTTTCGTGCCCGGCCATGATGCGCTCGCGCGAGAGTTCCCTGACCCCCGGCGCGACGAGCTGCAGACCGTCCATGTGGAGGAGTTCCGCGTAGCTGTAGCCGGTAAGGTCCACAAGCCCCTGGTTGCAGTCGAGTATCCGGCCCTGGTCATGGATGCAGATGCCGCCGAAGGAGGCGTTGTGCAGGGCCTTGAAGCGCAGCTCGCTCTCGCGCAGGGCATTTTCGGAACGCGTGCGCTCCTCCAGGTCGCGTTCCAGGGAATCGGCCATGTTGTTGAACGACCGGGCCAGCATGTCCAGTTCCGTAATGTCCGGCGCGCATTCCACGCGCACGCCGTGTTCGCCCGCGCCAACGCGCTCCGCCGCAGCCGCGAATTCTTCCAGCCGCCGACCCAGGGTTCTGGCCCCAAAGCCCCACCCAATGCCCAGCGTAAGCAGCACCGCCAGCAAAAACAGGCCGATGTCCTGGTACATCGTCCTGCGGGCCGCGCTTTCTATGGCGGTGTGCGGAACACCGGCAAAGATGTACATGTAGGGCGGCTCGCCCGGGGCAAGGCGCACCTGCGCGAAGGCCGAGGTGCGCAAAACGCCGTCGGTCCCGGTCTCCTCGATGATGCCCTCCTGACCGGAGTTCCGGGCTGCGTCGATGACGGGCTTTCGGATGGGCGCGCCAAGGGGCGGGCTCTCCCAAATGGGATGCCGGTAAATGCGCACGCCGCCGTGGTCGGCGACGCCCACGTAAGAGTGCCGGGGAAAATGCATTCGTTCAAACTGCTGGCCGAAGCTGTCCAGCCGGATGCTGGTGAGCAGCACCAGGCGCGGCGCGCCCGTGTCATCCAAAATGGGGTAGCCAAAGGTGAACACTGGCACCTTGAGCGTTACCCCCACGAGATATTCGCCGGTGACGAAGGCCCGCCTGGCGATGGCGTCGCGGAAGTGCTTGGTGTGGGCGAAGTTCGCGCCGCCGGTGGCCGAGGCGGAGCCAATGAGATTGCCCTTCAGGTCCACCAGATGGATGGTGGCCAGGGGTGAATTTTCGCGCATGAGGCTGGTGAACAGGGCCGTGCAGGCCGGGCCGTTGCCGGAGTGGACTTCTGGAACCTTGGCCAGGGTTTCCAGCAGCAGCTTAACGGACGCAGTGGTCTTGGCCTGGGTTTCGGCCATGTCGTGCGCAAAATGCAGCAGCTCGTCCCTGGACTCATTGGCGGCGGTTTTAACATGCCGGAGGCCGACCCCAAGGAGGATGAGGAACGCTGGCAGGGCGGAGAAGATGAAAAGCAGCGCCAGCCGCTTCCGCACCGACCCCTTGAGAAGAGTGAACAGCATGCTCCGCCCAGCCTCCGACAGCTAACAAATTCAAAGAGGTACCGCCCAGTAACGCAAACAGTTCATATTACTTTATGCCTTGTTTGCATGAGCCGCGAGCACATGTAAAGTGGAATTGCAGTTCCTGGCGCTTGAAAACCCCGGCCAAAGCTCACACTATGGGCAGGCACGGCGCCGTCGCCCGGAGGCCCGGCCCGGCCAGCCCGGCCTTGTCTGGCGCACTCTCCGCGTTCTGTACCCTGCGCGCGCCCCAACGCAGAGAACCGCCCGCAGCCGAAGGAAATTCGGCGGCGACCAAGGCGGCGCGAATAGATCAGGTGGCTCAGGTGGCCCAGATGGTGCGGATGGTCCAGATGGCTCAGATGGTGCGGATGGTCCAGATGGCTCAGATGGTGCGGACGACGTGGATGGTGAAAATGACCTGGTGGCTTGGACGGTTGGCCACGCACAGACGCCCCGTCCCCCCGGCGCTGGTCAGCGGCATGGTACAACTTGGCCCGCTGCCTGCGCAGGGGCTGGCCCAGGCGGCAACACGCGGCAAAAGCGCGGGCAACGTCTGGCGCGGCAAGCCCGGCTGGACAAAACCCCACAGGGCGACAAGACCCCGGCAGCGCCCGCAACCAACCGCCCCACCGAAACAAAACGCCCGGCCTAGAGGAAGCACCCGGCCAGGCTGGTGTCCTCGTCCAGCAGCCGCTGGGCCTCGGGCAGGCAGTCGCGGTCGGTCAGCACGGTGAAGAAGTCCTCCTTGATGCCAGGGGCCAGGCGCAGCGCCTCCAGCCACTCCGCGCGGCTGAAAGGGTCGGCGCGCACGGCGTCCCAGAAGCCGGTGGCGCGGAACAGGGCGTCCACGGTCTCGGCCTGCTGGTTTTGCAGGCGGCACATAAGGTAGGTGGCCACGCCCACCTGCAAGCCGTGCAGGCGCGGCCGGGCGGAGTGCGCGTCCAGCGCGTGGGAGACCAGGTGCTCGCTGCCGCTGGCCGGGCGCGAAGAGCCGCAAATCTCCATGGCGATGCCGTTGAGCATCAGCGCCGTGCCCAGCATGGCCATGCCCTGGGCGTCAAAGTTCGGCCGGGCCAGAAACTGGTGCACGGTGGCGTCGGAAAGCAGCGCGGCCAGGTCGTCCACCGCTTCGCCGCGCCGGTGGAAGGCCAGCTTCCAATCGAACACGGCCGAAAGCTTGGACACCAGGTCGCCCACGCCGGAAAGCCACAAAATGCGCGGCGCGGCCAGGCACACATCCACATCCACAATGATGCCCTGGGGCAGCGCAGCGGCCAGGGAGCGCCGCTTGCCGCCGATGGTCAGGCTGGCCTGCGGGCTGCAAAAACCATCGTTGGACAGCGACGTGGGCACGGCGAAATAGGGCAGGCGCGCCAGAAAGGCCAGATATTTTGCCATATCCAGGGCCTTGCCCCCGCCCAGGCCGACAATGGCCGTGAGCTTGGGCGGCAACTGGGCAAAGGTCTTGGTGGCCGCCTCAAAGCTGTTGTCCTCCACCTCCACCCAGCCTGCGGCCTCTACGCCCTCGGCCTGCAGCCCGGCCTGTGCTGCGGCGGTTATGGCCTGCGGCAGGCCCTGCCCCGCCAGCACCAGCACGCGGCGGTGCTCCCCGCGCCGGAGGTACACCCCCAAGCGGGCCAAGGCCCCGGGCTTGATGCGCACCAGTCCGGGAACAAAAATCTGCGTGGCTCGATTCATGCGGGGTCTCCTTTGGGCCTGCGCCTGCTTGGCATGTGCCTGCTCAACATGTGTCCGCCTGGCCTGCTGTCATCTGGCCTGTCGCCGCCTGGCCTGTTGTCGTCTGGCCTGCTGTCGTCTGGCTTGCTGCCGCCTGGCCTGGGGCCAATTTGACCACAGCGCGCGTCCGCCCCTGCGCGCCTGGCCCAACATTCCGGCCAGCCGGGCCTGAACCGCCAAACCTAGGCCAGAGGGACCTCGGCCAGCAAGGCCTCGGCCACCTGGGACCAGCGCTCAAAGGGGCGGAAGCCCTCCCCGCGCTCGCCCAAGGCCAGGGCCAGGTCGGCGCGGGCAAAACGCAGGGCGGCGGGGGTTTCCAGGGCGGCGGGCAGGTCGGCGAAGCCGTCTCCGGCAAAGGCCACCCGCGCGCCCCGCCCCAAATGGAAGCGCACCAGCGCGGCCTTGTCCACGCCGGTTTCCCGGCAATAGAACGGGGAATCCAGCGGGGCCGCCATGCGCAAGCCCGTGTCCGGCGCGTAGCTGCCGGGGTTGGCATGCACCTCCACCTGCTCAGAAAGGCCCAGGCTGGCCAGCACGCGGCGGATGTACCAGTCGCACCCGGCGGAGGCCACCACCACCGCCCAACCGGCGGCGCGCAGCCGAGCCACGGCCTGGGTCAGCTGCGGGTCCGGGGCCATGTCGGCCACCAGGGCCAGCAGGGCCTCTTCCGGGTGGCGCAGCTGCGCGAAGATGTCGCGCAGGGCCTCAAAGTGCGTCAGCCGCCCCTCGCGGTATTCGGCCCAGGGGGCCAGGGCGTCCGGCGGCAGCAGACGCTCGGCGGCCAGCTTGTAGAAGTCGTTGGCGGTCATGGTGCCGTCGAAATCGGTAATAAAAACGGCCTCGGGCATGGGGCTCCTTCCAGGTCGTTGGAGGTTCGGCGGCAGGGAGCAAGGCTCTGGCAGAGCGCCCTTGCGGCCACCTGCCGGGCAGGCGCGCGCACGGGGCGGGAAACGGGCGAAAGCGGCGGCGCGCAACCGTCCCCGCCGCAGCGGCATCATTGCCCAAAGCGGGCGCGGAGGCAAGCGGGCGCACAGCGCCAGACGCGGCAGAACGCCACAAGGCAGGGCCACGGCGAACCGGGCCCGCGTAAGGGCGGAAACCAGCGCGTTGCCCGGTGCGGGGCCGCCGTCACTCGGCCACGAGGATGACGCTTAGGGGCCTGAAGCTGAACCAGACCGTGCCGCCCACGCAAAGCGGCGTTGCGCTCTGCGGCGCGCAAGGCATAAGCGAGCACATGGTCGTGCCGTCGTCCAGGGCGCCGGTCACTTGCAGATATTCGTCATCGCACTGGGCCATGGTCACCGTGGCCTGAAAGGTGTTCAGCGGGCCGGGGAAGCAGGGCTCCGCCTCGTGGCTGGCCATGACGAAAGGCGCCTTGATGATGGCCGTGACCAGCTTGCCCTTGCGGATGCCCAGGTTGGCCACGCTTTGGTTGGTGATGACCGAGGCGACCTCCAGCCCGCTTTTGGTCGTGAGCGTGACCCCGGTGAGCATTTTGCCGCTGCGCACGGCGGAGACCACGCCCTGAAACGAATTGCGCGCGCTGGTCTTGACCGCCCCGGCCTTCTGGATGTGGTGGTGCAGGATGCGCCTGCTGTCGTGATCGGAAAAGGCGTAATAGCCGGAGGTGAGCACCACGCTGGCGTGGCCCAGCAGGCCTTGGACCACCGGCAGGGGCACGCCCTGGCGCAGCAGCTCCACCGCGCGGGAGTGCCGCAGCACCGTGGGGTTCAGCAGCTCGCGCGGAAAGGGCACCCGGTCGGCCTGCTCGGCCAATTTGCGGCGCACAAAGCCCTGGTCCATGCGGAACACCTGGCCGCGCATGGCTCTGGCCTCCGGCTGGTCGAGAAAGCCGCGCAGCTCGGCCACGAAGGTTTTGGGCAGCATGACCCGGCGTTCGCTGTCGGCCTGGCGGGCCTCCTGGCTGTCCGCCTGATTGCCCGGCTGATTGCCCGCATGGCTGCGGATAATCACCTCGCAGGCGTCGAAGTCCAGGTCCCGCGTGTCGTCCAGGCAAAGCACCTCGCCCACCTTCGCCCCGGAATGGCGCAGCATCAGGTAGATCATGCGCACGCGCTGGCGCGAGAACAGAATGCCGGCGTTGCGCCCCTGCCGCGCCCAGTCGTCCACGGCCCTGGTCAAGGCCGCCAGTTGCAGCCCGTCCAGATAGCGCACCCCCTCGGGCACGAAGAACATCCGCGAGGGCTTCGGCGCGCGCGCGCGGCCCGGCTCCAGGCCGCAGTCCTGCAAAAGGCCGCGCACGTCCTCCGGCAAATCAGAAATAACGCCATGCTCCATTCCAGCAGTAAGTTGCAGAATGCGTTCCCGCAGGCCTGTCGTTTGATTCATGCGCACCTCAGCTTGAAAATGCAATATACATTGATACACAGCTCATACTGATATGTATGAAACAGTGTCAACAAAAGTCGGTTGTCACGAAATATCCGCTTGGCGTGACACATGGACGCGCATTCTACAATGCTGCTATTCATTACTGTAGATAGTCTACAAAAATGGCAGGACTCGTCGCCTCCGTAGGGGGCCGCAAAACGTAAACAACTTGCAATTTCTTATTGTTACACATTCGGCACAGCAATTGAATAGCTCGTCCCAGGAGGGCCCATGCCATATTCCATCATGTTCCTCATTTTCGCGGCCATTGCCCTGCTCGCCCTGCTCGATGTGGGCCTGGGGCACCTGCGGCCCGGCTGCTGCGGCCAGGATGGCGGCATCGCCCGCATCGGCTTCCGGGAGTTCGCCACGCGCCCGCTGCCCATCTTCCTCTTCGGCATCGGGGTGGCCATGGTTCCGGCCCAGCCCCTGGCCGGGGCCGGATTGCTGGCCCTGGCAGGGCTGCTCGTCATTCTGAAGCCCCGCTCCCGCAGGGGGGACGAATGACCGTCAGCACGGCGCGGGCCTGCCCCACGGCCCACAACATCGACCACAACATCGGCCAGCGCGCCGACCACAGCATCGACCAGCCCGCAGGCCCCACGATGGACAGTCCCTGCGGCTTCGCCCGGCCCCAGGCCGTGGCCTATCAGCCCATCGGCCTCTTGCGCTCGCCCCATAAAGACATCGCGGGCATGCCCATCCAGCCCGTGGGCGCGTGCGGCATCTGCGGCCACATCGAGGTGGACCCGGAGTACGCGGCCGGGCTGCTGGACCTGGAAGGCTTCTCGCACGTCATTGTGCTCTACCACCTGCACCGCATAGAAGGTTATGAGCTTCTTGTGCGGCCCTTTCTGGATACCGAGGACCACGGCATCTTCGCCACCCGCTCGCCCAAGCGACCCAACGCCATCGGGCTCTCCGTGCTGGAGCTGGACGGGGTGGACACCGCCGCAGGCCTGGTGCGCCTGCGCAATGTGGATATTCTGGACGGCACGCCCGTGCTGGACATCAAGCCCTATGTTCCGGCCTTTGATGCCTGGGAGGCCCAGCGCATCGGCTGGTTTGCGGGCAAGGTGGAGGCGGCGGGCACCTGTAAGGCGGACGAGCGGTTCCGCTAGGAGACGCGCATGGCGACATTTGTTCTGGTGCATGGAGCGTTTCAGGGCGGCTGGGTCTGGGGCCGCGTGGACGAGGCGCTCACCGAACTGGGGCACAAGGTGCTGCGCCCCACCCTGGGCGGCTGCGGCCTGCACCGCGCCCGGCCCGATGCGGCCCTGGGCCTGGGCCTGTACGCCCAGGAGCTGGCCCGGTACCTGAAGGACGAAGGGCTCATCAACGTGACCCTGGTGGGCCACAGCTACGCCGGGCTGGTGTGCGGCCTGGCCGCCGCCGCCCTGCCGGAGGCCGTGGTGCGCCTTGTTCTTGTAGACGGGGTGCTGCCCAAGCCGGGCGCATCCTTTGCAGATATGGCTGGCGAGCCCTTCGGCAAGCTGCTGCAGGCCCATGCCCTGCCCGGCGGACTTGTGCGGCCCTGGCCCTTGGAGAGCTTCGGCGTAACGCCCGAGGCCGCCGCGTGGTTCCAGGAGCGCCTGGGCCCCTTCCCCCTGGCCGCCTTCACCGAACCCTGCCCGAAGGACTTCATGTTCAGCGGTGCAAAGCGGTCCTTCATCAGCTGCATTCCGGCCAAGAACCCGCTGCTGCGGCTCATGGCCAACCGCGCGGAATCCGAGGGCTGGGACGTGCACGCGCTGATGAGCGGGCACTGCGCCATGGTCTCGGCCCCGCTGGAGCTCTCCGGCTTGCTGCACAGCCTGGTGCGGGCCGACCCGCAGACCGGGGCGGCTGACGAATCCGGCATGCCCCGCCTGGACAGACGCCTGCTGGAGGACATGCGCAGGCAGGTGCACTGGACCTGCCGACGCCTGACCCAGGGGGACGAAAGCGCGGAAGGCACGCCGGTGCAGTTGGCGAAACCCTGCGGCGAAAAATGCTGAGAACCCTGCAGCAGGCAGGCATGCGCCTCAGGTAAAGCGCGTCCCCGCCGTCCTGGCCAGCCTTCTGGTTTCAGGGCGAAACCGCGCCTTGCGCACGCGCCGCGCAGCTCTCACGAATTATGCCAAATACGCGACTTTACTATTTGTTCTGGACAAAGACCGGCCAACTGCTATGTTACGATTTTCGCATGAACCACGACAGCCAGGGAGCGTCATGAGCCACGACATCATCCAGCAACTGCGCGCCAAAGCGCAAGAAATGTGGGACCAGGCAGGCCTGCTCAGCGAACCCGTGAGCATCCGCGCGCGCGTGCTCTCGCCCGAGGAAGCCATCGGCAACCCCGGCGAGGGCTTCAAGCTGCAAACCGGGCGCGAGCGCATGATGGAGGCGGAGTTCCGCGGGGCCAAGGGCCAGGCCTTCACCGACCACTTCGGCGACTTCGAGGGCACCCTGGCCGACATCGCCACAGCAAAGCTGGAGAACAACTACCGCCGCGCGCTGTTCATAGCCGCCCTGAACGCCACCCTGCGCAGCCTGGGCCAGTGCGACCGCACCATCCACTGCCGCGACCAGGGCCCCACCGACTGCGCCCAGCGCCTGCGCGAGCACCTGCTTTCGCGGCTGGCCCCCAAGGCGCGCATCACCCTGGTGGGCCTGCAGCCCAAGTTCGTGGCCGCGCTTTCGCAAAGCTTCACCCTGCGCGTGCTGGACTTGGACCCGGACAACATCGGCAAGGTCGTAAGCGGCGTACGCATAGAAGGCCCGGCGCAGGAGCGCGAGGCCCTGGCCTGGGCCCAGCAGCTGGTCGTCACCGGCTCCACCCTGGCCAACGGCAGCATCGGCAGCTTTTTCGGCGGGCCTCCGGTGCTCATCTTCGGCGTCACGGCGGCCGGGGCGGCCTCGCTCATGGGCTGGGACCGCTTCTGCGCCATGGCCGACTAAGGAGCCTGGCCGTGCTCCGCGCCCGCCTCACCAAGCGCCTGGGCCACTTCACCCTGGACGTGGACCTGAGCTGCCCCGCCGGGAGCATCCTGGTGCTTACCGGGCCTTCCGGCTCGGGCAAAACCACCCTGCTGCGCATTCTGGCCGGGCTGGACGCCCCGGACGCAGGGCGCATCGCCCTGGGCGACGAGCTCTGGCTGGACACCGGGGCCGGGCTGCGCCGCAAGCCAAAGGAGCGCGGCGTGGGCCTGGTGTTTCAAGAATATTCGCTGTTTCCGCACATGACCTTGGCCGACAACGTGGCCTACGCCACCAGGGACCGCGCCTTCGGCCTGGAGCTGCTGGCGTCCTTCGGCATTGCGCATCTCTCCGGTGCTCGCCCTGGGCAGATGTCCGGCGGGGAACGCCAGCGCGGGGCGCTGTGCCAGGCCCTGGCGCGACGTCCCAAGGCCCTGCTGCTCGACGAACCCTTCTCCGCCCTGGACGCGGCCACCCGCAGCGCCCTGCGGCAAGAGCTGCTGCGCGTGCGCGAAACCTTCGCCATGCCCATCATCCACGTGACCCACGACCTGGCCGAGGCGGCCCTTCTGGGCGACCAGGTGCTGGCCCTGAACAAAGGCCGCCCCGATCCCGGCTGGTTCGATCATCAGGTTGCCGAGCGGCTGGAGGAGGAAAGCGTGCTGCGTGCGCGCCGCGCCCCCGCCGCCGTTTTCACCCAACCCACAGCCCCCCAAGGAGCAAGCTTATGAAGCGGTTGATCCTGGCCTTTTTGCTGCTGTTCGCCTTTGCCGCCTGCGCCCAGGCCGAACCCCTCACCGTGGCTTCCGGCGCGGGCTACAAGCGTCTCGTTACCGATCTGGCCACCGCCTATGAGACCAAAACGGGCAAAAAGGTGGAGCTGGTCTTCGGCAACATGGGCCAGGTGATCGCCCAGGCCAAGGCCAGCGGCAAGATCCAGATGATCGTCGGCGAGCAGTCCTTTCTCAAGCAGGCCCAGGTGCCCTTGGCCTCCTTCACCGAACTGGGGCGCGGCACCCTTGTGGTGGCCTGGCCCAAGGGCAAAACCTTCGCCAGCTTAAGCGACCTTGCCGCGCCGCAGGTGAAGCGCGTGGCCATGCCCGACCCGGCCAAGGCCATTTACGGCATTGCCGGCAAAGAAGCCCTGGAGCGCGCCGGGCTGATGGAGAAGGTGAAGGACAAGCTGCTGGTGGTGGCCACCGTGCCCCAGGTGACCACCTATGTGGCCACGGGCGAGGTGGACGCCGGGCTGGCCAACCTCACCGACATTTTGGGCCTGGCCGGGCAGATCGGCGGCTACTTCGTGGTGGACCACGCGCAGTACGCGCCCATCAGCATCGGCGCGGGCGTGCTTAGCGGCACGGAATCCGCCGAAACGGCGGCCTTCCTCGGTTTCATCACCTCGCCCCAGGGGCGGGAACTGGCCCGCAAGCACGGCCTGTAGCCCATGCCCGAAGCCTGGATTGCGGCGGCCCTCGATCCGGGGGTCGCCTTTTCCATCTCCCTCACGCTCAAGGTCATGGCCATGGCCGTGCCGCTCTTGTTTCTCATAGGCGTGCCCCTGGGCTACCTGCTGGGCCGGGGGCGCGGCAGGCTGGTGGCCGTGCTCGATGTGCTCGTCTCCCTGCCGCTTATTCTGCCGCCCATGGCCGTGGGCTTCGGCCTCTTGCTGCTGCTGGGGCGGCAGGGGCTTCTTGGCGCGCCGCTGGAGCGCTGGCTTGGCTTGGAGCTGGTGTTCAGCGTGCCCGGCCTTGTGCTGGCGGCGGTAACGGCGGGCATGCCGCTGATGGTGCGGCCAGTGCAGGCGGCGGTGCGCGGCGAGCTCACGCGGCTCATCGAGCTTTCCTCCGTGCTGGGCAAGGGCGGAACCACAACCTTTCTGCGCGTGGTGCTGCCGCATTGCCGCCGCAGCATCGCCGCCGGGCTGTTCCTGGCCACGGGCCGCGCCCTGGGCGAGGTCGGCGTCAGCCTGCTGCTCGGCGGCGACATCATTGGCCGCACCAACACCGTGTCTTTGGAGATCTACAACGCGGTCTTCACCGGAGACATTCCCCGCGCGGGCGTGCTGGCCTTGCTCCTGGCGCTGATTTCCGTGGGGCTTACGCTGCTGCTCAAAAAGACCGGCAAGGACTAGCCGCGCCGACGCAGCATCCGCCGGTCCAAACCTGTCGATTCGCGCTAGGCGTTTCGCTCCTAGCGATTTGCGCTTGCCGATTCGCGCTTGCCGATTCGCGACAGGCCTGCTGCTTCTAGCGGTTCACGCTTGCCGATTCGCGCTAGGCGATTCGCTTCAACCAGGCGCCAAATATCCCTTTTGCCGTTGACGCGTTCCATTTGTTATGCTTAAGCTAGCATAATAAATCCGCCGCCACAGCGCAGCGCAACCCAAGCAAAAGGAGCCCACATGCACGCCCCCGACTTCGCCCAGATGCAGGAAATCCTCATGCGCGAGCTGAGGCTTATGCACTACCCCGTCGCCATCACATACTTTTTTGACGAAGCAAAGCTCAAGGACTTCCGCGCCAGGCAGCCGCACTACTCGCCCGTGAAGCCCCTCACCTTCTGCCAGGCCGAAATCGGCGCGCGCATGGAGGGCATAACCGTGCTCATGGAGCGCGAAAAGCTTGGCTGCACCAACGCGCAGTATGTGTTTGGCTGGAAGGGGCTGGACGAGGGCGAAATCAAGAGCCACCTCAAATACTGCGCGGACTTCGACCACTCCCGCCGCGTGGTGGAGGCCAAGCCGCGCCTGCCGGAGGGCAAGCTGCTGGCCGTTTGCGCCGGGCCGCTGGCCCAGGCCGTAGCCACCCCGGACGTGGTGCACTTCTACTGCGACACCATGCAGGCCTATCACCTCATCGGCGATTGGATGGCCACACGGGACATGAAATGCTTCCGTCCGTCCATGAGCGTGAACTCTGCGGCCTGCGCGGGCAATGTCTTCGCCTTCAACGCCCAGCAGGCCAACCTGTTCCTGGCCTGCAGCGGCAGCTACAACTCCGGCAAGACCGAGCGCGGCGAAATCAACGTAGCCATACCGGGCGAACACATGCAGGCGCTCATAACCCGCCTGGCCGACCGCGTGCACGACAAGGGCGGCGCGGCCATCACCCGGCCTGGCAAGGCCTTCCCCGGCGCGGACATCTGCAAAAACTGCCCGCTCATCGTGTTCAAGAAAGAGGCCGAACCGGCCCAAGCGTAGGTTTTCTCCGCCTTGCAAGCGCCCTGGCGGCCAACCGTCGCCAGGGCCTCCGGCACTATTCGGCCATGGCGTCGGCGCGGAATCTCCCGCGTTTCGGCGCAAGCCCCTGCCCCCCCCACTGTACATGCCACTGCGCGCCAGGGCCCCCTTGCCCTCCGCATGCCCCCAGCGCCATGCACGCAGGCAGCGCCCGCGCCGCGTCGGCAAAGCGTGCGCACAGCAGCAGCCGCCCATGTGCTGCGGCCTGCTGTCCGCGCGCCGCACAGGCTGGCCAGCGCGTCTGCGCTTGACGACAACACACCCTGTGCGTCAACACAGTATTTAACATCATCGGCAATTAGCGCCAACAACGATGCCATTGCCAAACTCATTTTGTATACAATTGTGATTTCTGCGCATTGGCCCTTGACTCTAACCACAGCTTTCGCGAAGAGTAACAGCGGAACCGCTGATGAGGGATGGGCACCCCCCCGCCCGCTTGGTGGCCCACCCGAATGCTGCGGAGTCAACATATGGATAGCGAGAGCGTCGAGCGTCACAGGAAAGCCCTGTTGCGCGTCTTGCCGGTCATTTCCGGCTACATTTCCTCCTTTGCGTCCATCAACAAGCGTTGGGGCGCGGCCATCACAGCGGGAATGATCGAGGCGGGCCGCATGGACCAGGAAGCCGCCACGCTCTTCAATCCGCTGATACAAGACATGAGCGCCACCAAGGAAAAGTTCCGGCTCATCCAGGACCGGCTCATTACGGCCATTCTTTACGAAATAGTCAAAAAGACCGCTTCCGAGCTGGCGGACGCCGCCACCTTCGCCATCAACATCCTCAAGCGGAACCTGTACGAACGCACGGCAGACGTGGGCTACCTGGCCACGGACGGCGTGCTGCAGCAGCTCATGGCCATGCCCCACGACGACCCCGGCCTGGAGGAGGCCGCAGAGCGCATGGCCCTGCGCCTGGCCGAATACCAGAAGGAATACACGGTCTACGACGAGATAATCGCCCTGGACCTGCAAGGCCGCGTGCGCGTGCGCCTGGACCCAGCCAGCCAGGTCACAAGTTCCAGCGACCCGCTGCTGGCGCGCACCCTGGCCGTGGCCCCCGCCGGGCCGGGCGACAAGTACCTGGAGACCTTCGGCCCCACCGACCTGCGCCCCGGCAAGGGCAGCGCCCTCATTTACTCCCAGGCCATTCTGGACGCGGATGGTCTGCGGCCCCTGGGCGTGCTGTGCCTGTGCTTCGATTTCGAGGACGAGATGCGCCGGGTGTTCAGCGACCTCGCCCAGGGCAACGGCACGCTGGCGGTGTGCATCCTGGACGAGCGCGGCGCGGTCATCGCCTCGGCCGATCCCAAGAAAGCCCCCCTGGGCTCCAGCATGCCCCTGGTGCTAGAGCGCGACTGCGACCTCATCGCCCTGGACGGGTGCGAATACCTGGCCACCACCCAGAAGACCGACGGCTACCAGGGCTTCTACGGCCTCGCCTGGTACGGCCACGCCCTGGTCCCCCTGGAGCAGGCCTTTGCCGCAGAGGCGCACGCGGGCCTGGCCGCAGGCGCCCTGGCGAGCCTTGAGCGCATGTCCGGCGAGCTGGCCAGCATCCAGCAGGAGAGCGACGACATTCTGGACGACATGACCCTGGACAGCCTGAACGGCCAGATCAAGGCCGCCAAGTTCCAGGCCGACGGCTTCGTGGAGGTGCTGCGCTTCGTCAACACCGTAGGACGCGAGATAGGCCACATGTTCAAGGAATCCATCGCCGGGCTGGAAGCCACCATCCTTTCCTCCCACACCCACGGCTTGCAGTTCCGGGCCTTCCAGGCCAACAACATTGCAGACCGCAACCTGTACGAGCGGGCCAACGACGTCTGCTGGTGGGGGCTTACCCCGCTGTTCCGCTCCGCGCTGGCGCGCCTGGCCGCAGGCGGGCTTTCCGAGGCCGAGCGCCAGGACCTGCGCCAGAACCTCCAGTACATCAACGATCTGTACACGCCCTATCTGCGGCTGGTGCTGGCCGATGCGCAAGGGCGCGTGGTGGCGGTTTCCGACCCGCCCGCCGGACTGGACGACCGTTGCGCAGGCGCAGCCTGCCGCAAAGGGCAGGACTTCGTGGGCGAGCTGCTGCCTGCGGAGCTGGTGCAGCGGGCGTTGCGCCTGCCCTCCGCCGCGCACTATGCGGTTTCGGCCTTCGAGCCCACGCCGCTTTACGGCAACCGGCCCACCTACATTTACGCCACCGCCGTGCGGGACCCGGAACACGACGCCCGCGTGGTGGGCGTGCTGCAAATTGTCTTCGACGCCGAGCCGCAGTTTGCAGCCATGCTGGAGGACGTGCTGCCGCGCGATGAACGCAAAAAGCCCCTGCCAGGCAGTCTGGCCCTGTTCGCCGAACGCTCCGGCCGCGTCATCGCCTCCACCAGCGAAACGCACCCGGCCGGGCAGACCCTGGACCTGCCGCAGGGCTTCGCCGCCCTGGCCCCGGGCCAGCGTGCCTGGGAACAGTTGCAGCTGGATGGCCGCGCCCACCTTGCCGGGTGCCAGGTATCGGACGGCTACCGCGAGTTCAAGACCAGCGACGGCTACGAAAACGAGCTGCTCTGCCTGGTCTGCATGCCCCTGTAGCCCTGCTGCCGTGGCGGCGCGGCCTGCCCGCCGCAGCCCCTCGACTTCCAGCGCGACTGTCCCCGCCGCCACGCAGCCTTGTTCCCGGCATCGCCGCGCGCCTACTGCCTGGGCCGCCGCCTCACCCGCCGTGGCCCGAACGCCCGCCTCCCTTTCCGCAGCCAGCAAGCGCCCGCTGCTGTGTGGTGAACCTCCGCCCGCGCCACCGCCTGGGCTCCCGTGGTCCGAACACCCGGCGGCACTGAGAGTCTGGCAACGTCGATACCGCCGCGCACAGGCGCTCCTGGCGCAAACGTTTGCTCCCGACCGCCCGGCCAGGAACACTCCGCCGCCTCCCCCTCGACCTCCAGCACAACCGCCCCCGCGCAGCACGCCCAGGGCGCAAAAAAAGGGGAGACGCCAGCGCGCCTCCCCGTCGTGTTTCGGGCTGCCTGTCCCCTGCGGGCTACAGCTTCTTGTGGCAGAACCACCAGTCGAAGCTGTCGGCCTGGCCGGTGCGCTCGCGGGCGGTCTTCACGTCCTTGGCGGGCGGCACGATGACCGAAGCGCCGATGAGCTCGTTGTTGGGCCAACCGGCGGGAATGGCCACGCCGTGGGCGTCGGAGGTCTGCATGCCCTTCACGGCGCGCAGAATCTCGTCGATGTTGCGGCCCAGCTCCTGGGGGTAGTAGAACATGATGCGCAGGGTGCCCTTGTCGTCCACAATAAACACGGCGCGCACGGTATTGGTGCCCTTGCCGGGGTGAACCATGCCCAGCGTGGCCGCCACCTGGCCCATGTCGTCGGCAATGACCGGGAACTCGATCTGCTCGCCCAGCTTCTCGCCGATCCATTCAATCCATTTGATGTGCGAGAACACCTGGTCGATGGACAGGCCGATGAGCTCGCAGTTCAGCGCCTTGAACTCCTTGTAGCGGCGCTGGAAGGCCACGAATTCCGTGGTGCACACGGGGGTGAAGTCCGCCGGGTGCGAGAAGAGCACGAACCATTTGCCCGCCATGGCCTGGGGCAGCTTCAGCACGCCCTGGGTGGTGACGACTTCCATTTCCGGGAACTTTTCGCCGAGAAGAGGGATGCGCGATTCCATGGTGTTTACTCCTTGTATTGGCCGTTAGGCGGCCGGTTGGTTGACGAGGGGCAGACCGGCGCGGCTCCAGGCGAGCACGCCCCCGGCCAGTGATTTGACGTTGGCGTAGCCGTGACTTTTCATGTACGATCCGGCCATGTTGGAGCGGTAGCCCGAGCCGCAGTACACCACCACTTCCTGGTCGGTGGGCAGGGTGCAGCAGGCCTGCAAAATCTCCGCAAAGGGCATGTGCTGCGCGCCTGCTATGCGCCCCTGGCTCCACTCCGGCGGGGTGCGCACGTCGAGCAGCAGCGGGGCCTGGCCCTCTTTGAGCCGCTGGGCCAGCTCCGGGGCTCCCACCTGCTCCAGCCTGTCCGTCGCCCGGCCGGAGTAGATCCAGGACTGCATGCCCCCGGCCAGGTAGCCCAGAATGTTGTCGTAGCCGATGCGGTGCAGTTCCACGCGCATGGCCTCGAACCCGGCGCGGTCGTTCACCACCAGCAGAATGTGCGACTCCGGGGCCACCACCATGCCCACCCAGTTGGCCAGTTGCTTCTCAAAGCCGATGTTCAGCGCGCCGGGGATGTGGCAGCCGCCAAAGGCCGCGCCGTCGCGGGCGTCTATGACCACCGCGCCCTGGGCCATGAGCCGCTCGAAGTCGGCCACGGGGAGCGCCTGCTCCAGAGGGCAACGCTCCAGAAGCGGCGCGCCCGCCGCGTTGGTGCCGATGATATGGCTGAAGCTCTTGGGCCGGGCCGGGAAGTCCTGGCTCATGGCCAGGGCGAACTCCTCAAACGAGGCGTATTGCAGCCGGGGATTGTGCTTGCGCTCGTAGCCCAGGGTGGTGCTGGGCTTGGGGCTCATGCCCTTGCCGCACAGCGAGCCGGAGCCGTGCGCCGGGTAGACCTCCAGGTAATCCGGCAAGTTGCCCAGCTTCACAAAAAGCGAGTTGTAGAGATTCTTGACCTGCTCCTCCAGGGCGGCCTGGCCCACCAGGTCCGGGCGGCCAATGTCGCCCACGAAGAGCAGATCGCCGGTGAGCACCAGCCAGGGGTCTTCGGAGCGGGCCAGATCGGCCACGACGAGGGAGATGGAGTGCGGGGTGTGGCCGGGGGTGTGCAGCACCGTAAGCCGCGCCACGCCCGCCTCCAGCACCGTGCCCTCCGGCAGGGGGGTGAAGGCGAAGGTGGCCGGGGTGGCCGGGTGCATGCAGATGGGAGCTCCGGTTCTGCTGGCCAGTTCGTGCGCGCCGGAAACATGGTCCGCATGCACGTGGGTGTCGATGATGTGGGTGATCCGCATGCCCTCTTCGCGGGCGATTGTCAGGTAGTCGTCGATGTCGCGCTTGGGGTCCACAACGATCATTACGCCCTTTCCTGGGCAGCCCAGCACATAAGAGAAGCAGCCCAAGCCCTGAACCTGAATTTGTTTGAAGTACATGCCCTGCTCCTTGTTCTTCCCGGCGTGGCAATTTCCGTACGTCCGGGCCGGTTTTCGGCGCGCTGTCGGCGCTTCCGTCCTCGTTGAAAAGACATTAATCGCTAATAGGAATCATTGTCAATAAGATTCTTTGGCGCAGCACAAGTTTTTGGCCTCCAAGGCCCTGGCCGCAAGCATAGCGCACCAGCAAATAATTGTGAAATAATAGTTCCACCAAGCGTTCTGCTTGCTTAGGAGGCACGCTACCCAGCCGACGGTGTCTTTTCCGCCTTATATTAAGGTTACGCTTGCAGCTGCGATGCGGCAAAGCTTGGGTTCCCCATCCGCACCAGGCGAAGCCTCAAAAAGATCGCGCTACGTGAAGCCAGCGCGGCAAATTGCTTGACAGTTCCGCCGCATCCAGCTAGACAAGCGTTCCCAACGGTGTNNCCGTGGGTTCAATTCCCTCCAGCTCCACCACTCGATATCCCAAGGGCTTGCGATTTGCGTCGCAAGCCCTTTTTCTTTGCTGCACTACAGCTTTGCACTACATTTTGAATGCGAACGGAAACGGCTGTGAGCGCGCACGCAAAATGAGAATCTGTGTCATTCAAGTTGAGAACGCGGGCCAGTCGGTAGCACCGGCGTCGCTCCTCCATCCTCATTCTTTCCAACCACCTGGGCACGCCCCTGGCCCTTGCCACCACGGATGGCCATGTTGTACAGACGATGCAATACGACAGCTTCGGCAACCTGTTGCAGGTGCGTGGCGATGTGGTGCGCCTGCCCATCGGCTTCGCGGGCGGGCTTTTTGACGCGGACACCGGCCTGACGCGCTTCGTCTGGCGCGACTACGACGCCGATACCGGCCGCTTCACCGCCCTGGACCCCATGGGCGCAAAGGGCGGCGACAACGACTGGTATGGCTACTGCGTTGATGATCCGGTCAATCGGGTGGACGTGTGGGGGCTATGGTCGCTGTTCGGCTTCGGGGGCGAGGAGCAGAAGACAGACGGTGGGAACACGCAGCAAGGCAGAACCGGACGCGATGACAACCTCTACTGCAAGGTGTATCCGTGCGATGACAACGGGACCATGCAGGGGGACTACAAACCTATTGAAGGCCGTAAGGATGTTCCGCCATTTATGATTCAATTCCCGATGCTTGACCCTATCGTTTGGCCTTTCGAGAGCTACCATGAACGCCATAAAGTGGAGAAAGATTAAGAAATAGTAACAAAAGGAGACTGTGGATGTCAAAGGCGTGGTACATTGTTGAAGTGTACTGTTTGCTAACGATAAGCCATGTATTGCAAAGAGTACGACAAGCGATCGAAGATCCTGTGCTGCTGGCTATCCTGATGTCTCATCTTGCGTTTGTGCTCGTAACAGCGCTGTTGACATTTCGCGGAAGCCGCATTGCCAGTCGACTTCTTGCCGCATTCATAGTCATAAGCGCGGTATATTTCTTCTGGGCTCAAAGAATATTCGCGCCTGGATTTGATATTTACAGGGCGTACATGATGCTCATCCAAACCTACCTTATCATCGGCGCCACCAAGCTCTGGCGCATCAAGGAACTGCCCATGCGCTTCACAAATCCGCCGACGGAAGAGCAGGCGCACAACTGAGGTCGGCGGCATCCATCAAATGAAAATGGGGCGAGGAGTGTGTAACTCCTCGCCCCGCCGATATTGGCAGACTCGTCAGGCTGCGGTCGCGGCTACGCCTCGCCGCTTTTGCGCACGGGGTAGGGCGCAAAGGGCGGCGATACGGACTGGTACGGCTACTGCGTCGATGATCCGGTGAACCGGGTGGACGTGTGGGGGCTGGAGGTGGAGTTCTGCGAGCGTCCGAACGAAATCCCTGGATTTCAATGGACCAAAATTCCGCACCATTGGCTCAAGACAAACACATATGAAGCAGGTCAGGGAGAAACAGGAAGAGGTGTCCCCGGGCGCAATGGCGATTCTGGCGGGTTATTCGTCGATACGGAGTGGACTGACCATACAGGACAATCCAAGGCGCCAAACGCTGAATGCTGGCCCGTACCAAACGTTGATGAAAATTGCGTCAACAAGCTGATCAAGCCCGGCACCCCTTCCGGGATATGGGTGCCTGGCGCGAACGATTGCCACGAGCAGGCACGTGACGTCCTTGACTACTGCCGCACCGACCAGGAGTAGCAGATGAGACCGACCACCAGGGTGAATGCGATGAAACGATGGTTGCCGTTAGTGGTATTGGGGGTAACCCTGCTGGTCAAAGCGCTGGTCCACTCATGGCTCTGGACCATGACAACTTGGCCACCGGATGCCGCTCGCCAACTCCCGAAGGCGCTCGAAGGCTTTGCCTTTCTAGCCGGCCCAGCATGTCTTTGCCTGTTTTGGCTGCTCTGGCGGAGGGGGGATCAAGGTGGAACGCGAATTTCAATCCTGAAACGACGCGCAGGAGCTGCTGCCCTTACAGTCACAGTCCTGCTGTGGCTCTTTCTTGTGATGCAGTGGCTTCAGGCCGCTTGGGTGGCTGGAACGCCAACGGAATTCCCCATGTATTGGGTCGTGCGGAGCTTCAAAATGTACTTGTCCGCGGACATCTGCCTCCTCGTGGGCGGTCTGTTGTCCTTCTGGTTCAAAGGCGTTCGCATGCCTCCTCGCTTGAACGACACAGGAGAACAGTCATAACGAGGGCCCCCCATCCGCTCTATGGGAGCCTCCCACTGCCCAGATGAAAGGGCTTGCCTCCGCAAAGGCAAGCCCCTTCATCTTTCCCGTGTCGATTCCTCACGCCACCTGAACCTGCTTTACCAGCCGCAGGGGTGCCTCCTGTGCGGTTCCGAGCCTCGGCAGCAGCGCGGCCGCCTTTTCCGTCTCCGAGGAGTGGGGCTCGTAGTAGTTTTTTATGATCATGCGCACACTGGTGCCGGCCAAGTGGGCGATGGCGGAAATCTCCACCTGCTTGTCGAGCATCGTTGTGATCCACAGGTGTCGGATGTCGTACGGGCAAGGGAGAACGCAACGGATGGAAGCGCTTCGAGTTTGCGCCAGACGCGCCCTGCGCCACCCAGGGCTTCGGCGTGGACGACGGCGGCGCTGGCGCGCTGTGGAGCTGTCGTGTGCGCCGACGAGGGGGAGTGACGATTTCGCCCGGACTCAGGGGTGTTGCCCGGTGAAGATCAGCCTGAAAAGCAATCGCCGCCATTGTGCAACGCGAGAGCCTAAAGCCTACACACCAGAGAACATAAGTACGGACTTCCGACATATAGCATTCAAAATATGATGAAACATAAAATATAACTTTACATTTGCAAACAATAGTGACCAGAATGTTAAATCAATACCAATCCAGCGCGCTCATCAATTGGAATTAAAGACATTTCACCGGCAGTACAGGCAGGGACTTTTATGTGTGCATACCGTTGACCTTGAATCGGTGTTATTTCAACATGCTATTCTTGGTGTGACTGGTAATCGTCAAACCCGAAAGGCTACAATGACACAAAGAAAAGCGAGGAGCACCAAGGCAGAGAAAGTTCCCGGCGCAGTCGGTGGGCCTAAGAAACAGGCATGTCCTACGGGTAATGGCTTGGACCAGCGAGGGTCCATGAATAATTCGAAGCTGTTCCCCGTTGTTGGAATCGGCGCCTCCGCTGGGGGGCTGGCGGCTTTCGAAGCCTTCTTTTCGGCCATCCCCGCCGACACAAAGCCAGGCATGGCTTTTGTGCTGGTGCAGCACCTTGCTCCAGACCATGAGAGCCTTCTGACCGACATCCTCCGGCGCTACACCAGCATGCAGGTCTTTGAGGTCGAGGA
>DIVX01000173.1:21110-22898 GCA_002422505.1 Desulfovibrio sp. UBA6121
TGGCCCAGGACCAGCACGAGCGGGCCATCTGCATCATTCTTTCCGGTACCGGCAGCGACGGCACCCTGGGCCTTAGAGCCATCAAGGCCGAGGGCGGCTTGGTCATGGTCCAAAGCCCAGAGTCCACGGAATACGATGGCATGCCCCGTAGCGCCCTGGCCACTGGTCTGGTGGACTATGAGCTGTCTCCGGCCGAGATGCCCGCCCAGCTCGTGGCCTATACCGCGCGAACCTGCGGCAAGCCCCGCCCGTTGGTCCCAGACGCCGCGCCAGGTGCCGAGGGCCTGCTCAAGAAGATCTTCATCCTGCTGCGCGCGCAAACCGGCCACGACTTTTCCAAGTACAAGCCCAACACCATCATCCGCCGCATCGAGCGCCGCATGGCTGTGCACCGAATCGAAAACCTGTCCGGGTACCTCAAGTACCTGCAGCAGACTCCGGCTGAGGTGGAGGAACTATTCCGCGACATCCTCATCGGGGTCACCAGCTTCTTCCGCGACCCAGATGCCTTCAAGACGCTGGAGGAGCAGGCCATTCCCAAGCTGTTTGCCGACAAGCACGCAGGCGCCCAGGTCCGCGTCTGGTCGGCGGGCTGCTCCACCGGCGAGGAGGCCTACTCTCTGGCGATACTGCTTGCAGAACGCCAGGACGTATTGAAGCAGAGCTTCAAGCTGCAGGTTTTCGCCACAGACATACACAGCCGGGCCATTGCCACGGCCCGTGTTGGCCGCTACCCGGCCAGCATCGCGGCGGGCATCTCGCCGGAGCGGCTTGCCCGCTACTTCACCTCCGAAGCTGGCGGCACACTGCGCATCCACAAGAGCATCCGCGACATGCTCATCTTCTCAGAACAGGACGTGATCAAGGATCCGCCGTTTTCCAAGCTGGATCTCATCTGCTGCAGAAACCTGCTGATCTATTTGGGCAGCGAGCTGCAAAGAAAGCTCATCCCGCTTTTTCACTACGCCTTGAATCCGGGTGGCCAGCTCTTTCTCGGCACCTCGGAAACCGTGGGCGAGTTCGGGACGCTGTTTTCCGCGTTGGACCGCAAAGGCAAGCTGTACCGGCGCAAGGATGATGGCAACAGCGCCGAGCAGGCGACCGTGGGCCGTTTCCTTTCTCCTGCACCTGCGCCAGCCGCTGCGGCTTCACATACAGCCAACCCTGCCGCCTGCGTTGGGAAAACGCCGCTTCGGGAACTGACAGAACAGGCGCTGCTGCGGCAAGCAGCACCCACCGCCGCCCTCGTCAACGCGCACGGCGATGTGCTCTACATTCATGGCCGCAGCGGCAAGTACCTGGAGCCAATGCCGGGCGAGGCGGGCACAAGCAACATTTTGAAAATGGCCCGGGAAGGGCTGCACCAGGACTTGACCACGGCCCTGCACAAGGCCGTGGGGACACAAGCCGTCGTTGCTCGGCCAGGCTTGCGCGTCAAGACAAACGGACACTTCAGCCTGGTCGACCTCATGGTTTACCCCGTGGAAACGGCCACGGCTTTTGAAGCGCCGCTGTTTCTGGTGATTTTTGGGCCGTCAAGACTGCAGGATCGAGAGGAAGCCGGGCCGGGCGTTCAAGAAGCCGAGGCGCAGGCCACAGACGAGGACGCCGACGCCCGCATCGTCGCGCTCACGCGCGAACTGCACGCCAAGGACGAATACCTCCAGAGCGCCAACGAGGAGCTTGAGACATCAAACGAAGAGCTCAAGTCCGCAAACGAGGAACTGCAATCCATGAACGAGGAAATGCACTCCTCCAACGAAGAGCTGGAAACCTCCAAGGAGGAGC
>DIVX01000020.1 GCA_002422505.1 Desulfovibrio sp. UBA6121
CGGGGATGCTCGGGATCGTCGAACACGGCGTATGGCCGCAGGGCCTGGCAGCCGTAATAGGCGGCCACGGTGAGCCCTTCCAGGCGCTGGCGCACGGCGGCGGCTATGGCCTCGGGGCCGATGTCCGTGGCCAGCACGTCGAGCAGGTGGCGCACGCGCACCGTGCCGCCGTACTGCAAGCCGTCGGCGCTCAGGGCCTCGTTGATGCGCCCCGGCAGGGCGCGATCCTTGGCGCATTCGCGCTCCACGCGCAGGTGGTTCAGGTAGCAGGCGCTGCACGGCACCAGGAAATCCAGGCCTGCGGCCTCGCGCTCGGCCAGGGCCAGGTTGCGCGCTGGCAGAACGAATGAAAGCAGGCGGCTCACGGGCTCCACGGCGCTTGCGCCGCAGCAGGTCCAGTCCGGCGTTTCCACCAGCTCCACGTCCAGGCGCCGTAAAATCTCGCGGGTGGACACGTCGTATTCCTCGGCGCTGGTCTCCAGAGAGCATCCTGGGTAGTATGCGTACTTCATGTTCCGGCCTCCATGCTGCGGACCTTGGCGAACAGCGGCCCCAGGCCGGACACGCGGCCCGCGCCCGGCGCGCCGCCCAGGTGCAGCTTGCCCTTGCGCAGCAGCTTCAGCCCCAGGGGCGTGTACTTGAGGGGCAGCAGCGGGTCGCGCATGCCCGCAAAGTAGTGCAGCATCAGCTCTGTTTCGCGCACGCGGCCGCGCTTCTCCACATTGTGCATGAATTCCTCATAAAACAGCGCCTTCCTGTGGCTGGCGAAGTCGGGCTCGGCGGCGGCCAGGCGCTTGAGGGCGGCCATGGCCGAAGTGAGCGGCAGGCCGCGCGGGCAGCGCAGGGTGCAGCTGTAGCAGGCCGAGCAGAGCCAGAAGGTGCGGCTGTGCAGCACCTCGTGCGCCAGGCCGAAGAGCAGCATCCGCCACATCTGGCGCGGGGTCAGGTCCATGGCGAAGGCGTTGGGGCAAGAGCCGGAGCACGTGCCGCACTGCATGCAGGCGCGCACCATGTTTTGCACCTCGGCCAGGGCCTTGGCCCCGCAGGCGGGCGGCGGTTCCGGCGTAAAGGTGATGACGGGCGGGGCGGTTCTCATGGCTTCATCCTCCCATGTGCGCAGGCTGGGCTGGGGCACTCTGCGGGTTGGGCTCCGCGCCCTGCGTTCCGTGCGGCGGCCTGGCCACGGCGGCGTCAATCATGGCCATGACCTGCTCGTCGCGGAAGCCGCGCAGCACCGTGGCGCTGTTGGGGCACACCGCCATGCACGAGCCGCACCCTTGGCACAGCTGCTCGTCCACGGTGATGCTGTCGCGCGCGAGATCAAGGGACCGCGCGCCATACGGGCACACGGTGATGCAGCGGCCGCAGCGCGAGCACAGGGAGTGCCGCACCTCGGCCACGGCGTTGCCGCAGGAAAGGCTCTTTTCGCTCAAGATGCGCACGGCGCGCTGGGCGGCGGCCTTGGCCGAAAGGATGGCCTCGCGCATGGTGGCCGGGGCAAGCCCCAGGCCGCAGGCGAACACGCCATGCTTGAGGAAGTCCACGGGCCGCCACTTGTTCTCGGC
The DNA here is from genome assembly GCA_002422505.1 of Desulfovibrio sp. UBA6121. GTDB lineage: Bacteria > Desulfobacterota > Desulfovibrionia > Desulfovibrionales > Desulfovibrionaceae > Humidesulfovibrio. The sequence goes on from DIVX01000020.1 coordinate 1,566, forward strand.
CTCCTGGTAGAAGCCGTCCGGGGTCAACCCCACGCCGAAGAGCTCGGCCAGTTCCGAAACATCATTGGGCTCCACCCCGCTGGAAAGGGCCAGCAGGTCCGGGTGTACTTCGATCTCCGCGCCCAGCACCGGGTCCAGGGCGACGATGACGGGCTTGTCGTCCACAAAGGTGACCTTGGGCCGATTTTCCGGCGTGTAGCGGATGAATACGGCCCCGGTGCGGCGGGCCTCGGTGTAGAAGCGTTCGGAAAAGCCGGTGCTCATTATGTCGCGGTAGAACACGAAGACCGGCAGGCCGGGATTGCGCTTCTTGAGCAGCAGGAGGTTCTTGAGGGCGCTTTGGCAGCACACGCGGCTGCAGTAGTTGCGCGACTCGTCGCGCGAGCGCCAGCACTGGATCATGGCCACGCCGCCCAGGCGCGCGGCGTCCACCGAGCCATCGGCCAGGCGCTGCTCCAGCTCCATTTGGGTCAGCACGCACTTGTGCACCCGGTTGCCGTATTCATACACCTTGGTCTCGTGCCCGCCCGTGGCCAGAATGGTGGCCCCGTGGTGCAGGCTGTGGGCCACGCCCTCGCCGGTGGCCACCACGGTCAAAAAGCGCCCGGCCCGCCCGCGTGAAAGCACCACGCGGGAATCCTTGAGCACGCGGATGTTGGGGTTCTTCTCCACCTGTTCGATGAGATCCTCCATGAAGCGCACCGGATCGTCGCCCTCCAGGGTGGCGCGCAGGTTCATGGCCAGGCCGCCCAGCTGCTCCAGCTCCTCCACCAGCACCACCTTGTAGCCCTGGTCGGCAATGCCCATGGCCGCCGTCATGCCGGCAAGCCCGCCGCCCACCACAAGGGCCTGGGGCGCAACGGGCGTTGCCTGCGCCTGGGGCGAAGGGTCGGCCCCCAGCAGCTTTGCCGCGGCCATGCCCAGCAGCGAGGCGGTTTCCTCGGTGCGGACGGTCTTTTCTGCGCCAGCCCCCGCAAAGGTCGCGGTGTGGATGTCCACCACGTCCATGAGCGCCGGGTTGAGCGAGAGGGCCTCGCCCAGGTCGCGCAGGCGGGGCACGTGCATGTAGGGCATGCAGGCCCCGATGAGCACGCGGTTGGGCTTCACGGCCTCGGCCTCCTGGCGCAGCAGTTCCCAGCCCTCGCGCGTGCAGGCCCTGGGCACGTCCGCCACGCGCACCACGCCCGGCAAAACAGCCATGCGGCTGCGCAGGAGGGCCGTGTCCACGTTGCGTTCCAGGGTGGGGCACGAGGTGCACAACGCCATGAGCACACGCGGGGCCTCGCGCGACACATCCGTGTACTTGGGCTCTGCCTCGGGGGTTTCATCGCGCGGGCCGTGGTATACGCGCATCATGCGCGAAGCGCCCATGGCCGCCGCCCCGGCCTGGATGAGCGAGCCGCGTATGTCGGCCGGCTCGCCAAAGGCCCCGGCGGCGAACACGCCCAGGCGGCTGGTGCGATTGGGGGCAAGGGGCCTGGTGGCGCAAAAGCCGCTCTCGTTCAAATCCACCCCGGCGGCCAGGGCCAGCCGCGCCATGCTCTTGGGCGGGCGCGCGCCCACGGCCAGCACCAGGGCGTCAAAAATCTCCTCCTTCAGTTCGCCGGAGTAGTCGTAGTACTGGATGAGCAGATCGCCCTCCGGGCCGGGCAGGATGGAGTGCGGCCGCGCGGGCACAAAGCGCACCCCCGCGCCTGTTTCGGCTTCGTCGCGGTAGCGCTGGTAGTCGCGCCCGGACGTGCGCATGTCCATGTAGAAGATTGTCGCCTCGGCCTCGCCGCGCGTATGCCGCTTGGCCAGCATGGCCTCCTTGATGGAGATCATGCAGCAGATGCTGGAGCAGAAGTCGGCCTTCAGCTTCACGTCGCGCGAGCCCACGCACTGCAGCCAGGCAATGCGCCGTAGCGGCTTGCCGTCGCCGGGGCGCACAAGGCTGCCCGCGCTGGGTCCGGTGGAGCTCAGCAGGCGCTCGAACTCCAGGGAGGTGAGCACGCCGGGGTGCTGGCCATAGAGCAGCAGATCGGCGCTGCCGCAGGGCACCTCCGCCGGGTTGAAGCACTCGAAACCGGCGGCCAGAATCACCGCGCCCACCTCAAGGTCCAGGGCTTCGTCGGAAACAAGCCGCATGAAGAGCTTGTCCAGACGCGGCACGGCGGTGGCCCGCTCCAGCGGCTTGGCCAGGGTTTCGCGCGCACCCAGCTTTAAGAGTTCCGCTGCGGCGTCCTGCTTGTCTGGCCCGGCCAGAAGCACAATGGCCAGGCCCGGGCGCAGCTCCAAGGCGCGGCGCAGGGTGCGCTCGGCCTCGGCTGCGTGCAGGTCCAGGTCCAGCAGCAAGAGCTTCACGTCCAGCCCTTCGGAAAGCAGCGCAAGGCCGTCTTCGCCGGAGGTTGTGAAGTGCAGCGGGAAGTTCTCCTTCTTGAGCCATTCCGGCAGAGTGCGTGTCAGTTCTTCATCTGCCGAGACCACCAGCACGTGGAAGTCCTCGCGCTCCTTGAACTTGAAGTCTATGGCCTGGGTGGGGCAGGCCTCGAAGCAACGCCAGCAGCGCAGGCAGTTGTCTAGGTCCACCACGTAGTGGTTGGCTATGTTGTGCGGCACGGGCAGGTAGGCCGCAGTGCGCTGGCCCAGACCCGCATTGAACTCGTTGGGCACACGCACCGGGCAAACCTCGGCGCACAGCCCGCAGCTTACGCAACGCGTGGGGTCCACAAAGGTGGAGCGTCGGCTTAAGGTGGCGTGGAACTTGCCGGGGTCGCCTTCCAGGGCGGTGAGCTCCGTATGCAGGTAGATGTCGATGTTCTTGTGGAAGAACCCCTTGCGCAGGCAGTACTGGCTCGATTGATCGCGCTGGGTGAGCGGCAGCATTTTACACATGCCGCAGTGATCGGAAGGAAACTGGTGGTCCAGCTGGGTCAGAATGCCTCCCATGCTTGGCCTGGCGTCGATGAGCGCCACCTTCTGGCCGGTTTCCGCCAGGTCCAGGGCGGAGCGCATTCCGCCGATTCCGGCTCCAACCACCAGGGCTCCATACTGCTTCTTCATCTGACCCTCCCGCTTTGCTTGGGTCCGCCGCTGGAACGCGGCACGGCTAGTCCAGCCCGCCGGTAAGCTCCGGGAACTCGCGCTCCCGGAACACGGACAACGGCGGCGCTTCGTTGGGATTTCTTCCAGCCTCGTACTCAAAGGCCAGCTGCGTGGAGGCCGCGATGGTGCGGAACAGCTCCATCACCGGCACATCGTTGGGGCAGGCGTTGGAGCACNNAGCACTGGCCGCAGCCCACGCAGGCGGTGCTCATGTGCGCCAGCCGCGTAAGGTGGAAAAAGGTGGTGTCTGTCGGCATTTTGAGCGCGCCGCGTTGGCGCGCCCAGGAAAGGTACTGCCAGGGCTTGTGGTCGAACACGTCGGTAAGAAACACGCACTCCTTGCAGTAGCAAACCGGGCAGGCCATGCGGCAGTTGTAGCAGTTCACGCAGGCGGAAAGGAACGTGGACAGCTTGTCCATGCTCGCAGTGGCGGCGGAGGTCTCGTCAAACATCACGTCGCGGGCGGCAACACGCTCCACCAGCAGTTCCTCAAGGGCCTTGGCGCGCGCGCCGTCGTCGCTTGCTTCGGCCAGGCCCAGGCGGGTCATGAGCCCTTCGCCCCGTGGGGTGTTGGCCATGACGAGAAGCCCCTTTCCCACATCTTGACCGAACAGGCCGATGGACAGATCCGCCTCCGGGCTGGTGGGATGCTCGCAGGTGCGGCAGGCGCGGGCCACCTGCACCCCGCCGAAATCCCCGCGTCCGCTGGCGTTCAGAAATCCGAGCAGTTCATCCGTGCTGCCCTTGCTCCCCGGCCAGCGCCGGTAGTCGGCGTTGGTGAAGGCCCCTGGGCAATCCAGACTGATGACCAGCGCGTTTTCCAGGCTGCCCTGGTTGAGCTTGCACAGCTCGATGAAGGCGCGCACCTCGCAGGGGCGAAGCAGCGCAGCCACGAGCCCGCCATCATCCGCGCCACGGGTCAGCCGGGTCAGCATCCGGGCCGCGTTGAGGCGAAATGACGGGGCCAGGGCGTCCATGTCCCGGAACTCCGCCGGGTCGGCCACCAGGGCGGGCAGGGTTCCCGCGCCGCCGGGCAGCAGCCGGGGCGCCAGCACCGCCGTTACTTCGCTGTCTTCCAGCAGCCGTGCGCAAAAATCTTGCAGCGCGGCAATCGGGTTGCCGTCCTTGACCTCAATTCTGGCTATGCTTCCCATGACGTTCCTCCGCGGAGGCTAAAGTTCAACGCACACGCAGGCGACGGGTGTCGATGGGCCCCAGGTCCTTGATCTCCGCCGCGAAACGGTTGACCGTGGCGGCGAATTCATTGCCTTCGCTGGCGCCCACCCAGGTCAGCTTGAGCCTGCGCTTGTCTATGCCGAAGCGGGGCAAAATCTCGGCCAGCAGCTTTACGCGGCGGCGGGCCTTGTAATTGCCGTTGATGTAGTGGCAGTCGCCAGGGTGGCAGCCTGAAATGAGCACTGCGTCGGCGCCGTCCAAAAGGGCCTTGATGATGTACTTTGGGTCCACCATGCCGGTGCACATCATGCGGATGAGCCGGACGTTGGGCGACTGGACCATGCGGGCGGTTCCCGCCAGGTCTGCGGCGGTGTAGGTGCACCAGTTGCAAACAAAGGCCACGATGGCCGGTTCGAATCCCGCGTCCGGTGTCGGCGCGCTTTGCGCCTCCTGCATCACGTTGAGCTCCGGCATGATTCCCTCCTTGTTCTGGCTCTTCATTCAGGTCAGACTGCGCGCGTTGCGCCCGTGGCCGTGGCCGCAGCAGGCGGCGGAACAGGCAGCGGCGCAGGCGGGGCCGGGCCGAGCAGGCCCTCCATTTCGGCGAAGATCTGCTTCTCGTTGAAGTGCCGCACCTGGGCCGCGCCGCTGGGGCAATGCCCAGCACAGCTGCCGCAGCCCTTGCACATGGCCTCGTTGATGACACTGACCTTGCGGCGTTCGTCGAACTCTATGGCCGAGTAAGCGCACAGGCCGATGCACATCTTGCAGCCGATGCAGATGTCCGGGTTGATCCAGGACACGGTGGGCGAGATGCTCACAAGGCCGCGCGCCGCCAGGCTGAGCGCCTGCCCTGCCCCGCCCGAGGCGTGGGCCACGGCGTCGGGGATGTCCTTGGGGCCCTGGCAGGTGCCGGCCAAAAAGATGCCGTCGGTTGCGGTGGAAACAGGCCCGAGCTTGGGGTGCTCCTCCAGGAAGAAGCCGTCCTGCCCCTGGCTGATGCCGAAGACGCGCGCAACCTCGCCCGCGTCGGCCCTGGCCTTCATGGCGGTGCAAAGAATCACCATGTCCACGGGCACGCGCACCGTGCGGCCCAGCAAGGTGTCCTCGCCCACCACCACAAGCTTGCCCTCTTCCTCCGGGGTTTGGGCCTGGTCCGTCACCTCTGCGGGCCTGCCGCGAATGAAGGCCACGCCTTCCTCCTGCACGCGGCGGTAGAACTCCTCGTAGCCCTTTCCGAAGCAGCGCATGTCGATGTAGAAATTGTAAACCTGCGCGCCGTGTCCCACCTTGTCCTTGATGAGGTGGTCGTACTTGAGGGCATACATGCAACACACGCGCGAGCAGTACTCGAAGTGCTTCTTGTCGCGGCTGCCAACGCAGTGGATTATGGCCACGCTCTGCGGCGGCTTGCCGTTCTTCATGACGATCTTGCCGCCCGTGGGCCCCACGGCGTTGTTCAAGCGCTCGAACTGCAGGCCGGTGTAGACCTCTGGGTAGCGGCCAAAGCCGTATTGCGACAAGGCCGTGGGGTCCATGATGTCGAAGCCCGTGGCCAGCACGATGGTGCCCGCCTGCAGGTCCAGGAAGCTCTCCTTTTGCGTGAAGTCTATGGCCTGGGAAGGGCAGTTCTTCTGGCAGGCGCCGCACTTGCCCTTCACAAGATAGATGCAGGTCGCGGGATCGATGACCGGGGTGTTGGGCACGCTCTGGGGCGAGTTGCGGTGAATGGCCTTGCGCAGGCCGATGCCCTCCTCGAACTCGCTGGGCACGCTCTTGGGGCACTTCTCCATGCACAGGCCGCAGCCTGTGCACAGGTCCTGGTTCACGTAGCGCGGGCTGGTCTTGATCTTAAGCGAATAATTGCCCACGTAGCCCTTGACCTCCACCACCTCGCTCATGGTCATGAGGTTGATGTTGGGCTCCTGGGCCACGGCCACCATCTTCGGGGTGGAGATGCAGGCCGCGCAGTCAAGCGTGGGAAAGGTCTTGTCAAACTGCGTCATGTGCCCGCCGATGGACGGCGAACGCTCCACCAGGTGCACCTTGTGGCCGGACTTGGCGATATCAAGCGCGGCCTGAATGCCCGCAATGCCGCCGCCCACCACCACCACGTCCGGGTGCACGGTCTCCACGCGGGAATACAACTCGTCGTGGTGGTTCACCCGCGACACGGCCGCAGCCACCAGGTTCCTGGCCTTGGCTGTGGCCTCTACGGGGTCGGCCACCACCCAGGAGCAGTGCTCGCGGATGCAGGTCATTTGAAACAGGAAAGGGTTCAAGCCGCCGCGCTGGCAAGCCTTCTGGAAGGTTTTTTCGTGCAGGCGGGGCGAGCAGGAGGCGACGACCACCCGTGTGAGCCCCATCTCCTTGATGTCTTTTATGATCAAGTCCTGCCCAGGATCGGAGCACATGAACTTGTAGTCACGCGCCACGGCAACGTTCTTGAGCCCGGCGGCAAAACGCGCCACGCCTGACGAATCCACCCTTCCGGCGATGTTTGTTCCGCAGTGGCAGACGTAAACGCCTATTCTGCTGGCCATGGTGCGCCCTCCCCATCATCTGACGCCGCCCTCTTTGGCGGGCGGTTGCCTTTCCCCGGCTTGTGAACACCTCGCGCCGGGACAGTTTTGTCTCCCCCAACTCAAGAAGTGTGCCGAGCGTTGCATTGGCAGGCATCGTCAATGATGCAGGCATGCTGCATATATCACACATACTTGGTGCGTGTTGCATGGCGCAGATATTTGTATTGCGCCACAAGACGGAGTATTGCATAAGAAGATTGCATTGCGCAGAGTGCGCGTTCGCGCGGGGTGGAACCAGGCAGCAAAGCGGGTGGTTGAGGATGAAGCTTGCCAAGCAGAACCGGAAACGGCCTCCAAGCCCGCAGAATCTGCAGGGCGACCTGGCCAGCGCACTGCTGAACGCCGCCTCGGACCACGCCCTGCTTATGCGCGCCGACGGCACGGTGCTTACCGCCAACTGCTCCATGGCCGGACTGTTTCGCATCAGCCCGGAGCAATTGGCAGGGGAAAAGATCTACGACTTCATCCCCTGCGCCGAGGCCGAAAAACTGTTTGAAGCCGTGCGGCGCAGCGTTGCAACCCGTCGGCCCCTGCATTTTGACGAAGCGCTTTTCAGCAACCAGGAGCTGGAAATACGCATGCACCCCCTGCCGGGAGAAGACGGCGCGGTGGACCGGGTGGCCGTGTTTTGCCGCGATGTGAGCGAGCAGAAAGCGGCCGAACGCGAAAGAACTAGGCTGGCCTGCGCCCTGGAGCAGGCGGCGGACGCGGTCATCCTGTTCGACGAGGGGATGCGCATCGAGTACCTGAACCAGTCCTTTCAGGGCATGACCGGGTATACCTTACGCGAACTGCGCGGGCGCGATGTTGCGGTGCTGTATTCCGGCCCGGAGCAGGAATCTCGTCTGGGCGAGGTTTTGCAGGCGTTGAAATGTGGCGACAACTGGAACGGCAAGGCCTGCAACACCTGCAAGGATGGCCGGATCATCTGCTGCCACAAGACCGTGGCGCCCATCCGCGGCAAGGGCGGCTGCATTCTCGGGTATGTTAGCGTCTGGCGCGACGTGACGGCCGTGGAGACCCTGGAGCGCCAGCTGCGGCAGGCGCAGAAGATGGNNCCTGGCGGGCGGCATCGCCCACGACCTGAACAACATCCTCTCGCCCATCGTGCTGCTGGCGGATATTGGCCTGCTCCAGCTTTCCGAAGGCGACCCGCTGCGCTCGTCCCTTGAGAGCATTCTCAAGGCCAGCCTGCGCGCCAGCAACCTGGTGCGGCAAATTCTGGGCCTGGGCCGCCGCCTGGAGAGCGACCAGCCCAAGCCCTTGCACATGGCCGACATCCTGCAAGATTGCCTGTCCCTGGTGCGGCCCGGATTGCCCAGCACCATCGGCATCAGCATCAAGGCGCACACCGAGCGGGACGTGGTCATGGCCGACCCGGTCCAAGTGCACCAGATGGTTATGAACCTGTGCACCAACGCGGCCTGGGCCATGCGCGGTACGGGCGGAACCCTGGAGTTCGGCATTTCAGAACAGGAGATAGGACCGCGTGGCGACCCGAATTTCCCCGCAGCCGAGCCGGGTTCGTATGTGCTTTTGCGCGTGCGCGACAGTGGGCAGGGAATTCTGCCGGAACACCTGGAGCGGATTTTCGATCCTTTCTTCAGCACCAAGACGGACGGCTCGGGAACGGGCCTCGGCTTGGCCGTGGTCCAAAACATCGTCGGCCAACTGCGCGGGGCCATCCGCGTGCTGAGCGAACCCGGGCGCGGGGCGAACTTCGAGATCCTGCTGCCCCGCTCGGAGGCCTGCGCGCCCCCCCTTGGCGACGACAGCCGGCTGCAGCCGCCGCAACCGCTTGAAAATGCAGGCCGCGTGCTTGTGGTGGACGACGAGCAGGACATCCTGGACGCCTGCTCCCTCGGCTTGTCCTCTTTTGGCTATGAGGTGACCTGCTGCCGCAGCGGCGAGGAGGCCCTGGCCGTGTTCCGCCGCGACCCCAAGCGTTTCGACGCCGTGCTGAGCGACACGACAATGCCCGGCCTGGCCGGACCGGACCTGGTGCGTGAACTGCTCAAGCTTCAGCCGCACCTGCCGGTGATTCTGACCACGGGGCACAGTGCAATGGTCTCGCGAGAGCGGGCCTGGCGGCTTGGCGTGCTTGAATACCTCGTCAAACCCTTTCGCATGGATGTTCTGGCCACCGCCCTGGACAGGCTGCTCAAAGGCGTAAGGCAATCCCGCACGACAGAGGCCATGCAATGAAGCGGCGCGTGCTCATTGTGGATGACGACGCCATGTTGTGCGACGCCCTGGCCGTTGCCGTGCGGCAAATGGGCTACGAGCCGGACATGGCCGGGAGCCTGCAGGAAGGGCTGACCAAGGCGCGCGCCGAGGACTACGACGTCGTGGTTCTGGACGTGCTTTTGCCCGATGGCAGCGGCCTGGACAATTTGTCGAAATTCCAGGCCTGCGCCTCCGCCCCGGAGGTCATCATCCTCACCGGCGCCTGCGATGCCGACGGCGCGGAACTGGCCATTCGCAGCGGGGCCTGGGGCTACATAGCCAAGCCGCCAACCTTGAGCAAAATACGCCTGCCCATCCAACGGGCCATTGAGCACCATCAGGGCAGGCAGAAAGTGCTGCCCCTGGGGCTCAAACGCAGCGGCATCATCGGCGACAGCCGCGCCGTGCAGACCTGCCTGGACCTCGTGGCCCAGGCCGCAGCCTCCATGGCCGCAACGCTCATCACCGGCGACACGGGCACCGGCAAGGAGCTCTTCGCACGCGCCATCCACGACAACAGCGCGCGCGCCAGCGCCCCTTTCGTGGTTGTGGACTGTGCGGCCCTGCCGGACAAACTGGTGGAAAGCGAGCTGTTCGGCTACGAGCGCGGAGCCTTCACCGGCGCGGACCGGCGCTTCGAGGGGCTCATCCGCCAGGCGCACAACGGCACCTTGTTTCTGGATGAAATAGGCGAATTGCCCCTGGCCGTGCAGAAGGCCTTTTTGCGCGTGCTGCAAGATGGCCGCTTCCGGCCCGTTGGCGGCGCAAAAGAGGTGGCCAGCGACTTCCGCCTCGTGGTGGCCACCAATCGAGACCTGGACGCCCTTGTGGCTGCGGGGGCCTTCCGCCAGGACTTGCTGTTCCGGGTGCGCTCCATGACCGTCACCCTGCCCAGGCTTGCGGAGCGCGCGGGCGACATCGCCCTCCTGTGCCGCCATTTCGTGGCGCGGCAATCCAGGTTGCGGGGCGCACCGGAAAAACGTATTTCTCCAGACTACATGGAAGCCATGGAGCTTTACAGCTGGCCCGGCAACGTGCGCGAGATGATCCACGCCGTGGAGCATTCCCTGGCCGCAGGCATGAACGACCCGGTGCTTGTGCCCGCCCACCTGCCCACAAACATCCGCGTCAGCCTGGCGCGTTCCGCGCTGCCGACGCACGCACGGCAAGGCGGCACGCTGGCGGCCGCCAACGCCGAACTGCTGCCCCTGCGCCAGGTGCGGCTCCAGGCCGTGTGCCAAGTGGAATCGCGGTACCTGAAGGAACTGCTCTCCGCCACGGCAGGCGACATGGGCAAGGCCTGCGCCTTGTCCGGGCTCTCGCGGCCAAGGCTCTATGCGTTGCTGAAAAAGCACAGAGTGGACTGATACGCTCGGGACGCGCAAGGCGCTCACGCCGGTTTTTCCCCAATCCTGGCGGTTTGTTTTGGTTCCCCCCCCTCCCCCCCAACCAAGGAGCGACCATGATCACCAGCAAAAGCCTGCCCCAGCACTATTTGACGACCATCAACGACGGCACGCATGAAACCCTCACCGATGCGCCGGAAAGCATGGGCGGCAAGTCCGCCGGGTTCAAACCCGTGGAGCTGCTTGAGGCCGCCCTGTCCTCATGCATCAACATCGTGCTGCGCGTCGCGGCGGATGCGCGCGCCATTCCCCTCGCCGGGCTCAGCGTCCAGGTGAAGCTCAATCAGGACAACGCGAACGAAAGCGTCTTTGAGTACAGCATCGACATGCAGGGCGAGCTGAGCGCCGAGCAACGCGAAACGCTTCTGCACGCCGTGGCCGGGTGCCCGGTCAAAAAGATCATGGGCGGGGCGGTTTCCTTCAAGCAGGTGGGGTAAAAAAGGCCCCCTTCCAAGCCAGCAACGCATCCCGGTCGAGCTGCGGCTTGGCCGGGATTTTTGCTGGAACAGGCAGGGCCAGGCGGCGCGCCAGAAGGGAGAGGAGCACAGGCGCAGGCAGAGTGCACAGCTTCCTGCCGCAAAACGAAGGCTGCACAATGGGACTGTTCGCCCTACTCAAAGAAGACATTTATAAAATTCCCGATGCATTGTTTGGAGCCTTCTTCGGATGGCGCGAAGGCATAAGCCAAGCGAAGACCAGCAAGCTGTTCTGGAAATGTCTTTGGCATATAACGGCTTGGGGTTCGTTTTTCCTTATGGCGCTCCTCGCTGATCTCACTTTGTCATTCTTTTCAGCTCCAATCAAAGAATGGCTGGCGCAACTGCTCGGCTCCCCAAACTGCCGGTAAAATAGCGCCACAACGAAAAGGCCCGGAATGCAGCAGCACTCCGGGCCTTATTTTCAAACCTTGCGGGAGAGGGCCAGGGCATCAATCCCCCGGAACGTCTCCTCCCCTGCTTTCTAGTACCGGTAATGGCTCGGCTTGTAGGGGCCTTCCACGGGCACGCCCAGGTAATCGGCCTGGAACTTGGACAACTTGTCCAGCTCCACGCCCAGGCGCTCCAGGTGCAGGCGGGCAACTTCCTCGTCCAGCTTCTTGGAAAGAATCATGACCTTAGGCTCGTAGGTGTTGGCGGCCAGGTCAAGCTGGGCCAGCACCTGGTTGGTGAAGGAGTTGCTCATGACGAAGCTGGGGTGGCCGGTGGCGCAGCCCAGGTTCACAAGGCGGCCTTCGGCCAGCACGATGAGGGACTTGCCGCTGGGCAGGGTCCACTTGTCCACCTGGGGCTTGATCTCAAGGCGCTTGCACTTGGGGTCGTTCTCCAAGAAGCTCATTTCGATTTCAGAATCGAAGTGGCCGATGTTGCAAAGAATGGCCTCGTTCTTCATTTTGACCATGTGGCTGGCGTCGACCACGTGGTAGTTGCCGGTGGCGGTGATGAAGATGTCGCCCATTTCACAGGCCTTGGCCATGGGCAGCACTTCGTAGCCTTCCATGGCGGCCTGCAGGGCGCAAATGGGGTCGATCTCGGTGACGATGACCCGCGCGCCGAAGCCGCGCATGGACTGGGCGCAGCCCTTGCCCACATCGCCGTAGCCCACCACGACGCACACCTTGCCCGCGATCATGATGTCGGTGGCGCGCTTGATGCCGTCCGCCAGGGACTCGCGGCAACCGTAGAGGTTGTCGAACTTGCTCTNNGGTGCACGCCGGTGGTGGTTTCCTCAGAAACGCCGCGCACCTTGGCGGCAATGCGGGTCCACTTCTGGGGATCAAGCTTGTAGCCGGCGGCAAGGCGGTCCATGATGATCTGGAATTCCTTGTTGTCGACCTTTTTCTTGAACAGCGAGGGGTCCTTCTCGCACTTCACACCCTGGTGGATCAGCAGGGTGGCGTCGCCGCCGTCGTCCACGANNCCTGCTCGGTGCACCACCAGTAGTCTTCAAGGGTTTCGCCCTTCCAGGCGAAGACCGCAGCGGTCTTGTTGGCGGCAATGCCCGCAGCGGCGTGGTCCTGGGTGCTGAAGATATTGCAAGAGGCCCAGCGCAGGTCCGCGCCAAGGGCGTGCAGGGTCTCAATGAGCATGGCGGTCTGAATGGTCATGTGCAGGGAGCCCATGATCTTGAAGCCTTTGAGGGGCTTTTTCTTGCCGTACTTCTTGATCAGGGACATGAGGCCGGGCATCTCGTTCTCAGAGAGCTGCATTTCCTTCTTGCCCCATTCGGCCAGGGCCATATCGGCCACGCGGAACTTGAGCTTGGGATCGACTGCGAGCATGGGATACTCCTTCAAGGGTTGTCGGGCCGTGTGGCTACTCAAGCGCCGCCTCGGCGATGAGCACCGTAAGCCCCTGGTTTACAGGGAAGGCGTCCACCCGGCGCGGAGAAAATCCCGCCGCCTGGAGCCAATCATACATTGTTTCCTTGTCCACGCCCAGGCGTGCGTCGCCATATTTGACGCGCATGGCCTCATTGTCGTGGCGGTCAAAGTCGGCCACCAGCAGCGTGCCCCCCGGAGCCAGCACGCGACGGGCCTCGGCCAGCACGGCCTGCGGGTCGCTCAAATGGTGCAGCACCATGGACAGGGTGGCGGCCTGAACCTCGGCCTCGCGCAGGGGCAGGTGCTCCAGCTCGCCCAGGCGCAGGCTTACGTTGGCGCGCCCGGCCAGCCGCGCTCCCGCAAGCTCCAGCATGCGCTGGGAGCTGTCTACGCCGATGGCCAGCCTTGCGCTGCCCGCCAAACGCTCCAAGAGTTCGCCGGGGCCGCAGCCCAAATCGGCCACAATCATGCCGGGGTGCATGCGTCCGGCCAGTTCCTCGGCCAGGTCAAGGTCTCCCAGCACCTCGCGGGCCAGGTCGCGCCACTGCCCGGCCACGGCGTCAAAGAAGCGGCGCGTGGCGTGGGCGCGTTCGCGCACGGCCACCAGGGCGCGTTCGCGGTCCTGGGCGTGCTGGGGAATGGCCTCCAAGAGCGGCGCGTGGCGCTGCAAGAACTCCCGCCCCGGCCCATCTTGAGCGGCGCGGTAAAAGGCCCATAGGCCCTCGCGGCGGCATTCCAGCAGCCCGGCCTCGGCCATAATTTTGAGATGCCGTGAGATGCGCGGCTGGCCCATGGCGAAAACGCCAACAAGCTCGCCCACGTTGAGCTCAAAGCAGTTGAGCACGGCGGCGAGCCGGAGTCTGGTCTCGTCGGCCAGGGCTTTGTGAATGCGCAGCAAGTCCATGCAGCTCCCAACAGCACAATATCAAGATATGCTGATAGAGGCATGAAGTAATCGAGGCGCGCCAACTTGTCAAGCAAACACGCCAAAACATGCGAAGACACGTCATGAAGCTAAAGCTCGCCTTGCCTTGCACCGAAAAGTTTCGTACTAGAATGAAGTGGACTGAAACCTCGAAACGGTCAATTCAACTCGCGGGGAAACCATGAAGAATATGCGCCTGGCCATGAAGCTGGCCCTCGGCTTCGGGATAGTGCTGGCACTGACCGCCCTGCTGGCGGCCTTGAGCTGGAATGGACTCTCTAATGTACTGGACCGCGTGGACAAAGCCGACGCCATGAGCGACATCATCCGCCTGGGACTGGACTCCCGACGGTATGAAAAGAACTTCCAGCTGCACCGCGACCAGCAGAGCCAGGACAATGTGGCCAAGTGCGTCGTCGGAATTTCTGAAATCGCGCAGAAGTACAAGGAGAGGTTCTTCACAACCAAGAACCGCGATCAGATGGATCAGGTGTTGGCCTCTGCCAAGGCCTACGACGCCGCATTCAAGGGTTTTGTGGAGCGCGAGCTGGGCCGCCAAGCCACGCAGAAAACCATGGGCGAGGCCGCAACCCGCGCCACCAAGGCCGCCGGGGAGCTGGACGCCAGCCAAACCGCCCAGTTGACCGTGGACTTGCGCTCCAAAACCTCCCAGTCCGCAATGGAGTCACGCATCGGCAAGGTCAACGACTCCGGCAAGGTGGCGCAACAAATAACTGCCCTCCGCCTCATCATCATGTATTACATCCAGACCGAGCAGGACGACCACCTGCAAAAGGCCCACGAGCAGGGCAAGGCCCTTGAAGCGCTGGTGACCAGCCTCAAGACCCGCTTCGTCAGCCCGGCCGACATTGCCCAAGCCGACGCGATACTCACCGAACTCGGCTTCTACATGAAGAGCGTGGACAGCTACGCCCAGGCCGTGAAGCAGCAGAAAGACATGGAGGTCCAGCTCGTCCAAAGCGCCCGCGACATGCAAAAAATCTGCGAAGGCGCGCGCGAGGACATGAAGGCCTCGCTGTTCAGCGAAATCACCCTCTCCCGCACCATACTGCTCACCGGCGCGCTCCTTGCCCTGGCGCTTGGCAGCATCGCCGCCCTGCTCATCACCCGCGCCATCACCGGTCCGGTGAACAAGGGTCTCGAATTCGCCAAACAGCTGGCCAACGGCAACCTCGACGTGCGCGTCGATGTGGACCAGAAGGACGAAATCGGCGCGCTGGCCGCCGCCCTTACCGACATGGGCGGGCGGCTGCGTTCGGTGGTCATGCAGGTGAACGCCTCGGCGGAGTCCGTGGCCTCCGGCTCGCAAGAGCTTTCCGCCTCCAGCGAAACCCTGTCGCAGGGCGCCACGGAGCAGGCCGCCAGTGTGGAGGAGATATCCTCCAGCGTGGAGGAAATGGCCGCCAACATTCGCCAGAACGCCGATAACGCCATGCAGACCGAATCGCTGGCGCGCAAAAGCGCAGACGACGCCCGCCTGGGCGGCCAGGCCGTGACCCAAACCGTGGACGCCATGCGCCAGATCGTCGAGAAGATCGGCTTCATTGAGGAAATTGCCCGGCAAACCAACCTGCTGGCCCTGAACGCGGNNCCGTGGTCGCGGCCGAGGTGCGCAAGCTGGCCGAACGTTCCGGCGCGGCCGCAGGCGAAATTGGGCAGCTCTCCACCGCCAGCCTGGCCGTGGCCGAGAAAGCCGGCGGCATGCTCGCCACCATCGTGCCCGACATTGAACGCACCAGCGAACTGGTGCAGGAGATCAGCGCCGCCTGCCGCGAGCAGACCACCGGCGCGGACCAGGTGAACAAGGCCATCCAGCAGCTCGACCAGGTCATCCAGCAAAATGCCTCGGCCTCTGAGGAAACCGCCTCCACCAGCGAGGAACTGGCCGGGCAGGCCCAGCGCCTCACCCAGGTCATGCAGTTCTTCAAGCTCGGAGCCGACCAGCATCGTGGCCGCCCCCTGGCCCTGGCGGCAGCGCCCGAGCCCAAGGACATCACCCCCGAGGACAGCGGGTTCGAGAAGTTCTAATTCAAGACCAACGCAAGCAAAAACGAAAAAGGGCGGAGGACTCGCAAGTCCCCCGCCCTTTTTCGTGCCCTGCGCCCGCCGCCTCAGCGTATCAGCGCCCAGGTAAGCTCGTGTTTGTTGTGTGAAAGGTGCATGACCTTTGAGCCGGGAATCTCGGCAAAGGCCTGGATGGTGGCATGGTCGGTCTCGCCCTGGCACTTGAGGGTGCACACGAAATTGCGGCAGGCGTCGGCCTCCAGCCAGCGCGAAACCAGCTCCAGCAGCCGCGCCGGGTAGCAGGCCATGTCCGAGCACAGCCAATCCACCTGCGCGCCCGGCCCGCCCGCAATCTTCGGGTCCAGCCCGAAGCCGGAGCCCAGGCAGTGCTCCACCCCCGGCATGGCCGCTATGCGCGGCTCAAGTTCGGCCTTGTCCACGCTGAACACCCGCGCGCCCAGGCTGGCCAGCACCCAGGTCCAGCCGCCGGGGCTGGAGCCCAGGTCCAGGCAGAGCTCGCCCGGCCGGGGCATGACGCCAAGCAGCGTAAGTGCCTCCCAAAGTTTGAGATAGGCCCGGCTGGGGGCGGACTCGCGGTCCTCCTCGAAGCGCACCGCGCCGTCCGGGTAGGGGCTGCTGCACGTGGCCGCGGCGATGAGCGTGGCCTCGTCCCACAGGGTGAAGGAGCCCAGCGGCGCGCTAGGGGCTGGCTGGCCGAAGACTTGCGCCCGGGCCGAAACCTTGGGCAGCTTCTCCGTAAGCAGTGCGGCGCGCCGGGCCAGGCGCACGGGATGTGCCCACCAGTTGCGCTGAATCTCGCGCAGGGCTTTGGCTCCCTGGCCAATGCTCGGCGCGGGCAGCAGGCGCGCATCGAGCCAGATATTCTGCGCCCAGGCGGCGGCGCGCGCCTTGCAGGCAAAGACGATGTCGCCGTAGACGAGGTGCCCGGTCCCGGCGGAGCCCTCCAGGTCCAGCTCGGCCAGCAGCTCGGCCAGAAACCCCGGCGCGGCCAGATAGCCGGTGAAGCTCCCCTCGCGCATCCAGGCAGGCAGGGCCATGGGCAGGGTATACAGCCAGTCTCCGGTCATGCCGCGCCCTCGCCGGTTTCGCAGACAGCCGGGCCTTCCAGGTCGCCCACGGGCAAGCCGCACAGGGTCAGGGCCGCGGCCTCGGCCACGCGCAGGCCGTCCACCGCGCTGGAGATGATGCCCCCGGCGTAGCCCGCGCCCTCCCCGGCCGGAAACAGCCCCGGCAGGCTCACGCTCTGCATGTCGGCCCCGCGCAGAATACGCACCGGCGAAGAAGAGCGCGTCTCCACGCCGGTCAACAGCGCATCGGCATCGGCAAAGCCGCGCAGCTTGCGATCAAAGGCCTGCGCGCCCTCCAGCATGGCCGCGCACACGTAGTCCGGCAGGCAGCGGCGCAGGTCCTGGGGCACAACGCCCGGCGCGTAGCTGGGGGCCACCGCGCCCAGGCGCTTGGCAGCCCGCGCAGCCATGAAATTGCCCAGGGTCTGGGCCGGAGCGCGGTAGTCGCCGCCGCCCAGGTCAAAGGCCAGGCGCTCCCAGTGGCGTTGGAACTCCACCCCCGCCAGGGGGTGCGCGCCGCCCAGGTCCTGCGGGCCGACGCCCACCAGCAGGGCGCTGTTGGCGTTTTCGCCGTCGCGCGCGTGCAGGCTCATGCCGTTGGTCACCACGCCGCCCGGCTCGGAAGCGGCCGCAATGACCTGTCCGCCCGGACACATGCAAAAGGTGTAGACCCCGCGCCCGTTGGACGCCTGGTGCGCCAGCTTGTAGTCCGCCGGGCCCACGGCCGGGTGCCCGGCCAGATCGCGCAGTTGCGCCCGGTCCACCAGGGCCTGCGGGTGCTCTATGCGGCAGCCGATGGCGAAGGGCTTCTGCTCCAGGCGCAGGCCGCCTGCAAGCAGCATGGCGAAGGTATCGCGCGCGCTGTGCCCCACGGCCAGAATGACGCAGGACGCGGCGAGCTCCTCCCCGTCCGCAGTGGCATCTCCAGCCAGGCGCACGCCCACGGCGCGGCCCTGGCGCTCGATGATGCCCTCCACCCGCGCGCCGAAACGCACCTCCCCGCCCAGGCGCAAAATGCTGGCCCGAAGGCCCGCCACCACGCCGCGCAGGCGGTCCGTGCCCACGTGGGGCCGGTTGCGCCACAAAATATCCTCCGGCGCGCCGTGCTCCACCAGTTCGTGCAGCACCTTGCGGCAACGGCCCCGGCGCTCCTTTATCTGCGTGGTGAGCTTGCCGTCGGAGAACGCGCCCGCCCCGCCCTCGCCGAACTGCACGTTGGACTCCGGCGAGAGCCCCGCGCCCTGCCAAAAGGCGTCCACGGTGCGTGCGCGGTCCTCTATGGCCTGACCGCGCTCCAGCAGCAGCGGCGCAAAGCCCGCCTGGGCCAGGGCCAGGGCGGCGAAGAGTCCGCACGGCCCCGCCCCCACCACGATGGGCCGGGCGGCAAGCTTGGGCGCGGCCTGCACCGGGAAGCGATACGGCTGGTCGTCCGCCTGGGCCACGCCAGCGCCCGCACTGGCGAGCACGCGGGCCTCGTCCTGCGCGGACCGGCACGAAACGTCCAGGCTGTACAGAAACACGGCGGCGTTCTTTTTGCGCGCATCAAGGGACCGGCGCACCAGGCGCAGGCCGGTCAGGTCGTCCGGCTGCAGGCCAAGACGCTGGGCGGCGGCGGCGAGTAGCTCGGCCTCGGTGTGGGCCGGGCCGTCGGGCAGGGGCAAACGAAGATCAGTAAGGCGGAGCATTGAGATCCTTCGGAAAGGGGTTGCTGCGGCACAAGCGCAGGGGCTGAGCAGGCGCCAGCATCGGACCGGTCAACCGGAAGCATTCACGGCATATTTGACTCGCCGCGCCTGATTTCATATTTCTGGCTGCCCACTCGCTGCGCCAGCGCATCCATACCGGGATTGGGCGCGTTTGTCCAAAGCGGAACCGCCGGGAAAAACCATCACCCAGGCCGAGGCCTGCCGGGGAACACCACCATGCGCCAAGACACGGACAACAGCGCCGAGGCGCTGCTCAAACGCTCGGAGCAGCTCCAGGCCCAGGCAGCGGAAATCGTCTCCCGCTTGCGGGTGCGCGAGCTTTGGGAGCAAATCGGCAGGCTGTACCTCGTGGGCTCGTCCCGTTTCGGACTGATGACAGCCGGAAACATCGACTTCGAGGTATACGTGGAGCGCCCGGACGCGCGCGCCGGGTTCTCGGTCATGGCCGAAATCGCCGCTGCGCCGGGGGTTACGGGCATCCGCTACCACAATTTCATGGGCACGCCCGATCCGGGCCTGTACTGGCGCATCGACTACCGTGACGAGGGCGGCGCGCTCTGGGACTTCGACATCTGGCTGGTGCCCTTCGACCATCCGCACGCAGGCATGGCCGATGCCTTCGCCACAGCCTTGCAGCATGTGCTGACGCGTGATGCCCGCTGCGCCATTCTCGCGCTCAAGGCTGCCCTGGCCGCCAGACCCGGCGCGGAGCATGTGCGCGGCATCGACATCTACCGGGCCGCTCTTGAAGGCGGCGTGCGCAACGTTGCGGAGTTCACGCGCTGGCAGGCCGAACATCCGCCCGCGCCCATCGAAACCTGGACCCCGGCCCGGTAGCGGAAAAACAGCCCGGAAGCGCGGCTGGCCGCTCCGGCCCCAAACCTTTTGGAACTGAAGGCGACGCCTTGAGTCGGGCTACCTTTCCCAGCGGGCAAAGAGCGAACGCGGCAAAAAGCGCGCCTGCGCCCCTGGGGCGGTGTGCGGCACGGCCAGCTCGCCCACGGTGACGCTGCCCGGCAGGCCGCGCAGCACGTCGTCCATGAGATTGCCGAGCATCAGCGCCGAGGCCTCGATGTTGTACATGGTGAGCAGCAGCAGGCGCGCCCGGTCCGAGAGCAGCTCCCGGCAATCCACCAGCAGATCGCGCACCATGCCCTCCACCTTCCACACCTCGCGGTTGGGTCCGCGCCCAAAGGACGGCGGATCAAGGAGAATGGCCTCGTAGCGGTTGCCGCGCCGCTTCTCGCGCTGCACGAACTTCACCACGTCGTCGAGCAGAAAACGCACCGGTGTATCGCCCAGGCCGGAAAGCTCCTGGTTGCGCTTGGCCCAGGCTATGGCCGGGCGCGAGGCGTCCACGTGGGTGGCGCTGAAGCCCGCGGCCTGGGCGGCCAGGCTGGCGGCCCCGGTGTAGCCGAAGAGATTGAGCAGACGCGGGCGGCCCTCGCCGGGCTTGGCGGCCTTGGCGATTGCAGCGCCCAGGCTGGCGATGAGCCGCCAGTGGGGGGCCTGCTCCGGGAACAGGCCGATGTGGCGCGAGGTCTCGCTGACGCGGGCCTCCAGGGTGATGCGCGGCGCTTTGCCGCCGGGACCGGTTCTGCCGCCGCTGGCCTCGGCAAGGTCAAGAACCAGCGGCCAGGCCGCGGGCAGCTTCGCGCCGATGGTCAGCTTGCCCTCCTCGTCCTGGCTGGCGTGGGCCTGCGACCAATCCCGCTCCGGCAGGGCGGGCCGCCACCAGGCCTTGGGCTCGTGCCGCACGATGCGGTACGCGCCAAAGCGCTCCAGCTTGCGGCCATTGCCGGAATCGATGAGTTCATATTCCGGCCAGTCCGGGGCGATGATGGGGATGTGCGTCACGCTTTGGCTCCAAAGTCCTGTTCAAAAATCCGTGTGCCCAGAATGTGGGCGCTGTAGCCTTCAAGGTATTCCGGCTCGTAGCCGCCGCCGTGGTGGTGCACGCAGAAGAATTCGCCGTCGGCCAGCTCCACCCAGCCGGAGTAGCCGAAGTCGCCCGGGCTGGCGTCGCGGTCGTTCTTGAGCTCCAGCACGCGGCTGTCGGTTTCGGCGTCGGGCAGGCCCTGGCTGTGATGCCAGCGCCAAGAGTACACACGCTCCGGGCCGGGCTGAAAATGTTGCGCGGGGCCAGGCTTGTTTCCCGGCGCGGATGCAGGCCCGGCTCCTGGCGCAACAGCACGGACGGCAAGCGGCGCAGGCTCGCGGATGCTCAAGCTCACGCGCCGCCACAGCGCCTCGCAGCCGTTGGAATCCCGCCGCGACACGGCCCCGAACAGGATGGGCCGGGTGTTGCCGTCCAGCGGGTCCACCGGATACTCGCCGCAGGCCGCGCCGTCAACGAACAGCCTGCACAGGCCCGGCTCGTACACAATGCGCACGGTGTGCGGCCTGCCCGGCTCCCAGGCGATGGCCCCGGCCCAGGGCGCATCGGGCACGATGCAATCCGGGAAAAGTCGCCACCACACGCCCAGGCGGATGCCGCAGCCCTGCTCGTCCGCCGCGCGCACCAGCACCTCGGCCTCGAACTCGGCGTGGGCGCGCTGGGCATCTGTCAGCGGGCGCAGCAAATAGCGCACGGCCTGCTTCGGGCCTGCTGCGCTGCGGACAAGCAGCCCCTCCGGCGTGGGGGTCACGCTGGCGGGCGCGGGGTGCAGGCCATGCACGGCGAAATCCGAGCACAACTCGTCCAAGCCGCCCAGCCAGGCCTTGGTGCCGGGGTCCGGGCCAACATCGCGGTAGGTGACGAGCAGCCGCCCGGAGCGCGTCCAGCCCAGGCAGGGACGGTGCCCCACAAGCGGCGTGGGCGCGGGCGCACTCCACGTGGCCCCGCCATCGGGGCTGAGACAGTAATACATGGGCTCGCCCACAAAGGAGTTCTCGCGCATCAGGGCCAGCAGGCGCGGCGGGCCGCCGCGCTCCCCTTGCGCCTGCGGCAGGCGGATCACCGAGGCCTCGCAGAGCACAAGACATTCCATGTGGGCGATGACGGACAAGCGCTCCCAGCTCCGGCCGCTGTTGCGGGAAAGGTAGGCCGCCTGCTCCGAAGGTTTCTGCCGGATCTTGGGCAGAACCTCGCCCACGTGCCGGTGCCCGGCGGTGAGCAGGGTTCTGTCGCCCAGGTCCAGCGGGCGGTCCAGCAAGCCATGCACAAGGGCGCGGTCCTGGTGGCGCTCCCAGCTCACGCCGTTGTCCGCGCTGCGCAGCACGCTCTGGGCCGCGTCGTCCAGCAGCAGCAGACCGCCATCGTCCAGGCGGGCAACACGCGGGCAGTGCGACTGCTCGTCCATGGGTGAAAGCGCCTCGCCCCAGGTGTGGCCCTGGTCGCGGCTGATCTTGACGAGCAGCTTGCGCCGCGTGCCCACATGGCGGTCGAACTCATTGTAGATGCACACAAGGCCGCCGTCTGCGGCCAGGCACACGTCGGGAAAGCACAGGTACTGCCCGGGGCGGCGGTCGATGACCACATGCCGCTCCTGGGCGGCGTCGAGGCTCGGCATGGCTGGCCCTCCGGGTGTGCGGCGCGCGCGGCGCTAATCCTTGTCGCGGGAATCGATGACGCGCTTGGTTTTGGCGAAACTGCGCGGCAGGCTGCCGGGCTCCAGCACATCCACGCGGCTGCGCACCAGAATCTGGCTGCGGATGTCCTCGGCCACGGCGCTGGCAAGGTTGCCGTCGTGGACCGGATTGACCGCCGCGCCGGGCCGCTTTTCCACGCGCACCACCATGTGGTCCAGGCCGTCCACGCGGGAAAGCTCTATCTGATACTCGCTGTTGAGCTCCGCGTGCCTTTCCAGCACGGCCGCCACCTGGCCGGGGTAGATGTTCACGCCGCGGAAGATGATCATGTCGTCGCTGCGGCCCTGGATGCGCTCGTGCCGGGGCATGCCGCAGCCGCAGGGGCACGCGCCGGGAATCAGCCGGGTCATGTCGCGGGTGCGGTAGCGGATGAGCGGGCTGGCCTCCTTCTTGAGGCTGGTGATGACCATTTCGCCCAGTTCGCCAGGGGCGACGGGCTGCAAGGTCACAGGGTCCAGAACCTCCAGAATGTACATGTCGGCCCAGTAGTGGATGCCCTGGTGCGCCTCGCACTCTATGCCCGCGCCGGGCCCGTAGATCTCCGTCATGCCGGAGATGTCGAAGCTGTGCTCCAGTCCCAGGGCCTCTTCGAAGCGCTGGCGCATCTTCCTGGTGTGGGCCTCGGCCCCGAAGATGGAACGCTTGAGCTTGAGCTTGCTGCGCAGGTTCTGCTTCTCCACTTCCTCGCCCAAAAGCAGCGCCATGCTGGCCGTGCTGCACAGGCAGGTGGTGCCCAGGTCGGTCAGCATCTGCAGTTGGATGTCGAGCATGCCGGGGCCGATGGGCAAGGCCATGGCCCCGAAGCGCTCGCAGCCGAGCTGAAAGCCCGCCCCGGCGGTCCACAGACCGTAGCCCACGCAAATCTGCACGCGGTCGAGGGCGGTAAGGCCCGTCAGCTCGTAGCAGCGGGCGAACATGTTCGCCCAGTCGTCGATGTCTTTCTTGGTGTAGGAAAGGATCTTGCGCTTGCCGGTGGTGCCGCTGGAGCCATGCACGCGCACCACGCGCTCCTCCGGCACGGAAAGAAGCGGCAGCGGGTAGCCGGACTGCAAATCCTGCGCGGTGGTGAAGGGCAGTTTGGTGATGTCCGAAAGATCCTTGATGCCGTCCGCGCCGATGCCCTGCTCTTCCAGCCGGGCGCGGTAGAACGGGCTGCCCGCATGGGCGTGGGCCACGGTCCACTTGAAGCCTTCGAGCTGCTGGCTCGCTATTTCGTCTGCGGAAAGGTTCGGAATGAAGCGGGCTGTGTCGGACATGGCTTCCTCTTGGTGCTGGCGTGATGGGCGCGTTGCCGCCGGGCTTGTGGGCCAGGCCGAAATGCGCTAGCTGGGCCCATGCGCGGGTCCATCGGCCCGGTGCATCATGCAGCAGAAAGCGCCGTTCGGCAAGCCCGCCGCAGGCCACGCAAAGAGCACGTAAAGAGCACGCCCCAAAAACATAAGGAGCACGCAGATCATGCCAGCAGCCCTTTTGGAACACGCCGCCCCGCTTCTGGCCCTGGCGGCACTGCTGGGGTTGATCCTGGGCAGTTTCGCCACCTGCGCGGGCTTTCGCCTGGCGCGCGGCGGCAGCGTGCTCTTCCCGGCGCGCTCCTATTGCCCGGCCTGCGGGCACACCCTGAGCTGGCGGGAAAACCTGCCGCTGCTCGGCTGGCTTTTGCAGGGCGGCCGCTGTCGCTTCTGCCAGGGGCGCATTGCGGCCCGCTACCCGCTGACCGAGCTCGCCAGCGGCGGCTTCGCCCTGGGCGCCATGGCCGTGTTTGGTCCCACGCCGCACTTTCTGGCTGCCGTGTGCTTCGGCACGCTGTTCCTCGTGCTCTCGCTCATCGACCTGGAAACCTACCTGCTGCCCGACGCCCTGACCCTGCCCGGCGCGGCAGCGGCGTTTGCCTGCTCCCTTGCGCTGCCGCCCGCATGGACCTTGGGCATCGGCTGGGAGCGGGCCCTTGGCGGCGCGCTTTTGGGCGGCGGCGGGCTGTGGCTGGTTTCCGTGCTGTACCGCCGCCTGCGCGGGGTGGACGGCCTGGGCCTGGGCGACGCCAAGCTGATGCTCCTGGTGGGCGCGCTGCTGGGCCCAACCGCCGTGGCCATTACGCTTTTCTCCGGGGCCTGCCTGGCCCTGCCCGCCGGGCTTGTGGCCATGCGCCGCACCGGCGGCCAGGAAGAAGATGACGGAACGGACGAGACGGGGCGCGGCCTGCACACGCGTTTGCCCTTCGGGCCCTTCCTGTGCGCCGGGGCGGCGGGCTACCTGTTGGCCGGGCCCTGGCTGCTCAACTGGTGGCTGGGCCTGCCCCTGCCCTAGCCCCTCCCCGAACAAACAAGCAAATTGACGTCCGCCGCCACGCGGCATAGAAGAATGATTGGAGGAGTTTCCATGTCCGCACAACGCCCCCTTTGCAAACACCTGCTGGCTGCGCCCGTGGTCGCCTTGGCCCTGCTGGGCCTTTGCCTGCCAGCACCCAGAACGGCCCACGCGGCGGAGGCCTCTGCCGCCAGCCCTGCGGGCAGCGTCAAGAACGTCAGCGGCGAGGCCCAGGTGCTGCGCGGTGGGGCGGCCCCCCTGGCCCTGAAGCACGGCGACCGCATCTTCGAAAAGGACGTGCTGGTGACGGGCAAGGGCGCAGCGCTGGGGCTCATCCTGCGCGACAACTCCACCCTCTCCCTGGGCCCCGGCAGCAGGCTGGTGGTGGAGCGCTTTCTCTTCGAGCCCGAGAAGGGCGCGCTGGCCCAGGCGCTCAAGCTTTCGCGCGGGTCCATGGCCGCCGTGAGCGGGGAGATTGTGAAGCTGAACCCCGCCGTGGCCAAGGTGGACACCCCGCTTTACAGCATCGGCATCCGGGGCACGCACTTTCTGCTCAACGTGGAGCCCGGCCACGAGACGCCGGAAGAAGCCGCCCAAGGCCAGACAAGCGCCGCCCCGGCCGGGGAGGCCTCCAAATGAGCGCGCCCCGGAAGACCACCGGCTGCCTGGCCGCCCTGGCCCTGCTGGCCGCACTGACCCTGCTTCCCGGCTGCGGCAAGCCGCGCAACGTGGTGCTACTGCTGCCCGATCCCGACGGCCACGTAGGCCAGGTGGTGGTGCGCAACCAGGGCGGACAGGCCCAGCTTGCGCAGGCGGGCAGCGCCGTGCGCGTGGCCGACGCCAAGACCGCTCCCACCCAGCCGGAGCAGCTGACCCCCGCCGAGACCGAAGCCTTGTTCGGCGCGGCGCAGCGCGCCCTGCCGGAAAAGCCCGTGCGCTTCATTCTGTATTTCGACAGCGAAACCACGCGCCTGACCCCGGAATCGCAGGCGCTGCTGCCCAAGGTGCTGGCCACCGCCAGGGAGCGCAACTCCCGCGACATCGCCATTGTGGGGCACGCCAGCGCCGCAGGCGACGAGAACTATAATGTGGACATCTCGCGCAGGCGCGCCGAGGCCGTGCGCAAGCTCATCGTCAAGGCGGGCCTGCCGCCGGAGGGCATCGAGGTGGCCTCCCACGGCTCGGCCAATCCGCTGGTCATAAGCGCCAACCCCCACGAGCCCAAGAACCGCCGGGTGGAGATCACCGTGCGCTAGGAACGGGGCCACGCCACGCGCCGCACCTCGACAAGCGCAACCCTTTGCAGTAGTTTCCGCCGCGCCGGGCGCACAGGCCCGACCAACCCACGCCCGGAGGTTCCGATGATCCTGCTTGACGGCAAAGCCACGGCCCAGTCCATACGTACAGAGCTCAAGGCCGAGGTGGCCCAGCTGACCCCGAAACATGGCCGCGCCCCTGGCCTGGCCGTCATTCTGGTGGGCGAGGACCCGGCCTCCCAGGTCTACGTGCGCAACAAGGAGCGCGCCTGCGCCGAGGTCGGCGTCAATTCCTTCCCGCACCGCCTGCCCGCCTCCACCACCCAGCAGGAGCTTGAAGCGCTCATCGACCAGTTGAACGCCGACGCGGCCGTGGACGGCATTCTGCTGCAACTGCCCGTGCCCAAGGGGCTCGACAGCCGCCGCTGCCTGGAGCGCATCCGCCCGGACAAGGACGTGGACGGCTTCCACCCCGAAAACATGGGCAGGCTGGCCCAGGGCCTGCCGGGCTTTGCGCCCTGCACCCCGGCGGGCGTGATGGAGCTTTTGCAACGCTACGACCTTTCGCCCCAGGGCAAGAAGGCCGTGGTGGTGGGCCGCAGCAACATCGTGGGCCGCCCGCTGTCCATCATGCTTTCCCAGCCGGGCCGCTTTGGCGACGCCACCGTGACCCTGTGCCACTCCCGCACGCCGGACCTGGCCGAGCAGTGCCGCCAGGCGGACTTTCTTTTCGCGGCCATCGGCAGGCCCAAGTTCATCACCTGCGACATGGTCAAAAAAGGCGCGGTGGTCGTCGATGTCGGCATCAACCGCGTAGACGACTGCCTGATGGGCGACTGCGACTACGAGTGCATCATCGGCACGGCCAGCGCCATGACCCCGGTGCCCGGCGGCATCGGCCCCATGACCATCGCCATGCTCATGAAGAACTCGGTGCAGGCGTACAAGACCCACGTGGGCGCGGCGTAGATCACGCTGCAAAAACGTCCAAGACGCAAGAAGCGGCTTTGGGGCACAAGGGGGGCGCATGCACCAACCCCCAACACGCCAAGGAGCCGCACATGAACAACGATCTTTCAAACCATTCGGCGGACGATCTTGCCCGCCTGACCGGAGCCGCGAGCCTGACCAGCCCCAGCCGCGAGGCCGACCTTGCCGCCCTGCCCTGGAACCCGCACCCCAGCTTTCCCGGCGTGGCGCTCAAGCACCTCGTCACCGGGGCGGAAACGGGTGGCGCGCTCAGCGCGCACCTGGTGCGCGTGGAGCCGGGCTGCTGCCTTATGGAACACGTGCACGCCGCCAACCTGGAGCTGCACGAGGTGGTGCGGGGCGCAGGCACCTGCTCTCTGGCCCACAAGACCGTGCGCTACGAGCCGGGAGCCTGCGGGCTCATTCCTGCGGGCGTGGCGCACAGCGTGAGGGCCGATGCCGGAGAGACCTTGTACATCCTCGCCAAGTTCGCGCCCGCCCTGGTCTGAGGCCAGCGGGAGCAACGGCCCTGCGGGACGTTCCGCCCAGGCCGGGCGCACGCGCCTGCTGTGCCCGGCGGACCTGCCTGGCGTAAGCCTCGCAATTGCCGCCAGCCACCCGGCCGAACAGCCGCGCCACGTCCACGATTCGCTGGTCCTGGGCGTGGTGACGGCTGGCGCGCGCCGGATAACCACGCCCGACCAAAACGTTTGCGTGCCCGCTGGCGGCGTTTTCGCCCTGCCTGCGGGCCTGGCCCACGCCTGCGCGCCGGAGAACGGCGCATGCTCCTATCTGGCCTTCAGCATCGAGGCCGCAGCCCTGCCCCCGGCGCTGGCGGCCCAGTTCGCAGCGCCCACCGCCCTCCTCCTGCCCCTGCGCATCGACGACGCAAAGCTGGCCGCAACCTTGACGGGCCTGGCCGAGGCCTGCCTGGAGCCAAGCGGCAGCCTGGAGCGGCAATCGTTGCTGGCGGAATTGCTGGAAAAAATCGACGCGCTGGCGGCTGGACAGGAACAGGGGGCCATGGCGGAGGAGCCTGTGACGAACCCGGCGCGGCCAGGGCTGGAAGTCGCAATGGGCGTGGAGAACGTGCACGGTGCGGCGGCAAGCGGCGCACAGGAATTGATGCGGGCGGTGCGCCGGGCCCAAGAGCTGCTCGCGGCCGGGCCGGAGGCCGCGCTTTCCCTGCCGGAGCTGGCCCAGGCCTGCGGCGTGGACATGTACGCCCTGCACCGGGCCTTCACGCGGGTGCTGGGCCTGCCACCCCACGCCTTCCAAACCCACCTGCGCCTGCGCCGGGCCAAGGCCCTGCTGCGCGCGGGCAGCGCCCCCGGTCAGGCCGCCCTGGAGGCCGGGTTCTGCGACCAGAGCCACCTGAACCGCCACTTTGCGCGGGTGGTGGGCCTTACCCCGGCGCAGTACGCCAAGGCCCACGCAGGCCGGAAATAACGCCCGGCGACGCAGGCGCTCCACCGCCTTGC
>DIVX01000153.1:0-651 GCA_002422505.1 Desulfovibrio sp. UBA6121
GCCCTCCATGCGCGCGCCGATTTCGCCCTGGCAGAAGGTGAGCGGCTTCACGGGCGCATAGTGGGGAGCAGCCTTGCGGAAGGCGTCCAGCTCGGCCTGGTCGAAGAAGTATTTTATGGCCACGGGGTAGTGCATAAGCCGAAGCTCGCGCATGAGCAGTTCCTGCATTTTCACAAAGTCTGGTGCGGACATGGGGGGCTCCTTTTTTTTCTGCCCCGCGATGCAGGGACAGTATGTTATGTTCGCGTTAGCATAATAAGTAGGTGGCGGTGCGTCAACGCGTAGAGGTATACGCAGAGGCCGGGCTTTCCAGAGCGGCCCGGCCCTTGCCGCGTCGCCACAAGGCGCGGGCCTACTCCGGTATTGTTGGAGTCGCCGCGAAGCGCGGGCTTACTCTGGTATTGTTGGAATCGCCGCGAAGCGCGGCTCGTGCAGCGGCAGCAGTATGTCCGCCAGTTGCTTCACCTTCAAGATGTTGTCGTAAGCCTGGTAGCTGTTCACCACCGTCCCGCAGGGAATCACCTCCATCTCCATGGCGCGTATTTCCTTGGGCGGGTTCAGGTTTTCCATTATGACGCAGAACCCGGTGATGGCGGCCACGCCCTTTTCGGTGTCCACCAGCACGGTCATGCCGCCCTCGGTGTGGGCCGG
>DIVX01000153.1:718-19437 GCA_002422505.1 Desulfovibrio sp. UBA6121
GTCGTTCTCGCAGTGGTCGTTGTGCAGGTGGGTGTGCACCACGATGTCGATGTCCTCCGGCTTCAGGCCATACAGGGCCAGGCCTTGCTCGAAGGTGTAAATCTTGCCGCCAATGGCCGCCTCGCGCTCGGGGCTCACTATGGGCTGCATCTCGCCGGTATCCACCAGGATCTTCTTGTCGCCGCCCTCCAGGTACCAGCAGTAGATGGGGATGGTGTACGGCTTGCCGTAGGCGTGCTGGTAGGTCATCATGCCATGGTCGAAGATCTTGGTGCCCATGACGATGGGGTGTATCTTGAACGTCGCCAAGGTGTTCCTCCTTGCCTTGCTGTGCGTCTGCCTGGAGAGAAAAAAGCTGCCCGTGCAGGCTGTTGTATTTCCCTCGCTCGCGAGGGGAATGTAGCAGAGTGCGGGCAAAGGGGCAATGTCCAGGGTGTTGCCCCGGCTCAAAAGATGGGTATGATTTTGCCGAAGTAAAGGAGGCGCGCATGCAGGAGCAGGCCGGGCAAACAGGCTTCAGTTTTTAAACCGGGCCAGACCGGGCCAGACCCGGAGAACGCGCGGCGCGTGCACGTGCTGGTGTTCAAGGATGGCCAGCCCTATACCGATCTGCACGGGGCGCAGATGGTGAAGCGCTTTGCCGCCAGCGCCGGGCCGCAGCGCGTGGCGCAGTTTTGCGAGCGCTTCACCGCAGACGACGCCTTCCGCACCCAGGTGCTGCTCAAGCACGCCTTTGCCTGCTGCTAGCCCTTGGCTTCCGGCCTCGTGTCGGCTGCGTTGTCCTGCTGGGCGGAAAGCCAGCCCTTGCGCCGGAAGAACAGCACCATGCCCGCCACGGTGCAGGCCATGACGCCCAGCACCACGAAGTAGCCGTAGCGGGTTTCCAGTTCCGGCATGTAGCGAAAGTTCATGCCGTAGAGCGAGGCCAGAAAGCTCAATGGAATGAAGATGGTGGAGATCATGGTCAGCACCTTCATGGTCTCGTTGAGCTTGAGGCTGACGTTTGAAAGGTACAGGTCGAGCATGCCGGAGAGCATGTCGCGGAAGGTCTCCACCGTGTCCATTACCTGTATGGTGTGGTCGTACAGGTCGCGCAGGTAGGGAATGGTGGCGTCCTGTATGAAGGGCGAGCCGCCCTTTTCCAGCCGGGCCAGCACCTCGCGCAGGGGCCACACGAAGCGCCGCAAGAACAGCGCCTCGCGCCGCAGGCCGTGGATGGTCTCCAGCTCCCCCGGCGTGGGCGCATCCAGCAGGGCCTCCTCCACCTCCTCAATGTCGTCGCCCATGCGCTCCAGCACCACAAAATAGTTGTCCACCAGGGCGTCGATGAGCCCGTACATCAGGTAGTCCGGCCCGGATTTGGCCAGCTTGCCCGTGCCGGACAACAAGCGTTTGCGCACCTCGCCGAACACGTCGCCGCCGCCCTTTTCCTGAAAGGTCAGCAGCAGGTTCCCCCGCAGCACAAAGCTCACCTGTTCGTCCTCGATGGTGCGCTCCTTCTCGTCGTAGCGCAGCATTTTGAGCACCACAAAGAGCGCGTCGTCCAGTTCGTCGAGCTTGGGGCGCTGGCCGGTGTGGACGATGTCCTCCAGCACCAGGGGGTGCAGTTGGAACAGCTCGCCCAGGCGCGTAACGCAGGCCGGGTCGTGCAGGCCGTCCAGGTTGATCCAGGTGAGGCCCGGCGCGTCCACGTAGACGGCGCAGTCGTCTGCGCTGGCGGGAAAGCTCTGGCGCACGCCGCCCTCGTCCACGTGGATGACGTCCAGGGCCACCTCGGCGGTCTGGTGGCGGCCAACGTAGGTAACGGTGCCCGGAGGCAGGCCCTTTTTGCGGATGCGGCGGTGCAGGGATTCGAACATGGCGGCCTCCCGGCTGGATGCGGCGCGGGCGCGGGGAAGCCCCGGCCCTGCAGGCATGGTAGCCGGAATCGGCTGCAAGGTACAGGGGGCGGAACGCGCGGGCAGTCGCTGCGCCTGTGCTATTGGTCGAACAGGCGTGCCTGGCCTGGCGGGTTAACCTGGACTAGTGCGCTGGGCCTTGTGCCTGCTCTTGCTGCGGGTGGACGCTGCTTTGCGCGCCGGGCTTCTGATTTGGCCCAGCAGCACCCCGGCCAGAATAAGCGCGCTGGCGGCGAACTGCGCCGGGGCCAGGGCCTCGCCCAACAGCAGCCAGCCCGCAAGCACGGCCACCAGCGGCACAAGGTTGATGCTTGCCGCGGCCTGGGCCGAGGCCAGGCTCGCCACGGCCCGGTGATACAGGCCAAAGGCCCCCAGGGTGACCACCGCGCCCAGGTAGGCCACGGCCAGCCACGAGGCCGACGGCACGGCGGAGCAGGCCGCCAGGGGGTCGCGCAGCCAGCCGGGCTCGCCCAGCAGTGCGCCGGGCAGAAAGAACACCGCCCCGGCAAAAACCTGCAAGCCCGTAAGATGCCAGGAATCGTAGCGGTTGGACAGATGCTTGAGCACCAGCATGTAACCGCTGGCGCAGCACATGGCCAGCAGCTCCAGGAGGTTGCCCAGGGCTGGATTGGGCGCGCCGTGCTCCGCCGATCCGGCCAGGGAAAGCCAGACCACCCCGCCCAAAGACAGGCACAGCCCGGCGACCATCCGCCCGGAGAGGGCCTCGCGCAGGAAGGCCCAGGCCCCGGCGGCCACCAAGAGCGGCACCAGCGACGAGATCATGCCCGCCTGGGACGAGGTGGTCAGGGCCACGGCGAAGCCTTCCAGCAGGAAGTACAGGCAGGGCTGCAGCAGGCACATCAGGCCCAGCCAGGCCAGGTCGCCGCGCCTGCGGCCCGCCTTGGGCACGCGGCCCCACACGGCGGCCAGCAGCACGGAGGCCAGGACCATGCGCAGAAAGACCACGGCAAGGGGCGAAAAGCCCAGCAGAGCGTATTTCATGGCCGCGAAGCTGGTGCCCCAAAGCAGCACGGCCCCGGCCAGGCACAGATAGGGGGTAAGGGGGCGCTCGTTCATGGCCGCAGCATGCCCAAGAACTGGCGCGGCGTATGGAACGAAATTGCGGCCTGCACAGACGGCGGTCAGCCGGGCAAAGACTGGCGTCGGCGGTAGGCGAAGATTGTGTCGGCGGCGGGTGAAGGGGATGGCGGAGACGGTGGCTGTCGAAGGCCTGCCGCTTACTTTGCTTGCTGGCCCGCTGGCGTGGCCGTTGGCGGAGGCTGGTGAGGCGGCTGGTGGAAGTCTGCCCGTCTGCTTCACTGGCTTACTTTGTTTGTTGGTCCGCTGGCGGCGGCGGCTGGCGAAGATTGTGGCGGCGGGGGGTGAAGGGGATGGCGGAGGTCTGACGCCTGCTCCACTGGCCTACTTTGTTGGCTTACTTTGCTTGCTGGCCCGCTGGCGTGGCCGTTGGCGGCGGCGTTCCGCCCGTTGGCGCGCCCGCCGGCCTGGCCTGGCAGGCATGGCCGCCCAGGTACTGGCCCGGCGTGGCCCCGGTGAACTCGCGGAAGCAGCGCGAAAAGTGGCTCTGGTCTGCAAAACCGGCGTCCAGGGCGGCCTGGCTGATGGACATGCCCCCGGCGAGCAGGGTCTTGGCGCGCTCCACGGCCTGCTGGAGCTGGTAGGCGTGCGGCGGCAGGCCCGTGGCGGCCTTGAACACGCGCAGAAAATGGTGCGGCGAAAGTCCGGCCAGCCGCGCCAGTTCCTCCAGGGGCACCCAGGCCCCGGCCTTGGCCGCAATGTGCGCCTGGGCCTGAGCCACGGCAGGGTTGAGCGCCTGGTCGCCAGCGGGGCGGCCTTGGGAAGACGCCCTGTCCTGGCGGGCAGCGGGAGTGTCCGTGTCGCGCGGTGCGGGCTCGGAGCCTTCTGTTTGCAGGGCGGTATGCAGGTTGGCAGGCAGGTCGGCAGGCAGGTCGGCGTGCCGGGCGGTGAGCCCGCGCAGGCAGGCCAGCAGCAGGGACTGCTTGGCGCA
This sequence comes from Desulfovibrio sp. UBA6121, assembly GCA_002422505.1. GTDB lineage: Bacteria > Desulfobacterota > Desulfovibrionia > Desulfovibrionales > Desulfovibrionaceae > Humidesulfovibrio. The sequence continues at coordinate 4,646 of DIVX01000153.1, forward strand.
GGCGGGCGCAGCCTGCACGTAGGCCTGGTGCAGTTCGCCCCAGGCGGCAAAGAGTTCGGGGTCGTGCAGCACCGGGCTGGAAAAGCGCGGAGCCTGGCCGGGCTGCTGCGCGGCGGCCAAAAGCCAGCGCGGGTCCAGGGCCAGCAGCCGGTAGGAGATGCCGCAGCCGGAGTCGGGGTTGCAGGCGTGGGGCCGCCCGGCCTTGATGACCACCATGTGCCCGGCGTTGGCCGTGTGGCGGACGCCGTCCAGGTGAAAGCTGGTGCTTCCGGCATCAATCAGGGAGATGATGCAGGCGCGGTGGGTGTGGGTGCGGAAGGCTTTTTGCCTGTACGTGGAGCTGCGCGCCTCAACGCCGGGCAGGGCGTCGTCGCGCCAGAAGCGCACGTTGGCGTGCAGGGGCGCGCCAGACATGGTGCCGCTTGCCGGGCCGGGGGTTAGCGCCAGCCGCCGCCGCGTCCGGAGGTGTAAATGAGACGGCTGGGTTTTTCGCTCACGGGCTCAAAGGGGCCCTGGCGGCAGGCCTCCGCGCTTTTGCCCACGCTTTGCAGCACCTGTTCCTTGTAGATCAGGTTGCCCACGTAGAAGTGCGGATTGCTTTCGGAGCGGCGCACCTGGCAAACCACGCCCGGCAGGTCGATGGCGCGGAAGCTGGCGCGGTAGAGGCCGTCGGCCCCTTTGTGCACCTGCATGCTGTGGCGGCCGCCCAGAATGGTGGCGTTCATGCGCTCCACTTGGTTGCGGGCGAAGTGGGCGAAGCTTTCGTGCTCGCGGATGAGGTCCGGGTCCATGTAGGCCGGGATATTTTCCTGCGCGGGGGCCACGGCCAGGGTAGGCTGGGGCAGGTTCTGGCCGGGCTCGGCCTGGGCGGCCAGGGGCAGAACCAGGAAGCAGAGCAGGACAAGGGGGCTAAGACGGCGTTTCAAGGACATGGCGGCTCTCCGGCGGACGGGAAAATGGTTCGGGACTGCGAGGCATTTTGCCCCGCAGCCCCGAAGAGGTCAAGGGGCTAGTTGCTGCGGATTTCCACGCGGCGGTTCAGGTGGCGTCCTTCCTCGGTCTTGTTGTCGAACTTGGGCTCAAGCTTGCCCTTGCCGACGACATTCAGACGGGTCATGGAGAAGCCGTGCTCGTAGAGCCACTTGGCAACGGAGCCGGCGCGGCGCTCGGAGAGCTTCTGGTTGTAGGGCACGCCGCCAACGTTGTCGGTGTGGCCTTCCACGGTGAACTTCTGGCACTTGGAATCCTTGAGGATGGTCAGGGCCTGCTCCAGGGCGGGCTCCATTTCCTTGGTGATCTGGTACTTGTCGAAGCCGAAGTTCAGGTTGCCGAAGGTGATGGTTTCACACTCGGCCGCAGCGGGAGCAATGGCGCGGGCGGCGGGGGCGTCGGCCACCACTTCGTAGAACACGTCCTTGACATACTGCTTCATGGCGGCGGGGTTGCCCAGGGCCTTGGGGTCGCCCACCACGCTGCAACGGCTGATGGCGCGGATGTCGTCGACGACCATCTTGCCGCGCGGCGTGTCGGCGTAGCTCACCACGTGGATGCACAGGTTGGGGTACTTGGCGTACAGGGCCTTGGCTTCGGCCACGGGGTCCTGGCCGTAGTTGGAGTCGCCGTCGGTGAAGATGATCAGCGCGGTCTTGCCGGAGAAGCCGGACAGGGCGGGCTCAAGATCCTTGAGGCCGATGCCCATGGGGGTGTTGCGGTTGAAGATCTCGTAATCGGTCTTGATGCCGCTGACGGCCTGGGCCACGGCGCCCTTATTGTAAACGGCGGGGGCCTGCAGCATGTTGTACGGGGCGAAGGTGGCCACGCTGCTCTTGTAGTTCAGGGTCGGAATTTCGGCGTTCATGCGGGTGATGAGCTCTTTGGCGTGCTTGATCTTCACGGACTTGTACGTGTCGCTGGTCATGGACATGGAGCCGGAGTAATCGACGAAGAGAATGAAGTTATCGACCTTGGGCTTCAGGGTCTCGGCCTGGGCGGTAACGGCCAGAACCAGGGCCATGAGGGTGCCCAGGAGGGTGCTGGTCAGAAGGCGCTTACGTATGCTCATTAGTGAATCTCCTTTGATTTCTAGCTGTTGGACAAAGGGTTTGGCCCTTTTACGCACATTGTCTGCTTTCGAACATATATAGGTAAAGATTCTTAAAATGGCAACTCATTCCAGCGGCTTTGTTTCAAATGGCCTGGGGGCCGGGCTTGCGGTTGCCAAGCGGCGTTTCTCTGGATAGACTTTAGAGTTTCAAAACGCGAACCACCCCGGCCCCGGGGGAAGGGGCGCGCCACCCTGCGGGGCACAACCGTCAAGGAGCCGACTTATGTATATCGTCACCGGCGGCGCGGGCTTCATCGGCAGCGCCATGATCTGGAAACTCAACCAGATGGGCATCGACGACATCCTCGTGGTGGATAATCTGGCCAGCACGGACAAGTGGAAGAACCTTGTGAATCTGCGCTACACAGATTACCTGCACCGCGACCGCTTTCTTAAGATGGTGGCGGGGGAGGGCGATCCCTTCGGCGTAACGGGCATCATCCACATGGGGGCGTGCTCCAGCACAACCGAGCGCGACGCGGATTTCCTGATGGAGAACAACACGCGCTACACCCAGGTTTTGTGCCGCTACGCCCTGGCCCACGGCGCGCGCTTCTTGAACGCTTCCAGCGCGGCCACCTACGGCGGCGGCGAGTTCGGCTTTTCCGACGACCACGCGGGCCTGGGCAGGCTCAAGCCGCTTAACATGTACGGCTACTCCAAGCAGCTCTTCGACCTCTGGGCGCAGCGCGCGGGCGTGCTGGACAAGATCGCCTGTATCAAGTTCTTCAACGTTTTCGGCCCCAATGAGTACCACAAGGGCGACATGCGCAGCGTCATCTGCAAGGCCTATGCGCAGATTTTGGAACGCGGGCAGATGCGCCTGTTCCGCTCCTACAAAAAGCAGTACCCGGACGGCGGGCAGATGCGCGATTTCGTGTACATCAAGGACTGCGTCGACATCCTCTGGTGGCTGCTGGAACACCCGGAAGCCAACGGCGTCATCAATGTTGGCACCGGAATTGCTCGTACCTGGAACGATCTGGCCAAGGCGGTGTTCCTGGCCATGGGAAAAAGCCCCGATATCGAGTACATCGACATGCCCGAGAGCATCCGCGACAAGTACCAGTATTTGACCCGCGCGGAGATGGGCAAGCTTCGGGCCCTGGGCTACACGGCGGAGTTCCGCTCCCTGGAAGACGGCGTGAAGGATTACGTGACCGGCTACCTGGCCAAGGACGACGCCTACCTGGATTCCAGGAAGGGTAAATAAACCAAGGAACGAGAATAGGTTGAAGCGTAAGCGGCTCGTCATCTTCCTGGCTTTGGGGCTTTTCTTGAGCTCCCTGGCCGGACCTGCGCAGGCGCAGCCCGGAGACTCCGACAGCGGAATTCCCGAGGTGCGTTTGCCTGTGACGCCGCCGCCAAAGGATCTGAAGACCACGGCGACCCAGGTGCGCCAAGTGCGCCTGGACATCAAGACCGTCGTCAGCCCCGCCGCGCCCGACTTCGCCAAAAGCGTCGAGATTCCGACGGCTGCGCAGCCCGCGCTGCCGGTGTTTGACGAGAAACAGTTGCTGGGGCAGATAGCCGCGCCGCCGCCGCCGCCCAATTTCCCCGGCATGACAACCAACGGACCAGAGCTGCGCATGGGCGTTACCCCGCCGGGGGCCGCTGCGAACGGCGGCAATGGCGCGGGCCAGAACGTCATGCCCGTGGGCGGGCAGGAGCAGTGGAACCTCGCGGCGGACCGCATCATCGGCCAGCACAGCAGCGAGTACCTGGAGGCCGTGGGCGGGGCCACCCTGGTGCGCGGCCTCAACAGCCTCAAGGCCGACTTCATCCGCTATTACCAGGCCAGCCGCTGGGTGGTGCTGCGCGGCAACGTGCGCGTGCTTTGGGAGGGCGATGTGCTGGAGGCGGAGGAAGCCGAGTTCGACCTCACCACCATGCAGGGCTGGCTCAAGCGCGGCAGGATCTTTGTCAGCAAGTCGAATGTGCATGTGGAAACGGCCTTTGCCCGCAAGTACGGCGCATCCACCTACCGGTTCCAGAACGCCAAGTTCACCGCCTGCGATGGCGAAACCCCAGCCTGGTCCTTCACGGCGGAGGAAGGCGACCTGGACCTGGAGGGCCGCACCCAGCTTTGGGGCTCGCGCTTCAACGTACTGGACAAGCCCGTGGCCTACTCGCCGTACCTTTCGTTGCCGGGCAGCGGCAAACGTCAGAGCGGATTGCTTATTCCTGAAATTTCGCGCAGCGAGCAGCGCGGTTACGTCGTCAACCAAGCCTATTACCACGTCATTGATGAAGAGCGCGACCTGACCTTCTACGAGAACGCCATGAGCAGCCGGGGGCTGATGCAGGGCCTGCAATATCGCCACGCGGAAAACAGCCGCACCAAGGGCGACTGGCGCATGGACTTCTTGCACGACCGCAAGGCGGCCTCCAAAGGCAGCGACGAGGAAGACTACCTGCAAAATGACGGACTGACGCGGCCCAACCGCAACCGCTGGTGGCTGCGCAGCAAGTACGACGGCTTCGTGGTGGAGCCGGAGTGGACTTTCAAGCTCGACCTGGACATGGTGAGCGACCAGAACTACCTGCGCGAGTTCAACTCCGGCGCTTCGGGCTACGACCTTAGCCGCAAGTCTTTTCTTGCGGAGTTCGGCCGCGACATCGAAGTGGCCGACTCGCTTACCCGCACCAGCACGGCCTATGTCTCGCGCAGCTGGGACAAGTACGGGCTTACCGCCAAGGTGGCCTGGATTCAGAACCTGGCCTACATGAACGGCAACAACTCCGCTTCCCTGAACCCGACCACCCAGAGCCTGCCGGAGATCAACGCCTTCGCCTTCAAGGATTCCCTGGCGGGCACTCCCTTCGACCTGGAGGCCTCTGGCCGTTTCAACTATTTCTGGCGCGATTACGGCACCCGCGGCATGCGCACGGACCTGCACCCCACGTTGAGCCTGCCCCTGAATTACGGCCCGGTGACGCTCATTCCCAGTGCGGGCCTGCGCAACACGGCCTACAGCGTGGGCAGCTACGCCAACGAGCCCAGCACCACCACCACCAATTCGACTCCCGCCCGCACCATGTATGAACTGGGCTTCACCGGCTTTACGGAATTTTCCCGGGTGTTCCAGCTGGAGGGAGCCGGTCTGGCCGCCACCAAGGAAAACATCGGCAAATCGGAGTGGGGGGCTCTGCGCCACAGCGTAACGCCTCGTCTGGAGTTCGCCTATGTGCCAGCTCCTAAATCGCAGGACCGCCTGCCCTATTTCGACACTCTGGACCGCGTGACGCGCCAGAACAAGATCACCTACTCCATAACCAACGTGCTCGACCGCAAACGCACCAGCGTGGTGGCCGGGGCCGGGCCGCAGGGCGGCAACTCCACCATCCCGGTCAACTCCACAGACTACCTGGACTTCTTCAGCCTGCGCCTGGAACAGTCCTACGACCGCGACGAGGCCGCCCGCACCGATGAGCTGGGAATCTACGCCAAGCGCCCCTTCTCCGACATCATGACCGAGGTGGCCGTGCGCCCGGAGAAGTACATCACCTTGAGCTCCAAGACCTACTACTCGCCCTACCTCAAGCGCCCCACGGAGCACGAGCACATGCTGACCCTGACCAAGGAAAAGCTGGGCGAAATACGTTTCGGGCACGACTATCTCTATCCCATCAGCGAATACACGCGCCAGCGCTCGGACGACGTGCAGGTGCTGACCCTGGGCGCGGACTATCAGCTCACCGAGAAGCTCAAGATCGTCAGCGACTACCGCTACGACATCGCCGGGCATTCCGATCTGGAGAAGAGCGCGGGCCTGGTGTGGACCGACCAGTGCTACGAGCTCCAGCTGCGCTACTCGCGCAAGCCCAGCGACCAGAACATCGAGCTGCGCTTCAACCTGCTTGATTTCGGCAAGCCCTAAGGGCATCGTAGGCGCATGACGCGCCGCACCATCACCCTGCTCCCGGAAACCCTGCGCAACCAAATCGCCGCCGGCGAGGTGGTGGAGCGCCCGGCCAGCGTGCTCAAGGAACTTGTGGAAAACAGCCTGGACGCGGGCGCCTCGCGCATCGACGTGGTGCTGGAGGGCGGCGGCGTGTCCCGGCTCATGGTGGCCGACGACGGCGACGGCATCCCGGCGGACGAGCTGGCCCTGGCCGTTACCCGCCACGCCACCAGCAAGCTCAAGAGCGCGGCGGATCTTTTCGCCGTCTCCAGCTTCGGCTTCCGGGGCGAGGCCCTGCCGAGCATCGCCTCTGTCTCGCATGTGCTGCTCACCTCCCGCGCGCGGGAGGCCGACGAGGCCGCCCGCATCGAGGTGGAGCACGGAACCCTGGTGGCCGAAGGCCCGGCGGCGCTGGCTGCGGGCACCCGCGTGGAAATGCGCAGGCTGTTCGCCAGCACTCCGGCGCGGCTCAAGTTTTTGCGCACAGAAGCCACCGAGGCCAAGCGCTGCCAGGAGGCGCTGATGCGCATGGCCCTGGCCCGGCCCGACGTGGCTTTTTCCCTGGTCAGCGGCGGGCGCGAGCTGTTCCGCCTGCCCGGCGGGCAAAGTCTTGCCGAGCGCCTGGACCGCTTTTGGCCCCAGGCGGTGACGAACGGCCTGGTGGAGTTCCAGCGCAGCCGCGACGGGCTGAACGCGCGCGGCCTGGCCGGGCGGCCCTCCCACGCGCAGAACCGCGCCGACCGCATGCTTTTCTACGTCAACGGCCGCCCCGTGCAGGACCGCCTGCTGATGCGCGCCGCGCGCGACGCCTACAAGGGCCGCCTGCTTTCCGGCGAGTATCCGCAGGTGTTGCTGTTCCTCGACCTGCCGCCGGAAGAGGTGGACGTGAACGTGCACCCCTCCAAAATGGAAGTGCGCTTCCGCGACGAGGGCGCGGTGTTCTCCCTGGTGCGCTGGGCCTTGGAGCCCGTGGCCGGGGTGGAAGCCCTGGCCGAGGCCCCGGCAGGCTACGCAACGCCCGGCTTTGGCCAGGCAGGCGGCGAGCCTGGCGGTCCCATCGGCGGTCCAGTCGGCGGTCCAGTCGGCGGCGTCGGCAACGGGGGAGAGGGCGGTCCAGTCGGCGGCGGCTTTGCCCAGGGTTTTGCAAGCCCGCCGTCCGGCGGCTGGCAGCGCTCTGGCGGTTGGCAGGAGCCCAGCGCCCCGCCGCGCCTGAACGCCTACAAGGATTTTCTCGCCCCGCAGGCGGAGCGTTTTGTGCCCCTGCCCGTAACGCCCGGCGTTGTTGCAGCGGGCGGCGGCTCGCCCGGCGCAGACCACTGCGCTTCCGCGCCGCAGCCCGGCGCGGTGGAGCCTGGTCTGGCTGCGGCAACGCCGCGCACCCTCTCGCGGGAGGGGCTGGAATATCTGGGCCAGGTGGCCGATACCTACCTGGTGCTGCGCCAGGGCGGCGGGCGGCTGGTTATAGTGGACCAGCACGCGGCCCACGAGCGCGTGATTCTGGAGAACATGCGCCGGGCGCGCAGCGCGGGCCATTCCCAGCCCCTGGCCGTGCCCTTGCCCCTTTCCCTGCACCCGGCGGAGGCCCTGCGCCTGGCCGAGCTGGAGGGCGAGCTGCGCGAGGTGGGCTTTGTGCTGGAGCAGCAGGGCGAGACGCTCCTGGTGCGCGGGGTTCCGCCCAGCCTGCCCGCTGGCAAGGCCGTGCAGCACCTGCGCGAGATCTTGGACGAGCAGTCCGACGGGCTCACTTCCCTGTGGACGCTGTTGTCCTGCAAGTCGGCCATCAAGGCCGGGCAGGCCCTGGCCCTGGACGAGGCCCTGGCCCTCTTGGAGGCCTGGCTGGACGCGCCGGAACGCGAGCACTGCCCCCATGGCAGGCCGGTGGTGGTTTCCTTTGGCGAGGCCGACCTGGAGCGCCTTTTTAAGCGCAAATAGCACAAATCGTGTTGCGTAATTCGCTCCAGGCGGGTGTACTGTTCTTGCGTACCATGCCAATCTCTGCCAATGTGCCCTCCGCGCCGATACTTCTTTTTCCTGAGATTCTGGCGCAGGAGAGTTTTGCCTCATGAGCATTTTGCACAACAAGTTTGAAGTCCGCATCCGTCTTGCGGCCATTCGGGCCAATTACCGCCTGCTTTGCGGCCATGGCAGCCGCGTCATCGGTGTCATCAAGGCCGACGCCTACGGGCACGGCCTGTGCGAAGTGGCCCAGGCCCTGGCCCAGGAAGGCTGCGACACCTTCGCCATCGGCTCCGTGGAGGAGGGCGCGGCCCTGCGCCAGTATCTGCGCGGCGCGGGCATCAAGGCGCGCATCCTTTCGCTGCTCGGCCCGGTGGATGCCGAGGACTACTCCCTGCTGTGGGACTACGAAATCATCCCCTTCGTGGGCACCTTCCGCCAGTTGGAAACCCTGGCCGGACAGGCCGCGCGTGCGGGCAAGGGCCTGCCCATCTCCCTTAAGTTCGATACCGGCATGGCCCGCCTGGGCTTTGTGGCCGAGGACATTCCCCGTTTGGTGGACCGCCTGCGCGAGGCCCCGCTGGTGCGGCCGGTCATGGCCAGCTCGCACCTGGCCACGGCGGACGACCCCGAGGCTGTAGGCGTGGTCATGGGCCAGGCCGGGCTGTTTGAAGACATGCTGGCCGCCCTGAACAAGGCCGGGTTCCCGGTGGAGGCCAATCTGGCCAACTCCGCAGGCATTTTGGCCCACCACAAATTGCACCACCAAAGCCAGCGCGGCGGCATTGCGCTTTACGGGGCCAATCCCTTTGCAGGCACCGCCTGGGAGCACCTGGGCCGTGGGCTTACCCCGGCCATGGAGGTGCGCACCAAGATTGTGACTGTGCACGCCCTCAAAAAAGGGCAAACAATCAGCTACGGCGGCACCTACACGGCAGAGCGCAACATGCGCGTGGCCATTGTGGCTGCGGGCTACGCCGACGCCTACAGCCGGGGACTTTCCGGCAGGGGCGCGCAGATGCTTGTGGCCGGGCGGCGTGCGCCGCAGGTGGGAAGGGTGTGCATGCAGCTGTGCGCCTGCGACGTGAGCGATATTCCGGAAGCGCGCGCCGGTGACTGGGCCGTGCTTTTGGGCGGCTCCGGGCCGCTGGCCATCTCCGCCGAGGAGCTGGCCTCCTGGTGGGGCACCATTTCCTATGAGGTGTTCTGCCTCTTGGGCATGAACCGTCGGGTTTTCGTCTAGCCGCAGCGCGGCGTTACTTTTGAGGCTGGCCCTGGGCGGCCCTCTGGCGGGGCGGCCCTGCTGGGCGGCGGCCTGGCGCGCGTCCCCGTTGTCTGCCTGTGGTCCGCCTGCCTGTGACCCGCCGGGCGGGCAGGGGCGCCGCCAATCCGCCTACGCGCCGCCGAACGGCCTTCAGCTGAGCAGGGTCTGCATGCGTTGCACGTAGCCGTGCAGCAACTGCTCGCTTTCCTCCGTCATATCCACAAACTGGCCGCCCATGGTGATGCGGCCTTTTTGCTCCTCCACGCGGCGCAGCATGAGCGGGGCCATGAGCGGCTGGCCGCAGCCCAGGTCGCAGCGCAGCACCATGCGTTCGCCGGGTTGGGCGGCGCGCAGCGGGCTTTTGAGGTTCGAGCGGGCCGCAAAGCTGCATCCGGTGGGGGCCAAATCCAGAAGCACGACGTCGTAATCGCCGAAATGGCCGTGGATGCTGCCGGGAAGGGTGACGTCCACCCGCTCGGTGCGGCGCAGCACCAGCCGCTCCACGCTGTCCGGGTGGGACAGGAAGAGCAGCGGGGCCGGGGTGCTCACCCGGTTCACCACCTCGGTGCGAAAGCCGAAGAGCGTGCCCCCGGCGTTCAGCTGGGCCACCACGCCGGGGTTATGCCCCAGGCGGGCGAGGGTGTCTTGCGGCAGGCGCACCTGCACAATGCTGTAAGCATAGGGCTCCACGCCGACGACCTTGCCCTCGTAGCGCTGGTCCACGCAGAGCAGGCGCAGAAAAAGCTGATTGCCGACCTTGAGCTGCAAATGCACGCCGGGCAGGCGTTCCACGCGCCGCGCCGCTTCCTGATTGTCTATGGCAGGCTGCCCGTTGCTTTTGGCCTGCCCGTCTTCATGCTCAACCGCCATTGGCTGCGTCTCCGTACGTTTCGTAATTTGCGCGGTCTTGGTATCGCCATTACGTATGCGTACTTATTATCCTTTCGTATGACGGTTTGCAAGTGCTAAATAGCGGACTCATTTCCTGGCAGCGTTGCCCGCCAGCCGCTGCTTCATGTTGTCCAAGAGTTCTCCGCGCACAAAAAGCCCGCCGTGCCCCCGGCCCAGGGCTACGCCCGGCTTCACCGCGCCGTGGAAGTCCGAGCCGCCGCTCATCAAGAGCCCCAGGTTTTGCGCCAGCTCGGCCACCAGGTCCGTGTACTTGTCGGAGTGCTCGGTGTAGTACACCTCCACCCCGTCCAGCCCCAGTGCGGTAAGCTCGCGCAGAATGGGCTCTATTTGCCGCCGTTGCTGCGAGAGCAAATAGGGGTGCGCCAGCACGGCCAGGCCGCCATCGGCGTGGATGGCCCCAATGGCCTCCCTGGGGGTGAGCTTGACCTTGGGCACATAGGCCAGCCCGCCTGCGCCCAGGAACCGCGCGAAGGCTTCCTCGAAACTTTTCACCACGCCCGCCTCCAGCATGGCCTGGGCCATGTGCGGGCGGCCCACTACGCCTGTGGCGTGGCGTTCCACGTCTTCCCGGCGCAGGTGCACGCCCACGGTCTTGAGCTTTTCGAGCATGATGGCGTTGCGGTTGGCGCGGGCCTGGCGCACGCGTGTCAGCTCGTGCACCACATGACCGGGGCGCTCGTCCACAAACAGGGCCAAAAGGTGCGTGGGCAGGCCGTTGTAATCAAGGGAGAGCTCGCAGCCGGGCACCAGCTCCACGCCTTGCACGGCCGCCTCTGCCCTGGCCTCGGGCAGGCCGTCGAAGGTGTCGTGGTCGGTGAGGGCGATGGCTGCGAGCCCGGCCTCTTTGGCCGCACGCATAAGCTCCGCCGGGGTCAGGGTGCCGTCGGACGCGGTGGAGTGGGTGTGCAGGTCGATGCGTTGGTGCATGGTGGCCTCGCAAGGGGGTGGGGAAATGCGATATTTTTACGTTATATCCGGCAAAGTTCCAGCGGCGTCAAGGGGCTGGCGGGCGCTTGTGCAGTCGGGGCGTGTCGGGTATACGGGGGGCAGTCTGTTTCGTGGAGGTGCGCATGGCGTTGAATCTTGAGTTGCTGGGACTGCTCGCTTGTCCCAAGTGCCATGGCGGGCTGGTGCTGCTGCCCGGGCAGGACGGGCTTTTGTGCACGGCGTGCGCGGTGGTGTACCCCGTGCGCGACGAGATTCCGGTGATGTTGGCCGAGGAGGCCGCGCCCCTTGGCAAGTGGACCGGCAGCCAGCCGGAAAAGGGCTGAAGCGAGTCTTGCCGCCCTCTCGCTTTTGCCGTAGAGGGTGTTTCTCCATTTTCGGGGCGTAGCGCAGCTCGGTAGCGCGCCTGCTTTGGGAGCAGGATGTCGCATGTTCAAATCATGTCGCCCCGACCAAAAATGACGAGGGCTCCGGGGTAAAACCCTCGGAGCCCTTTTTGTTGGGTGATGCCTCATATCGTTCGCTTTGTGGTTATCTGGAATAAGATGGATAGGTTCTCCGAAGATTGTTTTTAGTAGTATGGGTTTAATGCTGCGCTGAACGCCTTTGCAAGCTCTTCTTGAGAATTCTCGGTCTCAAATGTCTCGATAAGCATTGCGACGAGTCGGGCTGGTGTTCCAAAGTCCTGGGAGATTGAGCGACCCACAGTAACAGTCCCTCGTGGCCCTCCCCTTGGGTGGAGAGTAACTTTTTCTCCCAGTATTTCGAGCACTACATCCACGCCATCGTCGAGGATGTTCTGCACAGAGAATATCCAGCCTTCGCGCAGGAAAAAATAATAGTCTTGCATATATCGTTTCCTCCGGAGATCTGGGTACATCGTACGGTTGGCGTAGGCAAGTGTAATGCGGGCACTGGATGGTAGCGATTAGCGCAGGCATTTCAAGAACGACGCTCCCCCCGGCTTTTTGCGCCGCGCAGGCATTCTTTTCTTGACCTTGATCCCCTGGCGGGATAGGGGCTTCCGTCTGGCTTCGCTTGTCTTTTGCGCCCACGTAGCTCAGTCGGTAGAGCACTTCCTTGGTAAGGAAGAGGTCAACGGTTCAATTCCGTTCGTGGGCTCCATCCACCGCTTTTTCCCGCTGTCCCCCTTGCCCCTGCACCCGGTTTCGCGTCGATTCCCGCGCGCGTCGTTTTTGTGCGCCCATTCTACGCCCGCCTGCCGCGCCGCAGCTTTTTTTCCGCCTCCACCACCGCAAAGACGAACACCGCACAGGCCAGCACCCTGGCCCATTGGGTCGCGTTCATGGGCGCGCTGGCGAACAGGGCGTTCATGGGCGGGGCGTAGGTATAGGCCAGTTGCAGCAGCAGCATGAGCCCCGCGCCCCACATGGCCCACGGGTTGCTGAACAGCCCAAGGGCCAAGGGCGAGCGCGTGAACGAGCGCGCGTTGAACAGGTAGGCCGTTTCCACCAGCACAAAGACGTTGACCGCCACGGTGCGCGCCACGCGCACGCTTGCGCCCTGGCGCAGCTCCAGCTCAAAGAGCCCGAAGGAGGCGACGAGCAGCAGCACGCCCACCAGCACGATGCGTCCGGCCAGGAAGCCGCTTAAAATGGGTTTGGCCGGGCGGCGCGGCGGGCGGTCCATAAGCCCCGGCTCACGGGGTTCGAAAGAGAGCATGAGCCCCAGCGCCGCCGCCGTGGTCATGTTGATCCACAGAATTTGCACCGGCAGGATGGGCAGGGCCACGCCGAACAGAAAGGCCGCCAGAATGACCATGCCCTCGCCCAGGTTGGTGGGCAGCGTCCACACAATGAACTTGAGCAGGTTGTCGAACACGCCGCGGCCTTCCTCCACTGCGGCGGCAATGCTGGCGAAGTTGTCGTCGGTCAGCACCATGTCCGCAGCTTCCTTGGCGGCGTCGGTGCCGGCAAGGCCCATGGCCACGCCGATGTCCGCCTGCTTGAGCGCCGGGGCGTCGTTGACTCCGTCTCCGGTCATGGCCACTATTTCGCCCTGGGCTTGCAGGGCGCGCACCAGCCGCAGCTTTTGCTCCGGCGAGACGCGGGCGAACACCGAAACCGCGCGCGCCTGCGTCTTGAGCTCCTGGTCCGGCAGCTGGGCCAGTTCGCTCCCGGTGAGGGCCGCGCAGTGCCCGCCCTGGGCGCAGTCCGGCCCGCCCAGGCCCAGCAGGCGGCCAATGGCCAGCGCCGTGCCGGGGTGGTCCCCGGTGATCATTTTGACCATGATGCCCGCCTTGCGGCAGGTGCCCACGGCCTCTATGGCCTCGGCTCGTGGCGGGTCGATCATGCCTTGCAGGCCCAGGAACACCAGCCCGCCGACGTCCCCGTCGGCCAACTCGCCGCCGTGTCCGCCGGGGGGCAAAGATATTGGTTGATGGCTCAAGGCAGTGCCAAAGCCGTCACCCAGGCCGCCGTTCGCCTCGCCCTGCAGCCTGGTTTCCGGACCGATATTTCGCGTGGCCTGCGCGGCCGCGTTCCCTGCGCCGCTGTGCGAGCCGCCCGGCGCGTCGCCCACTGTGGGAGCCGTGAGCCCCAACGCGTCCGCCAAGGCAGATTGCTGCGATCTTGCGCTTGCCTGCGCGCCCTGCGCTCTCTCTCCGCGTGCGAAGGCCAGCACCCGCAGACCTTGCGCGGTCATGGCGTCCACCTCGCGCAGCACGGCGGCCACATCGAGGGGGCCAAGGCCGCCCTCGGGCGTAAGGGCGCTGGCGCAGCGCTCCAGCACGCGCTCCACCGAGCCCTTGAGCCAGAGGCGCGCGCCTTCGGGGTGGCGGTTCACGGTGGCCATGTACTGCCGCTCCGACTCGAAGGCCAGCTCGTCCAGCCGGGGCGCGGCGGCCAGCTCCGCCTGTCTGTTCAGCCCGGCCTTGGCCGCGCTCACCAGCAGCGCCGCCTCGGAAGGGTCGCCTTCCACGCGCCAGGTTCCGGTCGCCGTAGTGGCGGCTCCCGCTGCGTTCCCATGGGCTGGTGCGCCGGAAGAGCCCGGGGCACCCTTCGCACTCGTTGGGCCGGGGGGGATGAAATCCGGCGCGCGCAGCACGGCGTCGTTGCACAGCAGCCCGGCCAGCAGGCAGGCGCGCTGGGCCTGGCTCAGGCCGCCTCCGCCGTCATTGCTGATGCCTCCCACTGGCGCATAGCCGCTGCCCGTGACCTGCGCGCCTTGCCCCCCGGCCCACAGGCGGCGCACGGTCATCTGGTTCTCGGTCAGGGTGCCGGTCTTGTCCGTGCAGATGACGGTGACGCTGCCCAAGGTCTCCACTGCGGGCAGGCGGCGGATGACCGCCCGGCGCGCGGCCATGCGCGATACGCCGATGGCCAGGATGATGGTGACGGCGGCGGGCAGGCCCTCTGGAATGGCCCCCACCGCCAGNNGCCGCGCAGCAGGCCCAGGCCGAAGTTGAGGCCCGCCAGGATCAGGATGCCCGCCAGCAGCACCTGGCTGAAACGGCTGATCTTGCGCGTGAGCGGTGTTTCCAGCTCCTGCGCGCTTTCCATGAGCGTGGAAATGCGCCCAAGCTCCGTGCCCAGGCCCGTGGCCACGGCGACGCCGCTCGCCTGGCCGTAGGTCACCAGCGTGCCCGCAAAGGCCATGCCTGCGCGCTCGGCCAGCACGGCGTCTCTGGGCGTTGCCGCCGGGTTTTTGCCCACCGGCAGCGACTCCCCGGTGAGCATGGATTCGT
>DIVX01000074.1:0-3775 GCA_002422505.1 Desulfovibrio sp. UBA6121
GCGGCAATGAGCCCCATGATCTGGTCGTGCAGCACCTGCCGGTAGCCCGCGTTGTCCTCGTTCCAGATGACAAGATCCACGGCCAGGCCCTTGAGCCGCCAATAGGCATGGGCCTGCACCAGTTGGCGCGCCAGCTCGATGTTGGCTCCGTCCTCGATTTTGAGCAGCACCATGGGCAGGTCGCCGGAGATGGAATAGCCCCACAGCCCGGACTGGCCCCGGCGGTTCTTGCCAAGCATGCCCGGCTCGGCCCTGAGCCCCGCCCCGGCGTAGAGGATGGCTCCGGCCAGGCGGCCATACAGCTGGGCCTCGGCCTCGCTGGCGTTCAGCTGGCGCAGCAGCACCTGGTTGTGCGTCCAGGCCAGGTCGAAAACGCGGTCGGCCAGGCGGCGGTCCTGGTATTTCTCCACCAGCAGCATTGCGGCCTCGCGGTCTTCCGCCATGCCGGTAACCATGTCCACAAACACCGATTCGCCCGGGTCAAGGGCGATGCGCTGGCGGATGGCCACGATGGGGTCGAGCACCGAGCCCTGCGTGCCGGAAAGGGAGATGGCGTAGTCTGCGGCGTCGGCCCGCAGGGCCAAGGGATTGGCGACCGTGTTGCCCCGGCCGATAAAGCGCATGCGGTCGGTCTCGTAGGAAGCGTCCGCCTCTTTGCCGCCGCGCACGGCCATGAGGTGCAGCAGGTACGGCGCGGCCTCGTCTTGCGAACGCGGACGCCGGGTGCACAAAATGGCCCGCTGCGGATGGAGGATCTCCGTTTGCACAAAGAGATTGCTGAAGGCCGGATGCAGCGCGTCGGCCGCCTGCTGGGCCAGGACCACCTCGGCGTAGCTGGTGACGTCGAGCGCCCGGCGCGTGCGCGCCCGGTTGGTGATGCGCAGCCGCCGCAATTCGATGTCGTCCTCCGGCGAGACGGCGATCTCCAGGCGGGTGTCGTAGTCGTAGTCGCGGCGGTGGAACTCCACGCGGTCTTCCGAGAAGATGGCCTCGTAGTGCTTGGGCGGCTTCAGGGTGGGCTGGTGGGCCGTGGACCAGAATTCCCTGGTGGCCACGTCGCGCAGGTAGCAGAACGAGCCCCAGTTGTCGCAGGTGGCGTCCTCGCGCCAGCGCGTTACGGCAAAATCCTTCCAGCGGCTGTAGCCGCCGCCCGCGTTGGTCACCATCACGTGGTACCTGCCGTTTGAGAGCAGCTGCACCTCCGGGCTCAGCGTGTGGGGGGTGTCGTACACGCGGGTGGGTGTTTCGGGCAGGCTTGAAATGAGCTGACCTTCCGAGAGCTCCGTGGTGTGCGCAAAGCTGGCTCCGGTCTGGGGAATGCGCTCCTGCAGCAGCGGCAGGGTGGCCTGGAGCTGGGCATCGGCCTTGAAGCGCCGCTGCATGGGGCGGCCCAGCAGCTGGCTCGCCAGGGACAAAAAGCTCATGCCCTGGTGGTGCACCATGAAAGAGCGCACCACGGCGCTCGTCTGCCCGCGCGGCAGGCGCGACGGGGTGAAGTCGATGGCCTCATAGAACCCGAAGCGCGTCTCGTAGCCGTCCTCGGCCAGGCGCAGCAGGTTTCGGCAAGCCGCCAGGGGGGCCACCATGAGGGCCATCACCGTGGCGTAGGGGGCGATGACCAGGTCCTCGGCCAGGCCGCGTTTGAGCCCCAGGCCGGGTACGCCGAAGGCCCGGTACTGGTAGTTNNGCACTCCGAAATGCCCCAGGGCACGCCGCGCTTCCTGCCGTAGTCCATTTGCCGGGCCACGGCTGTGGCGCAAGTCTGGTCGAGCAGCGTGTGTTCGTAGGTCGGCATCACCAGCAGGGGCATGAGGTACTCGAACATGGAGCCGCTCCACGAAAGCAGGATGGGCTCCCCCCCGGCGGTGGTGAGCATACGGCCCAGTGCGAACCAGCTTTCCTGCGGCAGCTGCCCCTGGGCGATGCCCACGAAGGTGGCCAGCCGCGCCTCGGACGCCAGCAGATCATAGCAGCTCTCATCGCGCCGCCTTTCGTCCACGTTGTAGCCGATGGCCAAGAGCCGCCGCTTCTCGTCATACAGGAAGCCATACTCCATGCAGGCAAGCTGGCCGCACTGCGCGGCGAGCGCCTCCAGGGCCGCGATTCTGTCCTGCGCGTGCGTTTTGGCCAGGGCCAAAAGCTCTGCAAGGGCAGGCACGGCAGAGGCCACAGGGGACGCCCCGGCGGCGGCGGGCCCCGGCTCCAGGGCCGCAAGCCCGCGCAGGGTCGGCATGGCTTCAAGGGCCAGAATGTCCGTCTGGGCTCCGGGGACAGAGAGCTGCGCCGCCCACGGCGCGAAGAGGTCCAGCTCGGCCAGGGCGTCTTGGCACTGCTCGGTCAGGGCGCGCACCCAAAAGTCCAGCTCGTTGTCCGGGTCGGCGGCTCGTGGACTGAGGGTGGCAGCCAGGGTTTTTATGGCCGCCGCCAGCCGTGTGAGGCGCACCCGCGTGGCGCTGAGCGTGGCGGGCGGCGTGTTGGACGGCGCGGCGGCGTCCAGGGCGAGGTCGTGGCGCAGCCCGGCCAGCAGGGCCGGAACATCCGCGCCCAGCTCCGCTGCGGGCGTCTTTGCGGCGGCGTCCAGGGTGAGCTCCAGGGTGTCGGCCAGACTCTCAAACAGCCGCGCCGAGAGGATGGGCTCCCCGGCCAGGGCCAAGAGGCCAGAGCGCAGGGTCAGCAGGTGCCCGGCCAGATTGCCGGAATCCACGGCGGAAATGTACTGCGGCGGCAAAGGCAGAAGCGAGAGGGTGTCGTACCAGTTGAAGAAATGCCCACGGTGCCGCTCCAGGGCGGCCATGGTTTCCAGGGTGCGCGCGCTGCGCTCAAGCATCCGCCCGCAGGAAATTGTCCCGAAGTCGTAGGCTGTGAGGTTGGCCAGAAGCGCCAGGCCCATGTTCGTGGGCGAGGTGCGGTGGGCCACCACGGCCACGGGATGCTCCTGATAGTTGTCCGGCGGCAGCCAGTGGTCCTCCGGCCCGACGAAGGTCTCGAAAAAGGCCCAGGTCTTGCGCGCAATCTTGCGCAGAAACAGGGTCTGCGCCTCTGTAAGGCGCTCGCGGTGGCGCGCCAGGGGCAGGCTGAGCCACCAGGCCAGGGCCGGGGCCATGAACCAGAGGCCGAGTATGGGCGCGGCGGCAAGGAGCGACATGGGCCGGAACGCAGCCAACCCGAGCCCCGTGGCCACGGCCAGAAAGGAACTGAACCACATGGTCCGGCAGGTGCCGACGAGATCCGTGCGGTCGTGTGCGTCCGCTTCGCCAGAAGGATTCCACTCCAGCAGCCCCCGGCGCGTGACCAGCATGCGCCAGCTTGTGCGCGCCAGGGCGTCCAGGCTGAAATACGCCTCGTGCGGCAGGCAGACCAGGGCGAAGGCGGCCTGGGCGAAGTGCCGGGGCAGCAGGCGCGCCGTGGCGGCAAAGTGCTGGCGCAGAGAGCGGTCCTCCGGCTTTTGCAGCGCGTTCAACCCTGCGGAAACAATGGTCGGCAGCAGGATGACGCCGCACACGCAGAGCGTCCAGAACCAGGCCGAGGCCAGCACGGTCCAGCCCGCCAGCAAAAGAAGGGTCAACGCTGCGGCCGTGAGGCTGCGCCTGAGGTTGTCCGCTATTTTCCAGCGCGACAAGAGGGAAAGTGGATTCGGGCGCGGTCGCCCGTCCGGGCCGGGCACGCCCGGCAGCAGCCAACGGGCTATCTGCCAGTCGCCGCGAATCCAGCGGTGCCTGCGGCCTGCGTCCGCGCCGTAGCGCGCGGGGTATTCCTCGTAGAGCTGCACGTCGCT